>JAKZYH010000547.1:0-17440 GCA_047514575.1 Acidobacteriota bacterium | reverse complement strand
CCCGGATTTCTCATCGCTTGTCGTAGCGAGGCGCCGCAAAAGCCGGCCTGGCAAGGCTTGCGACCGAGGCCCCCGCAGTCGTACTCGTGCAGTACGTCGAGGAGGCCGACAGAGCGGAACGCAGCCAGGACGGAGGTTTGCGGCGACGCAGTAGACCAGCGATGAGAAATCCGGGCTAGGCCCACCCGCGGCTCCAGGCCGAGGGGTTCGAAAGGATGTCGCATCGAATTCGACTCATCCTGCAGACCTTCATCGTGGCGGCGGTCTCCAGGCCGCCGTGGGTCGAGCCAGGCTCGACCGCTACACTTCGGCCTGGAGACCAAAGCCACGTCAGAGACCGACTCTACCACTTTCAACTGCACTCGAAGATGACCCTACCGTCCCTGCGGGGCTTCGGGAACCTTCTCTTCGCCTCAAAGCGGGGGGTTTCCGCCATCCCCGATGGGGACACTAATCAATACTGTCCGTGGAAGCCTGCTGGGAATCGCCCTCTCCCGCGAAGATGGCGCGAACGGTTGCAGGCTCGACGACCAGGGCAACCACCGCATACCCTACCGCGACCGCGGCCAGGACGCCTGCCGTAATATGACCTAGATCGGAGACCGCGATGGAAGCGACCAGCAGGAGTAGGACGAAAATTACATCGATTCGAAGCATCCAACTTGTCGCTCGCCGCAATTCTGTTCGCATCGCGCTGCGGTTGTACCTGGAAGTAAACAGCAGATGCGTCCGGAGCGTTCCGTTGGCAACGGCGCAGCCCAACACGCCGAAAAAGAGGACCGGACTCCAGCTGGCCGGAATCCCTTCCTTGACCTTCCATGCGGTATAGACCATCCAGCTATAGACCAGCAACACGATGACCTGGTGCACCGCCCACCAGAAGCTGCGCAAAGGAGGATCCGCGGGCTGCACCCTTCCCTGTCCAGGATCGACCTGGACTTCACCATCGGTCAGTCTTCCCCGGCCAGCCCGGACTCGTCCCAGATCCGTCGCCAGTTCTTCTGCAGATTGGTATCGCTTCTGTGGGTCTTTCTGGAGGCATTTTCGGATGATCCGGTCCAGGTCGGGGGCCTGCTTCTGGAGTCCCGGATTCGACTCCGGGTCGGCTGAAAGGATCTTGGCAATCGAGGCCATGGGCGTCTTACCGCTGAAGGGATTGGATCCACTGGCAAGCTCGTGGAGCACCACCCCGAGGGCAAAGATGTCGCAGCGCGAATCGACAGGGTCCCCGGTCAGCTGCTCGGGGGCCATGTAGGAAGGGGTTCCGAGAAGGGCTCCTACCTCGGTGAGTCGTTCCTGGGCCGGCTGGGGTTCCAGTAGGAGGGCCAGCCCGAAGTCGAGAAGCTTCAAGTTGCCGTCCTCGGCCAGCATCACGTTTTCGGGCTTGAGGTCTCGATGAATGACTCCCCTGGCGTGAGCCGCAGCCAGTGCTTCGGAAATCTGGGAGGCCACGTCGAGTAGATCCCCCAGCGGCAGAGGACCCTCCTCGACCAGCGACCGAAGCGTTTTCCCACGCACATACTCGCTGGCAATATAGAGCCGTCCCTCGACTTCCTCCAGGGCGTATATCGTTGTGATACCCGGGTGCGATAGGGCAGCCGCAGCCTGGGCCTCGCGTCGAAATCGCTTTTGCTGCTTGGGATCGACGACGAAGGCCTCGGCCAGCGCCTTGAGTGCGACCGTCCTTTGGAGCCGTGTATCCTCCGCCAGATAGACCGCACCCATTCCTCCTCGACCGATCTCTTCTTTTATTCGATAGGGACCTACCAGCTCTCCCTGCTTCAAGCCCCCGATTTGTGCGCCTAGAGTCACGGTCTCCTGTAGCTCGGTCTCTTTGTCGTGAGCTGCCAGCAGAGACTCCAGCTCGGATCTGAGATCCTCATCGCCCTGACAGACTTTGCGAATGAAGCTCTCACGCCCCTCTCCGCTTTGGTCCAGCGCTCTCTGGAACAGTTCCTGGAGTCGGGCAAACTCTTCCTTATTCATGCTTCCATCTCGCGACGGAGCCAGGCTCTGGCGAAGGTCCAACGGCGCTTAACGGTGGCGGGAGAGATCCCCATGACCTCCGCCACCTCCTCCACGGTCAAGCCGCCGAAGAACCGCAGCTCCACCAACTTTGCTTGCTCCGGGTCGAGTTGGGCCAGCTGCTCTAGAGCCGCCTCTAGTGCCAGCACGTCGATCGAGCGTTCACGCTGGCCGATGAGCTCATCGTTGAGCGTAATCGGGTGTTGATCCCCTCCGCGCTTCTGGGCATTGCGGGCTCTTGCTCTCTCGATCAGAATCTGACGCATCGAGCGCGCCGCAATCCCCAGAAAGTGGGCCCGATCTTTCCACTGTAGCTTCTCGTCTCCAAGCAGCCGAAGATAGGCTTCATGAACCAGCATCGTTGCTTGCAGTGTCGGTGCCCGGCCTTCCCGGCGAAGGTATCGGCCAGCCAGCTTGCGCAGCTCTTCGTAGACCAGCGGAACCAGACTCGACAAGGCCGACTGATCCCCTGCACTGGCCCTTGAGAGCATCTGGGAAACGGACGGTTTGGGAGTGGGCACCCGAACTCCTTACCTCCTAATCTTACAGCCCCTCGCAGGGACAGCCAAATCAGAAGAGCTTCCTCTTGACCAAAACCACGCTTGCCCATACTCTCCATCGAAGAAAAAGGAAGGTATCCATGCAAAGAGTGGCGGTCCTATGTGTGACGATTATCTTTCTACTCCCTGCGTTTGCAGAGACGAAAGCCCACCAGTCAAATCCAGAGCAGGCTCTTGACATCGGTTCTCGACGCGAGCTGTTCGTCGACCACTTCCTGATCGATCGTCTGGTTGGCACCCGCCTCGAACTGCATCATCCTCAGCCTGCCGAGGTAGCCATTCAGGTGGATCGCCCCTGGGAGGGAGGGGACAACCTCGGAATCAGCGTTCTTCACCACGACGGAATCTACCGTATGTACTACCGGGGCATGGCCAATGATGACATCAAGGGACGCTGCCTGGCCGAGAGCAGGGACGGAATCACCTGGACCAAGCCCAACCTGGGACTCATCGAAGTAGCGGGGACACGGGACAACAACGCCATCGTCGAGGGCAAGGACACCTGGTCCTACTTCATGATCCCCTTCATCGACCAGAGGCCCGGAGTTCCTGCGTCCCACCGAATCAAGGGGATCACTCCTGGATTCAGCCGTCGGGGGAACTTCGAGAGACGCGAACTCTTCCTACACCTCTCCGCCGATGGAGCTCGCTGGGAAAAGGCACAGGACGATCCCATTCTGGTCACCACCTTCCCCAACGCCTTCGACTCGCTGGTCTGCCTCTTCTGGTCCGCGGCAGAGCAAAGATACGTTCTTTACTCTCGTTACATGGTCGACACCCAGGGGCGGCCCAGCCGCAAGGGTGGCCTACGATCCGTCTTCCGGTCGACTTCGCCGGACCTGATTCACTGGAGTGAGCCCACCCCAATGACCTTCACCGGCACCGGTGTTGTTCCTTCGGCCCAGCTTTACACCAGCATGACCGAGCCCTATTTCCGCGCCCCCCATATCTATGTCTCTTTTCCGATGCGCTTCATGGAGAATCGCAAGACGGTGTCGGATTCCCAGGCTCAGCGGGTCGGCCTGCGGCCGGGACGGAACGCCGATTCATCGGACGGCGTCTTCATGAGCAGCCGGGCCGGGAGCACTCACTTCGACTGGATCTTCAAGGAGGCGTTTCTGCGTCCCGGGCCGGGCTGGGAGAACTGGGGAACGCGCTCCAATATCGTCCTCTGGGGACTTCTGCCCACGGTACCAGGGGAGATGTCGCTGTGGGTAAACCGCCACTACGGCACCCCGTCCTTTCACATTCGCCGCTACCGGCTGCGGACCGACGGCTTCGTTTCCGTCCGGGCTCCGTACGAGGGGGGAGAGATGCTGACGAAGCTCTTCCGCTTCCAGGGTACGCAGCTCGAGATCAACTACTCCACTTCGGCAGCCGGCTCGATTCGCGTCGGCATCCAGGATTCCGCAGGAAAGCCCATCCCCGGCTTCGGCGTGGAGCAGTGCCCCGAGATCATCGGCGACGAGATCACTCGGGTGGTTTCCTGGAAGGATGGAGCTGACGTGGGTGCTCTGGCGGGCCAGACGGTACGCTTGCGATTCAGTCTGAAGGACGCAGACCTTTACTCCATACGCTTCAAATAGGGATCGAGTAACTTCTGCTCCCGGAAAGTCGACCAGTTTCCACCATGGCCACTACTCCACACCAGCTATCTCGAAGCCCAGGGCACGCGCTGCAGTTCCCTGCCGTTCGTCGTGAGTTACAAAGACCGGCTCTGTGCCTTGACGCTCAGCGTAGAGCATGGCGCTTGAGAGATGGATGGCATCCAACGTCTCGACTGCCGTTGCCATGGGCAGGGCCGACCGCTTCAAGACCGGTCGAGTCAATCGGATGCAACCAACGCCCTTCTCTATATGGGCCAGACTTTCGTGACTCCGGGCAACGCCTTCATCGTCGAGCGCCTGCCCCAGCCGGAGTCGATCGATGGTGCGACGAGCCTCTACACCCATCAGTTCGCTGGACCAGGCCTCATCCCAGCTACCCCATCCCGCCCAGATCGGCTGCTGTCGGAATACGACGCGAAGCACGACGCTGGTATCCAAGTAGGCAATCATCGACTATCCCGATCATCGCGGAGCAAACGGATCGGATCCAGGGGTTTGAGAAGTCGGACCGAAGGGACGTCGATAAGCTCGCTTCCGGGAAGCGAGGCTCGCTCGATTAGAAGGTCTTCCGGCTCTCCCTCGTAGGGGACGATTCGCGCGATCGGAGTCTTCCGTTCGCAGACAACCACCGTCTCACCCTGACGAACCCTTGCCAGATAGGCGCTGAGCTTTGCCTTGAGTTCGGAGACCATGGCTTGCACCATATCCTCATTCTGACTATATATAGTCACATTGTCAATCGGTAGTGACAGTGACCTGTTCTGAATAGCGGTATCGGAAGGAACGCTGACTCCAGTCAGCGCAGGGAGTAGCGACGGGAGAAGATTCCCCGCTTGTTACCGTCGGTGGATCCGCTCCAAGTGATCACGAGGTCACCGTCTTCGTCGATGGCGACATCGGGATAGGTCCCATTGGTGGTGGCGTTGACCTGGAATTCATTGCCTGCACCGGCACCTCGAAGATCAGGTGGTGGGGGAATCTCATTGCCCTTCCGATCGTAGCCCTTGGCGAATACTCCGTAGCTACCGGGATCCTGTCCGAGGGTCATCCAGACGATGACGAAATGCCCCTCTCCACTGATGGCGATGGATCCTCCCACTTGAAGTCCCTGGGTGTAGGTGTTGACCTGGAATTCATTGCCGACCCCTGCTCCACGAGTATCTGGATTGGAACGAATCTCGTTGCCTTTCCGATCGTATCGCATGGCAAATACCCCATTATCATCGCCATCCTGGCGTCGGCTTCCAAATGCGATAATGGCCCCTTCCCTACCGATGGAGGCGCCGTGGGGATTGTAGTAGGTCACACCGTGAAACCCGGTATAGGCACTCACCTGGAACACACCGGCTTCGTTTCTTCCTGGCAAGCCCCAGGCGGGATCGATCTCTTGGCCCTGCGCATCGTACCGCTTGGCCCAAACGTGCTCATCCTGCCCTCCCCAGGAAACGAGGAAGTCGCCATACAGACTCGCCGCCAGCGCGATGCTCCAGACGCGGGGTGTCCTGCTGACCACAAACTCCCGGCCAAGTCTGGCTCCCGAGGAATCGTAGCGCTGAGCCAGGATCACCCGGTGTCCTCCCTGGTTGCGGGGAAATACGCGTCCAGACCAGGCGAAGAAGGAGGTCCCATCCGGGCTCATTGTTACAGAGGGATGACTCTGGTCCCCCTGGACCTCGCCGTTGACCTGAAACTCGTTTCCCTGGCCCTTCCCCCGTAGATCCGACGAAGGACTGACTTCCCTGCCTTCAGCGTCGTAACGCTTGGCAAAAATGCCCTTTAGACTTCCGTCCTGCCCTGCGCTATGCCAGACAACGACAAAGTTTCCCTGATCGTCCATGGCCACATTAGGCATCGATTGTCCCCCGACTGTGTAGCTGTTGACCTGGAACTCATTTCCCTCGCCTGCACCTTGAATTTCGGGCGGCAGAGGACGCTCGCGGCCCTGTCTGTCATATCGCTTGCCGAAGACTCCCCACCCATCACCGTCCTGACCGGGACCGGCCCAGACAATGACGAAATCGCCCGCTGGGCTCATGGCGATGCAATTGTCGCCCCCTTTAGGGCCAGCGGTGTGGCTATTGACCTGAAACTCAGGGCCCAGGACGGACAAGGTGGGACGCTCTCGAGCAAGCGCCGGAACTGCCCAGATGAGCATCAGGACGATGACGGTCTTCTTCATCTCAACTCCCGTATCTTTCGCTGTGATGGCGCCATGGCGGTGTATTCAGTAGTCCGAAAGAACCTTCAACGGAGCGAGTAGCGCCGGGCAAAGACTCCTCCTCCAGCGTCGCTGCTGCGCCAGGCAATGATGAAATCGCCGTCCCGATCCATTGCTACCTGGGGAAGAACCTGCAGTCCCTGGACGCTGGAGTTGACCTGAAACTCATTGCCGACTCCCTCCCCCCGCAGATCCGAGACGGGCTCAACTTCATTGCCCTCCCGGTCATAGGCCTTGGCGAAGATCCCGTAGTGATCCCCGTCTTGGCCCCGACTTCCCCAGGACAACACGAATCGGCCCGACGGGCCAGTAGCCACAGCCGCCACGCCTTGATTCGACTGCGTATAGCTGTTGACCTGAAATTCATTTCCCACGCCACTGCCAGGGGTCGTCGAATCGAGGCCGATCTCATTTCCCCGGGGATCGTAGAGCTTGACGAAGACGCCCGACCCGTCCCCGTCCTGCATCGAACTGCCAAAGGCAATCAGTAACCTACCGGTGTCATCGATCGCCGAACCGTGCGCAACGAGATGGTGGCGCCCAGTATAGGAGTTCACCTTGAACTGGCCACTGCCGTCGCCTCCAAATGCCCTAGCGGGAGTTACGACCCGATTTTGAGCATCGTACTGCACCGCCCACACGTCCTCGTCACGATCATCGTTTGCCCAGGCAAAAAAGAACCTTCCGTCCACAGCAGCGGTGGCCAGGGAAACATAATGGGCATTGGTTGAGACGGTGTTTACGCGAAACTCCTCCCCCGACGGGATTCCCGCTCGATCATAGCGCCTGGCCAGGATGGCCCGGATCCCTCCCTGGTCTCGGGCAAAGACTCTCCCCCGCCAGGCGATGACGAAGCTCCCAGCGTCGAACATGGTAATCGACGGGTTCATCTGATACTCACGGATTTCCTGGTTGACCTGAAACTCGTTCCCGTGGCCGGCCCCCCGCTGCTGCGGTGGGGGTGGTAGCTCCCTGCCCTCAGAGTCGTAGCGCTTGGCAAAAACGCCCAGGTGCTCCCCATCCTGGCCCTGGCTTTGCCAAACCACGACGAAGTTGCCCCGCGCATCCATCGCTACATGGGGTTGCGTCTGGTCTTCCGCGGTGTAGCTGTTGACTTGAAACACGTTCCCACGGTCCGCCAACCGCTTCCCGGACGGCGGTGAAAGCTCCGGGCCGTCCTTGTGGTATCGCTTCCCGAAGATCTCTCGACTCTTTCCATCCTGCCCCGGGCCGGTCCAGACGATGACAAACTCTCCGTCTCGATCCATGGCCAGACACAATCCATCTATCTGCCCGACCGGGTGGGCATTGACCTGGAACTGGGGACCCTCCACCGAGAGATTGAGGCGCTCGCCGGCAATGGTCGAGGAAACGAAGAGTAAGACTGCACAGGCGAGACTCTTCCTCACTCGAGGCCTTCGTCCTTTCTCCAACTACCACTCAATGACCGTAAGAAGGCGACCAGAGCGGCCCTTTCCGAGCCTCGTAGGCGAAGCGGCTCGATGGCGCCATCCAGAAACGGATTCGCCCCCCCTCCGCGGTCGTAGAAGTCAACTACATCTTCCAGGTTTTCGATGCTCCCATTGTGCATATAGGGCGCTGTATATTCCACGTCACGAAGGGAGGGAGTCTTGAATTTTCCACGATCTTCTTCCCTCCCCGTCACTTCGTGGCGCCCCCAGTCGAGGGGCTCCTCAGCCCAGCCAACTCCAGTATTGTGAAACCGGTTGTCGCTGAAAAGCGAGCCTTGATGACAGAAGCTGCAGTTGGCCCTACCTCGAAAGAGCTGCAATCCGTCGCGTGCCTGAACCGAGAGGAGCCAGGGATTCCCCGCCTGCCGGGAGCGATCGTAGACTGAGTCGCCCGAAAGGAGAGTTCGCTCAAAACTGGCGATCGCCTGGGATACTCCTTTGAGTGTGATCTGCTCCGTCCCGAACGCTCTCTGGTACAACAGACGATGAAACCGTGAGGTCTCCAACCTGCGGATTGCCGCCTCTGGCGTGCTCCCAAACTCGACTGGATTGGTTACCACCTTCAATATCTGCTCTTCCAGAGTCTTGACGCGCCCGTCCCAGAACAGTGGACTGCGATAGGCGACGTTCAGAAGACTGGGAGCATTGCGCCGCCCCTCAGCTCCTCCGATTCCCAGAGACAGGCTGCGACCGTCGGAGTAGGCCGTCGCCGGCTCGTGGCAGGAGGCACAGGAAACGGTCCCGTCGTGGGACAGACGAGGCTCGAAGAAGAGGTACCTCCCCAACTCCACCTTCTCCGGTGTAAGAGGATTACCTGGCGGGACGGGCAGGAAGCTGTGCAGACCGCGGGGCAGGTTTGATAAGTAATGCCCGTCTGGAGATCCCAGGGGATAGGTGTCGATCGCCTCGGTCCCGATCAAGACGAGAAGACCCAGTAGAAAAAGAATCTTGGGAATGGAAAATCTCACTGATAAGCTCCGACTCTCACGGCACTTGGAGTCAGCAGAAAAAGAAGCCCTACTGAAAGTTTTCCATCAGCCAGAGTTGGGCCGTCGCTCTTCCAGTCGTCCAGACAACGGTGGTCCCGTCCAGGCTCCAACGGGGTGGTGGCGAAGGACTGAACGGCTGGCGTTGGATCTCGCTCGTTGACCGGTCGAAGATGTTGAGACCGCCCGCTCCCAGGAAGAAGAACTTCCCACCATCTGGTGACCAGGAGCCCCAATAGTACCAACTGTCGGGTTGATTGATCAGGAGGTGGCTGGGCCGACCATCAGGATAGGCCAGCCGGATCTCGGTGTCCGCCTGCCGATTGATATACCGCACATAAGTGAGGTGCTCCCCGCTGGGATGCCAGGTCAAGTTCTCCTTATAACCGTCTTCTTCTAGAGGTGTCAGCCGCCTGAGCGACCCATCGGAAACTTCGACGACAAAAACAGCATTGTTCCAGACGCCGGGCTCAGTTACCTCTTCGTCGGGCCTGGCAAAGGCGAGCGCGGCGATCTGGGCACCATCGGGAGACCACTCAAATCCCTCCCATTTATAGAGACTCGCCAAACGGGTGGACTGGCCGTCATTGACCGAAAGAAGGAAGAGACTGCCGTTCTGGGTATAAGCCACTTGCGTCCCATCGGCAGACCAACGTGGAGTCCAAAGGGCTCGCCCCTCCGGGAGCCGAACCCGAAGTTGCGGTTGCCCACCGCCTGTGTTCAGCGTATACAAACCGAGACCATCGCTATCTTTGGCATGGTAGGCCAGCGTCGATCCATCCCGCGATAGATCGATCTCGCTCAGGGGGTCCTGTTTCGTCAGATGCTCGGAAGTATCCTGCTCGATCGAAAGAGCGAAAATACCTGCCGCGCGGTCGGGTCCCTCTGCGACGTAGTAGAGGACTCTCCCGTCTGGAGAAATCCGGGCATGCTTTCCGCGAGCGACCAGCGTGGCTTCGCTGGGGTCTTCGCCCTTGCCCACCCAGATTTCCAGTACGTTGCGCTGGAGCAGGAAGGCCATCTGGTCACCCTCCCCTATGAGACGAGGATGACGAACAGTGGTGTCCTTGAAGAAGGTAATCTGTTTCGGCTTTCCCTCACGTTGGCCGGTTCTTGGATTCAGAGCCAACTTCCATAGGTTATGCTCCCCTCCCCTCTCAGACACGAAATAGAGGTATTCCCCATCCGGTGACCAGCACGGATGGCCATCGAATCCGGGAGAGTCAGTCAGCTGCAGGGCTCTGCCTCCACCGCCGGGCAAGATCCAGATATCGCTCCGACGCTGAGATCGATGATTCCCTATCGTGCAGGACAACCAACGACCGTCCGGGCTGTACTCTCCAAATCGGAGACCTGGCTCAGATGGTAGACGCTCGAGGACCTCCTTTTCACCGGTAGCAGCGATCAACGAACCGATTAAGTTCTGACCATTGACGTGGAGATATGTCAATCGCTGACCGTCAGGTGCCCAGCATAGGTCCTGGAGACCAAGCCCAGGGAAGACGGTCCCTAGCTGTCGGGGGCGCCCCCCCTTGGGACTCAGAAGGAAGACGGCCTGTTCCGGCTCTTCTCTGTCGTAATCCCTGCCTGCCACGTAGGCGATCGACTGACCGTCGGGAGACCATCGGGGCAGACTGAAACCGCTCCACTCTCCGAAGTTGGCTTGGAAAGATCGGATCAGGGTCCCAGTATTGTCAGAAAGCTTCAGTGGCCTTCCCTCTGCCGAGGAGACAAAAACGAATTCCGAGCCATCGGGAGAGAAGTCGAACTGAGCAGCGAAACCACGAAAAGGCCGCGCTCTCAGTCCTTCGTGCAGCACGGGTTGGTAGCGGGGAGTTGGTGGGGGCTGGGAGGGACGGTACGCTTCCTCGCCCTTGTGCAACCTCAGCCTCTCCTGGGCCTTACGGACTTGCCCTGGTTGATCGGAATAATCCTCGATCACCCGTCGGTATGAGACCTGAGCCTCATCCATTCCCAGCTTCTCATAGCAGGCGCCCAGCCTTACCAGTGCTTCCGCAGCGACGGTCCGATCGGAGCCATATCGATCAAGGATGGTCTGGTAGATCTGGACTGCGCCGTCCAGGTCGCCCTCCACCAGCTCCTTGTGGGTCGCAGCTTGGAACAACACCGCCGCCTGATCGCCTTGAAGGCCGGGAACGTACACCGACGTGAAAATACAGAACAGGAAGACTGAGACCGACCTTGAAGAAGTAATCATCGACCCTTACTGGATCATTCTACGCAGTTCGGAGGCTTGTCTAGGTTAAGATTCCATCCAAAAAGTGTCCAGGATTCCTGACAATTGCGAATCCCAGAGGCGAGAGGTTTGTGCGTTTTTCCTGACTTGAAACTTGATTTGCAGATTCGGATAGAGCAAGGACGTAGACCATTGATTTGATGATCTTTGATGTGTATCGGAAACGATTGCGCCGAAATCGAGCAAAAACGCGATCTGCTCGACATGTTGGGGCGTAGGATGGGCACTCTTGCCCGTCAGTGTTCTCGACGGGCAAGAGTGCCCATCCTACTACTGCCAACCCCGGGCCACCCAGAGTAGAACTTAGTTGCAAACGATGGACCCCAAATACAAGGAGTAGTTTCCTTCTCGAATGTGCAACGCTCCTGGCAGGCTGAAACCTGGAGGTCGCTATAGCCTCCCGACCGCCGCGTTCGGGCCAAACTCTTTAAAAAGGAGGATCGCGAGCCGGAGGCCACCGCGACGTCAAGTGGTTGAAATCTCCTTCTCGAAGGACCTTGCTCTCAAGCATCGAACCGGTAACCCACCCCCCTGATGCTCACCAGGTGTTTTGGCTCAGAGTGGTCGGTTTCGATCTTCTTGCGCAGGTTGGCGATGTGAGTGTCGATCACACGGTCGGTGATGAAGGTATCGGTGCCCCAGACCAGGTCCAGCAGACGATCTCGATCGAGGACCTGACCCCGATGCCGAACCAGCGCGGCCAGTATCTTGAATTCGAGAGCTGTCAGACTGACTCGCTCACCGTCTCGTCGAAACTCGAAACGGGTGAAATCTACTTCACACTCTCCGAAACGGTAGACTTTGAGGTCCTCGCCTTCACGGCGTCTCAGGACTGCCTTGATCCGGGCTCTCAGCTCCATAGGACTGAAGGGCTTGGTCACGTAGTCGTCGGCTCCCAGCTCCAACCCCAGAACCTTCTCTGCCTCCTGATCCTTGGCGGTCAACATGATGATGGGTGTCCCAATACCCTCACGACGCAGGGCCTGACAAACCTGAAAGCCATCCTTTCCAGGAAGCATCACGTCCAGAATGATGAGGTCAAAGGTCTCCTCCCGGGCCCGCTGCAGCGCTAGTTCGCCGTCTTCAATCACCTCTACCTGGTATCCCTCCAGCTTCAGATCGTCTTCGAGTCCGAGCGAGATACCAGGCTCATCCTCTACTACCAGCAGTCGTTTCATTTCCACTCTCCAAGGGCAGGAGCACGCTGAAGGTACTCCCGACACCGGGTTGACTGTCGAGTACGAGTTGGCCGCCATGTCCCTCGACGATGGAGTGGGCCAGGGCCAGACCAATCCCCGAGCCTTTCCGACCGGTGGATTCGGCGGCGCTACCACGGACAAACTTCGAGAAGATCTCTGACTGTTCCCCGGGGGCAATCCCCAATCCTCGATCCCGCACTCGGATCGCCAGACGCCGCTCCTGACGCTCTACCTCGACCCAGATGGTCTTGCAGTCTGGCGAATACTTGGCGGCGTTGTCCAGAAGATTCCACAGGACATGCCTGAGTGCCTCCCGATCAGCCCGAATCATGTGATCTGAGCCGTTTGAGCTCAGCTGGACCTGGTAACCCCGATCCTCGATCTGCCGTCGGAAATCCTCGACGTTCTCCCGGACCAGCTCGTGGACGTCCAAGAGCTCGGGGCGGTACTGGAAGGTTCCTGCTTCCATCCGGCCGAAATCGAGCAGCGTTTCCACCATCCGGTAAAGCTTCTCCGTCTGCTGCTTCAGAACCTGGTGATACCGAGCAGAGCGTCCGGGTTCGGAGACCCGTCCGCTGACGAGAAGCTCTGTCAACTGTCGCAGCGAGGTCAGCGGAGTCCTGAACTCGTGCGAGACTGCCGAGACGAAGTCGGATTTGAGCTGGGATACTTCCAATTCCCGGTTCAGCGCTCTGACTCCAACGTATCCGCTGCCCCCTACCAGCAGAACCACCAGCAAGAGCGCGGTCACCAGAACTCGACGACGAGTCGACTGCTGCTCAAGATCTCGCTCGGGATCGGCACTCGCCAAGTGGATGGTCCAGGGCAGCCCGGTCTGGGCTCCAGTACGCACCGCTTGCCGAATTCCGTCCTCCAAGGGTTCCAGAACCGCTCGTCCTCTCTCGTCGGTGATAGCAAGCCTCCCGTTCCGGCTCTCCTGAAGACGCTCGAGATCACCCATCCAATCCTGCTGAAGGTACTGTTTACCCCCAACTAGACCCAACAGATGTCTATCCGTCTTCTGCCAGATCATCAAGACCGGCTCGTCCCCAAACCAGAGCTGACGGACGTGCTCGACGTCCGAGCTTTCGGTCTCGTCCAACCACTGCTTCCAAAGGTATTCCACAGCCTCCGCCAGAGCAAGGGCTGAGGGAGGGACAGGCCGGAAACTCGCATCGGACCCGGTATCCAATCCCAACCAGGTCTCCACGTCTCGGGCATAGAACTGATAGGACGCCGAAGAGATTCGCCAGCGTCCGCTGTTCAGGCCTGTGTACAGGTCCTGGGCCTCCTGTCTGCGTCTCGCCTCCTGGTTCGATTCGCCCAGCAGGCTGAGCCGCGCATGCCGGGCCAGGAGGTCCGCTGGAAGCTGTGCGACCGTCAGGGGTCCCAATCTCTCGAGCTCCTCGTAGACAACGAGCGCCTCTTCGACCTGTTTATTCTTGCGAAGGTTTCGTGCCAGCCTGAGAAGCGCTCCCGCCCTGACGGTGGACTCAGAGGTACGGGCCAGCTGACGAAAGAATCTGATCGCACGAACGTAGTCCTTCTGACGAAACTCGAATACCTCGCCGCCTGCGAAGGTGTTTCCAGGGATTCCCTGCTTCTCAGGCAGCACTGGGTAATACAACAGTCTCCCGACGGGGTACGCCTCTACTCCTTTGTCTCCCAGAGAGGCCAGCAGCGCTCCTTCGGATAACACCTGTGCATGCCGACTCAAGTCAGACACCAGTGCCTCCTTCGGGAGAGCCATAAGGAGGCGAAGTTGGCTCTGCACCTCGACGAGTCTGCTGCGCAGAGTTGTGACCGCCACTTCGGCCGCATCCTCGAGGCGATCCTGCACCCGCTGAGTCTCCAATGCCTGCTCCTGCTCGAAGAGGTACCAACCCAAACCTCCCAGGGCGATCGCCACCACGATGACTACCACCAGAAAGGGAATCAGAAGGTTGCGTGGCAGAGAGTGTTCAGGTTTCATCTGTCGGATCGAAGGCAGTCCGGAATAGCGCCCATTATAGAGAAATCGAGCCCAGAATACCCAGATTCAGCCCTCAGCAGTCCCAATCAGGGCTTCAACAAACGGTCAAAGGCCCGTCTCCACTCAGGTACATCTCACTGATTGAAACTTCAAATTCCCGTCCAGGCGGCGTCAAGGTTTCCCCACAAAGTCTTGGCCAAACCCAGACCGTCCTTGGATCCTGGCTTGACGCTGCCGCGTTTACAGTCGCATCCGACGCGCAGGCCGCTACCGCGGTAGCAGAGCCCTCTCTGCTGTTGGTTGCTGCGCCAGTGAGGAAATGGAGCAACTCCAGACCTGGAGGCCGACATGACGACAATCCTGGTGGTCCAAGACGATCCCAGCGTCGCCCAGAGACTCGAAGACGACCTGAGTTTCGAGGGGTACGAAGTGGAGGTCGTCGGAGATGGGGAGACGGCCCTACGACGAGCCCGGCAAGGTCGATTCGATCTGATGATCCTCGACGTGATGCTCCCCGGAAAGAACGGCTTCGAGGTCTGCCGGACGCTGCGGAAAGAAGGAACGCAGATGTCGATCGTCATGCTCACAGCGAGAGACAGTGAGGCGGAAAAAACCCTGGGCTTGGAGATGGGTGCAGATGACTACGTCACCAAGCCCTTCAGCCCCTCGGAGCTGAGAGCCCGCATCAAGGCGGTACTTCGTCGAAAACCGTGAAACAGGGTAACAGAACAAAGACAATCAGAGGGACAGACAACATCTGTTCCTCCCGGGGAGTGGCGCTGGTGCGGATTCGACGAACTCATCGGCCGACGTCGGCGCTATCGACTACTGGACCTGGACTGCGTGCTCAAGTGGAACGATGGGATGAGTCGTCGGGAGTTCGCGGAAGTCTACGAACTGGCAATCGAAGAGACGCTCGAGCGGCGTGAGCTTCAGCGCAATCCGATCTGGACCGAAAGCATTGCGGTCGGCAGCAAAGTCTTCATCTCGACCGTCTCGAAGCAGCTATGGAATCGCACCGGCCTGGTGAAATCCGAAGTGGACGCAGGCGGCTGGACTGTCCGAGAGTCATCCGTTCCTTACGGCGGAAGCCTATCAATAGCAAAATCGCAAGAGTATCATTCAGCCTCCTCAGATCAGTCCGATTAACCAGTTGTCACAGCGAGCCCTACGGGATACTGCCTGCCCAATCCGGCCTCAAGCTGCTACAAGCTTAGAGCGCATTTCTGGCCTATGAAATCGCGTGTAAGGGCCCTATTTGGCCTCAGAATTAGGACAACCTATTGATTCTATGAGAGTAATCGTGGTCCGACCCTAGATCAAACAACCAACGTCCACTGATAGGGCAAGCGGATTGATGGACCGCTCCGGCTCTCAGGACCCTTATCTAGGCCCCTCGTGTCAAGATTCCTCAACCAAAACCCCACAGTTTCCTGACCGTCTCTGGATTCAACCCTGACACCCTCGGCCTAGAGTTTGGAATAGTCAGCCGCACAGAAGGCGGTGTCACAGGAGGTGCAGACCTCCCGAATGGTCCACAAACCAAGGAGAGCCAAGAATCATGAACACGAAAACTTTTCCTCTGTCATCGCGTTCGATGAGGACTATCTGGGTATCGGCAGCATTGCTGTCCCTAATGTCCTACACATTGCCCGCGACAACCGTCAACTGCGACTCGCCAGGGCAAAGCCTCCAGCAGGCAATCGATACGGCAAACACGGGATCCGTCCTGAGCATCCGCGGCAACTGCGATGACGGACCGTTCGATATCAGACGAAAGAACCTCAGCTTGATCGCCGACGGCCCCGCAACGCTTTCTTCTCCGGCAGGAAAATGTTGTGTCGTGGGAATCGGTGATGGCAGCAGTGTGCTCATCCACGGTCTCACCATAGACGCCGCTGGTACCAACACTGGCATGCTTCTCGACAGCAGCCCGGTGGAGCTCAGAGAGGTCACCGTCAAGAACGCAGGCAACGCCGGAATACGGGCCGGCTTCAACACGAAAATTGAGATCCGGGACAGTGATATCAGCGACAACGGCAGGGTGGGGGTTTTCGTAGCGGAGAACTCGAGTGCGTTTCTCGTTGGAAACACGATTCAGCGCAATGTAGGAAGTGGTGTCGAGGTCGTATTCAACGGCTCGGGTATTTTCGAACATAACCTGATCACCGACAGTCAGAACGGCATCCTGCTGACGCGAATGTCTTCCCTTCTTCTGGTGGGAAACACGATAGAAAACAATTCGATCAGGGGGCTCTGGGTGGGCAGCCAATACGGATACCTCTCTACTTTCGGCAGCGGTGCCCAGAACACAGTCCAGAACAACGGTGTCGACGTTGTGTGTGACGCCAGAGGAATCTTCCAACTTGGACAACCGCTAATCAGTTCCTCTCAGACCTCAGTCATCAACCCAAGCTGTACCGTGACGGGCACCTTGTTTTGACCTCAGGCGAGAGTCAGCAAGAGGAAGGAAGGAGACGGGGTCCGGGGACCGCTAGGGAGCCGACTGGCAACAAGGACCCCGAACCGAAGACCAGGCAATCGCCAAATAGTCGATCGGAAGCTGAAGCGATGCGGCTGCCAAGTCCCAATGCCTCGCGAGAGGACTGTCAAGATTTCTCCACGGAATCCTGACTCAACCTGGACCGTTTCTGGATCTGGCCTGGACACATGCCGGCATACGCTCTTCGAGTTGCGGCGAGCTCCCAACGGGTGGGAGCTGCCGCTTGAGGAGAAATGGAGGTTAAGATCTCATGAAGACCCAAGTATCAGCTGAGTCACTGTTTTCGGAATGTTCGAGAACCTGCCTGCCCCGTGGCGTACCGATCCAGGGACGCGTGGCTCCGATGCGCTGCATTTTCCTGGTCCTCGTTCTGTGCTGGACGATGCTGTTCCCAGTTCAGGCACAGTGGTCCGAAGAGGCCAAGCTTACCGCCTCGGTCCCCGTGGCAGATGCCGATTTCGGGTTTGGCGTTGCCATACAGCAGGGGACTACTGCTCTAGTCTGAAGTTCCCTCAGACTTTAGCACATAACTGACTGATTCTACAGGAGATAAGTGTGGTTTCTTGCTGTATTATGTAGGCATGTAATAGTTGTGTTTAGTTCGGTTTTATTCGTTATATGAAAGGATTATATGGGGTATA
>JAKZYH010000546.1:0-5777 GCA_047514575.1 Acidobacteriota bacterium | reverse complement strand
CCCGTCCGAGTCCAGCGAAAAAACTCGGTGTTTTTCTGTTGCTTTCGGGGGGGGTAAGCTACTCTTGATTCGCAGGCAGCATCATGGTGGTGCTACCTGAGTAGTTACCAAGAAACTACGTTTTCCGATGATCGTTGACAGCTGGACCTCGGCGCCATCAAGGATGCCGTCATCATCGGTGTCTGGATCGCCGGGATCCGTGTTCATGATGAACTCGGCAAGGTCGTGCAGACCATCGCCGTCACTATCATGAGCGCTTGGGTCGTGCAGTGTGATTGAGGGAATCGTGAAGCGCTGACCGCTCAGCGGCTCGTCTGCCCGGCGTTGTCGGTCGCGGACGCTGACCATCCATTCTTGATCGCGCTTGCTCGGAAGTAGTGGCTGTGTGGGTACGCTCAGAAAAGATTCCAATCTAACGATAATCAGGCCGTCTGCCCTTGCCATGGAACCGGTCTGGGGAGACAGTCACCTGAACAGGAGATGCACAGTACAATTCTAAAGGGAAAGGAGGGCCTGGCTAACTACCCGGAAGCTGACGTCGAGGTCGACACCGACACGCTTTCCGTCTATCCAAGCGAGCCAGGAGGTTTCACGGTCTCTTTAACGGCGTGGGACGAGGTACCGCGATGGACCGTATCCTTTGATGCCTGGCACGAGGACTTCGAAGTCGAGCAAGAAGCCCTGGATTGTTTTGGTTTTGGGCTGTCCCCGGCCTGTCGTCTTAGAATCGACCAAAAGGGCAGAACCGACTATAGGTGGACCGTCGAACAGCTTCGAGACGGTCAGTGGATTGGGATCAGCAGTACATTGCTCTTCCGCTTCCCGTTCTGGAGACGACGTAGAACCTCCTATTTCCAGAACTCCCTTCTGCGAAAAGAGTGAAGCTCCTGCAGGCATACTTTTCGACTTCAGTAGGAAATGGTCCTGCCCAGAATTGAACTGGGATCACCCACTTATTGGGATCACCCACTTATAAGGTGGGCGCTCTGACCGTTGAGCTACAGGACCAGCTTACTCTCGGAGAAGCCTATCCATAGCGGGTCGGCTTGAACTCAGTCTCTATTGCCTCCATTTGCTGCAGATGACGACGCGCGTGCTGAGCGAGGAAGTACATCCACTGATAAAGATCAATCTTGCCAAGATTGTTCACCGTCATGCGGATTTGGCACAAGGCTCCGATTCCACCATCCAATCTTTGGAGGATTTCAAGGCATCTGGCGAACTGATGCCCCATCGTCTCGCGAACCTCGTCGGTGTTAGGATCACCAGTCGGTTCCATGTGTTCTGGACGGACCCAGGCAAAACTCCCGCGCTGGCCAACGACCTCTAACCGCTGCAAATCGCTCTCACCTTCCGGGATGGAATCACCTCGTGCCGCTCGTTGCTCAGCGATCTTCGCCCACTTGCCAAGCGTTAGCAGGAGGAAATGGTTCCTCGAGGTGATGTGTTCCAAAACCTGGTCGATGGACCACCCACCCGACGCCGGCTGGAATACTCGCAACTCAGGAGAACGATCGAACCAGCAATCCAGCTTCGCGAAGACATCGGTCAGGGTGTCACGAACCTTCGCAATTGTTCGCTCGTGGTTCCTCATCAGATCGCCAGTTTCTGACTCTGCGACCGTTGCTCGACGAACCACTCTGCATATCGTTCTCTTGCTGCATTGTTCTTTTCGTCGGCCCGTTTGTCCACGTGGTGACCCAATTCGTGAAGTAGCACGTCGTAGAGATAGAAGCGCCGGAGGCTGCGGAGGGAGAAGCACACCTCAACGCCTGATTTCCTTCGAGTCAATCGCACCCCGCAGCGCAGGAACTGTCTCTCTTCACTGGGCTTGAGCGGGGGGTACCACATTGTCAGCTGGTGCCGTGGCAATGCAAAGAGGTAGATCCCCTCGCCTGTGTAGCGGCCATAGAGGCCGGAGCGAAGCTTGAGTTGCTTCGAGGTTCCGCCGAGCAGGCAAACTCGGCCAAGGCCCCTGAGGAATTCAGGGGGCATGTCAGAGAGGACCTCCTCTACGTCAGAGACCTCACAAGGGCGCACGAAGCCCTGCTGGAGTTCACGAACAATGATAGGTATGGGCAGATGATCTCTCCCCATATCGACCTCTGCACTTGGTTTTTGATAGTACGGTAATAGGTCGATCTCCGATTCGAACGGATCGAACCTGACCCAGTTCGTCCACTTGGACTCGGAGTAGAGGTTCGAGCGCTGGCCGCTGCCTCTTTTCGGTCCCCTCATCGAATTTTCCTCCTAACGTTCAGATCTGACTTCAAGAACCTATGCCTGGACCCGGTTTGGAACGCAGGCTCCACCCCCAAGAAACGCGTAGGCTCATTCTGTTCTGGCACCCCGGACGGGAATCGAACCCGCAATTCACCAGGATGAAAACCTGGCGACCATTCCAATGAAGTCTACCGGGGCTCTTGGCGGGATCGAGGAGACTTGAACTCCCACCTCCTGCCGTGACAGGGCAGTGCTCTACCGTTAAGCTACGATCCCGCAGTCTCGGAGCTCCCTGCCAGGGAGCCCGGTCTGGCACCGGGAGAAGGACTCGAACCCTCACTGGACGGGTTTGGAATCCGCCATGCTGCTTACATCCTCCCGGCTCCTGAAATTTGGTACCCCGGGGAGGCCTCGAACCTCCAACCTCCTGGTTAAAAGCCAGGCACTCTACCCACTTGAGTTACCGAGGCACTGCAAAAGGTAGCGGGAACGGGAATCGAACCCGCGACGACCAGGTTATGAGCCTGGCGTTCTACCACTGAACTACCCCGCATCATATTCATCTGGTGGGCAGGGATGGATTCGAACCACTGCGCCGGGTCTTAGCCCAGAACCGGGTTACGGCCGGCTGCCTTCAGCCACTCGGCCACCTACCCACGACTCGTGCCCCTGGTAGGACTCGAACCTACACTTGACAGGGTTTAAGCCTGTTGCCTGTGCCAGATTGGGCTACAGGGGCACACAAACTGTTGGCTGGGGCTCAGGGATTCGAACCCCGATCAGCCCGGGTCAAAGCCGAGTGTGTTGCCCTTACACCAAGCCCCATCAATGGAGTCCTGGGCCGGATTCGAACCGGCGTGCGACGGTTTGCAGCCGCCTGCCTGACCACTCAGCCACCAGGACACTCTTTTGGGGTATCCGCGGGTATCGAACCCTGCCTGCGTGGTTCACGGCCACGCAGTCGCCCTGCGACCGGATACCAGAATCGGACTCTCTGGCGGAGGGAGAGGGACTCGAACCCTCACGCGCCTTGACGCTGCTGGTTTTCAAGACCAGGCCCCGCCCCACTGGGGTCAACCCCTCCGCTGCTGAATTCAATCGCTCGTCTGGTTGCACTGCGGCCTGCGTTTTCAGTCCTCTGCCAGTCATCTCTCCTCACTTCCGGGGAGCGCCGGCTGTGAAGGCCGGCGCTTCCCTTCGCTTGGGCGGCGGAATCACTCCTCGACCTTTTCGGTGAGGAGAGATCGCAGCTGAGCGCTCAGATCACCCGAGCCGAAGATGAAGGTCGTCTTGGTACCGGAGAGGATCTCCTGCAGTCCCTCCAGCTCCTTCATCCGCACCAGCGCCGGGTTCTCGGCCATCAGCCGGGCCGTGTTGACCTGGCTGCGGACCGCTGCCGTCTCCTCCCGTCGCCGAATCAGGTTGGCCTCGGCCCGCTTCTGGGCCTCGATCACCTGGTTCAGGATGGTCTTCATCTCGCCCGGCAGGATGATGTCCCGCAGGCCAACTGAGCGGACCGTCACGCCAAACTCTGCGGCCCGAGAGGCGAGTGCGTCTCCCACCTCGTCACCCACGGCCCGCTTGTCCGCCAACAGCTGGTCGATCCGGCGGGTTCCCACCGCCGCACGCAAGGCCAGCTGGGCCTCTCGATAGATGGTCTCCCGGTAGTCGGTGACCTCGGTTGCCGCCAGGGTCGGCTCGGCGACCTTGTAGGTCACCAGAAGGTTGACCCGCAGGGTTACCTTGTCGGCGGTCATGATTTCCTGTCCGGCGACCTCTGCCACCTGCTCTCGCAGGTCTACCGCCCAGAATTCAGTCTTTCCGGCCTGCTTCCAGAAGGCGTGTAGACCCGGCTCCAGCACCTCCAGGAGCTGCCCTTCCAAAAAGAGCAGGACTCGCTCGTAGGTTCGGACCCGGACCGACTCGAGATACTCAGCGGTCGCAGAACGCCCGAGGATGGCCTCAAGCTTGGGGTGCTCGAAGCGGAAATCACGGACGCTGAACCGCTCCACCTCCAGCTGGTACGGCTCCCGCCAGAAGGCGTGGCGTCCGCGCCCCAGGACTGAGGAGAGTCGCCCCTCCTTCCAGAGCAACGCTCGGTCCTCTTCGGCCAGATCGACCACGAGTAGCTCGTCTCGCAGCTCCTCGTCCTCGACCAGTAGGTCGAGCATCCGGTGCTCGAATCGTGTGTTGAGCCGGTCATAGACCTCGATCCGGACTCGATTGGCATCCCACAGGCTTTCCACTGTCGAGTAGACCCCCGGCTGCAGTACCCGCTCGAAATCGCCGTAGCGGAACCACAGCCCGATCTCGTGCTTTCGAATGCGCTTCTTTAGAAACATGGCTGCGCTCCTTTCTGGTTCGGAGAGATATCTTGGTACGGGGAGAGGGATTCGAACCCTCAACTCGCGGCGTTTAAGGCCGCAGTCTCTGCCGGTTGGACTACCCCCGCATACCCAGACTGCTACTCCGTCAGAAACATGGATTGTTCGGACCGAAGGCACCAACCAGAGTTGGCCGCCGATCCACCCAGTACCCGAGACCTGTTGTCCCGGATAGACCTATTCTTCTTTCCCCCTAACTCTCAGCTGCCACTTCTTTGCACGACGGGACAGGGGGCGGCCCGACCGTCCTGCCACCCCTTGGCTGACGGAAGCGGGATTGAGACGGGCCGCTTACCGCTTCGGCATCGGTCGTTGGGAAACAATCCAGTTTCCACCACAGGCGAGGAAAACCGTGCTTGTTCCCGTCAGACACTTCGCCTCCGCGGTTTCAACCCACCGGTATCCACCCGCTTGCAAGGCCGCTTCTGGGGTGCTGTCCCAGGAGTGGAGGATAGGCGACCGAAAAGCGGGGCCGATTCCTCTCACTACAAGGCAGCTGGCAAGTCGACCGGGACCGGCCCCACTGAGCCCGTCCTTGGTCATCAACTTCCTTGTAAGGGAAGCTAAACGAACACCTGAGTCAAAGTCAGGGTTCAATCAGGCAGGAATCGAACCTGCTCCCACGGGCTCTTCACCCGTTGCTCTAAACCATTGAGCTACTGATTCTCAGCTAACGTCGGGGCTTTGAAACCGTCGCGGTACACACTGCGTCAACTTGCCCTCAAGCAAGGAGCGGTGCGCCGCCGGAACCGACCGGCGCTAACTGTCCGAAGCCAAACTGTCAAACCGGGGCGCTGCCAGAGTTGTCCCGGCAGCGTATTACTGGTATTCGGGGGGAATAAAAAAAGCCCCGAAGACTCAGTCTCCGGGGCTCGAGAAGCCGATATTTCTGGCTTTTCTATCCCGGAGGACGGCAGACTGCGGACACGCCCCATTGACGGCGAGCTAATGACACAGCTGGCTGTTGTTCAGACCCTATAGGTCCCATTTGACAGCTATGTTGCTGGTCGAGATGTTTCCGCATTTTCTGCCTCTGGGGTATCCATTTAACCGGACTGGATGTAGGCTGAGGCGGTGGATCACCCTAGTGCTGGCACGCACTATCCGAGGTCCGTGGGCGAGTTCCAGGCCTGGTTCCGCACCGATGCGGACTGTCTTGGACTACTTGGA
>JAKZYH010000545.1:0-2722 GCA_047514575.1 Acidobacteriota bacterium | reverse complement strand
CCACATGTACTACCAGGGCCGGTCCAGAAAACCCCCTTACTCAGAGCCCACGCTCTACGCTCGCAGCCAGGACGGCATCCACTGGGAGAAACCGAACCTGGGACTGGTTCCCATCAAAGGCAGCCTCGAGAACAACCAGATCGGCACCACCGATGGGAAACGGCTGTATCCCGACGGGGAGCCGGGTGTGGAGATCTTCATCGACCGGCGTCCGGGAGTGCCAAAGGGAGAGCGCTTCAAGGCCTTCACCCTGGACGAGAGCCAGAGTCCGATCGTTAGGGTTCATGCCTGGGTCTCTGGAAACGGTACCCACTTCCGTCCGCTGCAGAAGGCACCCATCATCAGCACCGACATCCCCAACGCCTTCGACGGTCTGGAGACCATGTTCTGGTCGGAAGCGGAGCAGATGTATCTGATCTACACCCGCTACGCCACCAGCAAAGACCGGAAAACCCGAAAAAGAGCCGTGGCCCGGCTTACCTCCAAGGACTTTCTGAGCTGGACTGAACCGGCTCCCATGACCTTCGGAAGCGTGGGAGTCATTCCTCCTGACCAGCACTACAATAATCAGACGCATCCCTATTTTCGAGCCCCGCACATCTATCTGGCCTTGTCGGCTCGATTCATGGAAGGACGGCAGGTCCTATCAGATGAGGTCGCCCGCCAGGAAGGCGTTCTGGAGGGGTACTGGCAGGATTGCGCCGAGACGATTCTGATGACGACTCGGGGTGGCAACCACTACGATCGGACCTTCATGGAGGGGTTGATCCGACCGGGCCCGGGTCTTCTGAACTGGGTCACGCGGAGCAACTACGCGCTGGGAGGAGTGGTCCAGACAGGACCTGGGGAGATTTCCCTGTACCTGAACCGACACTATGCCGACCCCACCTGGCACGTCCGGCGGTATCGGCTGAGGCTCGACGGATTCGCTTCGCTCCACGCCCCCTATAAGGGGGGCATCGCATTGACCAAGCCGATCCGTTTCTCGGGAAGGGAACTGGAAATCAACTACTCGACTTCGGCAGCCGGGAGCGTCCGGGTCGAGATACTGGATCCAGAGGGCAAACCCCTGCCCGGTTATAGCGCCGAAGAGTGCCAGGAGATTCTGGGAGACGAGATCGAGCGAGTCGTCGCCTGGAAACGGGGAAGTGACCTTTCCACCCTGGCAGGTCGCCCCATCCGGCTCAGGTTCGTAATGAAGGATGCGGATATCTATTCATTCCGCTTCCGGTAAGCAGCAGAGAGAAGCATGCCGCCCCAGAGATGCATAGATGGTTATAAATAGTGACTAGTCGTATTTTATGTCTTGTGTTAAGCTTGATTCATGAGTGCAAAAACTATCGGCGCCGCACAGTTCAAGGAGCAGTGTCTGGCGATTCTTGACGAGGTCGGTCCTGAGGGCGTCGTCGTGACCAAGCATGGTAAACCGGTGGCGAAACTGATCCCCATCGAGATGGATTCGGCCGACCTCATCGGTAGCCTGAAAGCCGAAATCCAAGTCAAAGGAAACATTTTCTCAGCAGGCGTGAAATGGAATGCTGAATCTTGACACTCATATTCTGGTTCTCGCCCTCGCTGGAGCACTCGACGAGAAAGAGCAAGCGCTTCTTTCGCAGCATCGCTGGAGCATCTCCGCCATTGTTCTATGGGAGCTCTCGAAGCTCGTGCAGCTCGGCCGAATCGATGTCGAACTCGAACAGCCCAAGGTCGAACGAACTCTGAGGCGTATCCACACCTGGCCTCTGACCTTGGAAATCTGTCGCCAGAGCTGCAACCTGGACATCCGAAGCGACCCCGCCGATGAGATAATCGCCGCGACAAGTGTCGTTGAGAACATTCCCCTGGTGACGCGCGACCGCACACTTCTTGGCTCGCAGATGATTCCATTTTCGGCCTAACTGGAATTCCGCCAGAACGCACGCACCGCAAACCAGCGCATCGGTCGTCTGACATCCTCTGATCTCTGCGTCGAGACACAAAGTCCAGGTTCATTTGGGCACCAAGAACGGATGTCCGGTGGATTGCGCCCGAGGGCCCTTGTATAGTGTGGCAGGCCCGCGGCGGGCAGTCACCGCTCGGTTGGCGTGCCCCCTTTTGAAAGGATAGGAGGAGTGAATGTCTAAGAGGATCATAGCCCTGGTCGTTTCGATTCTGGGTCTGGTTCAGACAGAGGTTGTGGGCGAGCACCATGAGGAGGCGATCGACCTGGGGACGCGGCTGGAGCTGTTTGTGGATCATTTTCTCCTCGAGCGTCTGGTGGGAGCCCGCCTCCGAATGCACCACAGGCCGTATTGAAGGTGGATCAGCCCTGGGAAGGGGACACTGGCTACGGGCTCGCGGTGATCCAGGACGGCCCCACCTACCATATGTACTACCAGGGGCACGCGGCAGGACCCCCTTTTAAAGAGTTCACGCTCTACGCCCGCAGCCAGGACGGCATCCACTGGGAGAAACCGAACCTGGGACTGGTTGCCATAAAGGGCAGCCGAGAGAACAACCAGATTGGCACCACCGATGGGAAGCACCTGTATCCCGACGGGGAGCCGGGTGTGGAGGTGTTTATCGACCGGCGTCCGGGAGTGCCAAAGGGAGAGCGCTTCAAGGCCTTTACCCTGGACGAAAGCGAGAAGCCGATTGTGCGTGTCCACGCCTGGGTTTCGGGAAACGGCACGCACTTCCGTGCGCTGCAAGAAGCACCCATTCTCAGCACCGACATCCCCAA
>JAKZYH010000544.1:0-5028 GCA_047514575.1 Acidobacteriota bacterium | reverse complement strand
TCTCTGGCCTTGGAAAGGTAGTTGTCCCTACTGGGACAGGAGCAAGAGCCCCCGAAGGAGTTGGCGGCCCTGTTCCTACCTAAACCTCAGCGAGTAGAGATCTGCATCCTTCATCACGAAGCGCAGGCGCACCGGCTTCCCTGCGATCCGGGTCAGGGGCTTATCTGAATTCGCCTGGGCATGAGTCCGTTCCCACCGCACCGTGTGCTCGATCTCATCCCCCCAGATCAGCGGTGATTCCTCCAGGGCAAAGCCTGGAAGAGGATTTCCCTGGATATCCTGGATCTCCACACGGATGCTCCCAGCGGCTGAGGTGGAGATGTTCAGGACTAGGTTGTCCCCGTTGAAGACCAGAGGCTTCGTGAGCAGCTCGCCGCCGGCATAGCCCGCATGCACTGAGGCGAAGCCATCCGTCCGGAGCACCATCCGCTGCACGTGGACACTGGGAAAGGTGTAGTGGCGTTGAAGGTAGAGCGAGATCTCGTCCGGTGCCGTCGCCACGACTCCGGAGGCAGGGGTATTGGCTCGATGAATCCAGTTTCGGGGGTGTCTCCCAGGGCGGATGAGGGCCTCCATAAAGGTCCGCTGCCAATGAAAGCCGTCGCGGCTGCTGAGAAGGACTGCGTCCGAAATACCGGATCTCGGGTTGACGCGGAAGGGTTCCAGTGTGCGCCAGGGCACAAAACGGCGGGGGAAGGCAAGGTAGATGTGGGGAGCCCGGAAATAGGGAGTCGCAGCATTGGTATAGAAATGCTCCACTGGTGTCGTCCCCAGGTCGAGGTATTTCGGTGGGCTCCAGTGAAGAAAATCAGGAGAGGTCGTGCGCACGACCTCTCGGATTCGTCCTCCGCGCAGACCGCGGAGATAGGCGACATACTGCTGCTGCTCGGAATCCCAGAAGGCCAGATCACCTCCCCAATCGACTTCCTGTGTAATAAGAGGGTCCTTGTCTACCAGCTTCCAGTGAATACCGTCGCCAGAGACCGCTCCCATCACATGCTTCAGGCCAGGGGTGTGATAGCTGGCCAGCGCCTTGTAGCGCTGATCTGGGGATGCCTCAGGATTGCCGTCCTTGAACACCATGAAGCAGTGGGAGGCATCTCCATGGGCACCCGTCCAGACAATGTTGTTGTCTTTGGAACCCTTGAATTCGAAGAGCCCCAGGGAAGGGCGTGTCCAGGTTATGCCATCCCGACTCTCGGCATAGCAGGTCCACTCCCGGTGGTCGGGGATCACCGATTCTTCCGGCTTCCGCAAGGAAAAGATCGTGAGGCCCTTACCGGCGTGTGTGCTGCCTCGATAGTACATCCGATACCGGTCATCGTCCTTCAGGACTGAGATGTAGTCGCTGGTGACGCCCTCCCACGGCTTGTCGAAGGTCAAGACGCGTTCTGCGGGACGCGGAGAGTGAAGCTTCAGCTCGAGCCCGTCCAAGGATTCAATCAGGTAGTGGTCTACGAACAGCTCCAGTCTGGAGCCGATGTCCAGGGAGTTGATCTGCTCTCCCGCAACGGGCGATAGGGTCAGGGAAAGCAAGCAGGCCGAGGCCAGTCCTCGGGTTGAGCTCAGTGTCAGTGCCATCATGGAACCTTTCTTCTGGTTATTTCCTGACGGACCCTTAGTGCGGCCCCCCAACCCCTCGCTTGCGCTTCCGGCTTCCGTGACTTAACGATCTCTGAATCAATGGTTTACAACCCTGGGGCTCAAGAGAATCCGAATCACATTTCAGGTTATTTCTTATGCTCCGCCAAACTCGACCGGTCTGATTCTTGCTCCACGTTATCGGCACCTTCTGCTCGCCCTATTCGAACCAGAAGGAAAACAGCTCCGCCTGCTTGAGGCTGAACTCCAGGCGGATGGCCTTTCCTTCTAGACTGCTCAGGTTCTCCTGCTGCTTCCACTCGACCGTGTGATCGATCGAATCAGAGCTGAAGACATTGCACCGCTCGTAGCTCCACTGGGGCAGGGGCAGGCCGTCGAACTCGCCGTCACCTCGGCGAATAGCGACGGTCACGGAACCGCCTGGAGAAGTTCTGGCGTTGATGTGCAGACGACCCCCAGGATAGGCGATGGGTTTGGTCAGCATGTTCCCTTCGTCCGGTGATTCCAGGGACACGAAGCCATCGC
This sequence comes from Acidobacteriota bacterium, assembly GCA_047514575.1. Taxonomy (GTDB): domain Bacteria; phylum Acidobacteriota; class UBA6911; order RPQK01; family JAJDTT01; genus CAUZIZ01. Next base: position 2,901 of record JAKZYH010000544.1, on the reverse strand, counting down.
GACGCAAGCTGGCCAGGCAGAGGTGATTGTCACCGGGTTGGACCTCTTTCGAGACATGCCGGCTCTGGTGTCCGGTGTAGTAGATATCGATTCTATCGTCACGCTCAATCAATCCCTTGCCGACATACACCCGGCCTTCGTCATAGGAGCCCTGGGGCCCGGTCGCCAGGAATAATGGTCGTTGCGGATGGCGTGTCCAATGCTTGCCGTCACGGCTCCAGGTGAGCTGAACATCGATCTTCATATCCTTCGGACGCGGAGCCTTTCGGTCGAAGGGTGCTCGGTGGTAGAACATGTGCAGAAAGCCGAAATAGACACCCTGATAGCGCATGACCGGCATGCAGTAGAGTGAATAGGGGTCCAATTCATCCGGAACCACAGCCTGTTCGGGTTGGCTCCAGTGAACCAGATCGGTGCTCTCGGAATAGGCGATGCGACGGATTTCACCCGCATTGATCGGTGGACGCCGATAGGACATCAGGATGTCCCGCTCGGGGTTGTAGGTAACGTTGTTGGAAGTATCGCTCTGGCCCCTGAAAATCGGGTTCTCTTTCTGGTCGGTCCAACGCACCCCGTCCTCGCTGAAGGCCAAACGAAGCTCCTGACCGCCGGCAATCAGCTCAGGATGTGGATCACGGCCGGCGGGACCTCGGTTGTAGAGCATCAAGTAGCGTCCCCGCTGCCGCCATTTCTCAGGGGACGGGCTGACGCCGAGGCTGTCGTAGCTGAAGTTCTGGCCGCCCAGAAAAATATTGTTGGCCTTGTTCCCGTCTGCTTCTACCAGACCAAGGCTGGGGGCTCGCCACTGCAGGCCGTCCGAAGACTCGAAGTATCGACCTCGGCTCAACCAATAGAATCCAGGTGGAGTCGGTTGCTCGACGAGGATGTTGCTGGCGGCCCAAAGCCGAATCAAGCCGGTGTCGTGGTCGCGGATGACGCTGATATAGGGTGCGGTCCAGTCCGGGTTGAGCCCTTCGGGTCCTGTTGAGAACAGCGGATTCGAGGGGTGTTTGGCGGGTTGGTGGACCTTCCTGCGGCAGGCCCGGAGGTCTTCGACAACGTAGTTGTCCAGCAAGAGCTGACGTTGATTTCCAATCTGGAGCGGTTCCGTCGGAACGATCGCATAGGAACCCTTGATCGTCCATTGATGGCCGTTTTCTGCCAGCACTGGAAAGCTAAAGAAAGTCAGAACAACCAAACTGAGCCGGCACCAGCACAAAAGGCTTCTCATTTATGTTTCTCCTTACGCGAGACCCAGGAGGCCCTACTTCTGGACCTTTTCCGAAACCACCTTGTTCGCGTCCAACCGACGTAGCAGATCCGCCGTACTGGTTTGGACGAGCAGGGGAGGGGAGCCAGGATGGAAGTAGCGCTCTGCGATGAAAAGCGGCGTCTGTCCCAGCTTGTTCTTGGCATCCATTCGGGCACCGCTGTCCACGAGTAGCTGAACGATCGCGTCGGATTTGATGCGTGCAGCTCCGTGCAAAGCAGTGTCTCCCTCATCATTGCTCGCATTCACGTCGGCACCCAGCTTCAGGGCCAGTATGACGGCTTTCAGTGAACTGCTCTCGCTTGTCCGGCTCTCAGATAGATCTCGGCGGACTCCGGCAGCCATCATCAGGGGAGTTGTCTTGTCCTTCGACATGAGCAGGGGAGAAGCGCCTCCGTCCGCGAGGACGCGCATGACGTCGACATCTCCAGCCATGGCTGCCAGCAAGAACGGCGTGGCGCCGATCGGCTTTTCATTTTCCTTGGTGTAGCCGACCCGAGGAGGTTGCTTCTCGAGCCGTGCGTTCGGATTCGCGCCTCGCTCCAGAAGTGCCTTCACGAGTTCCAACTTTCGCTCCTGCAGGCCAGCCATCATTCTCCACTCATGATTGACGGGTGTCACGATTCCATTGGGGCCAGTCATCTCGGTCTCCCAGGAGCCGGCGGCCCAGTGGAGCGCCGTATAACCTGTCTCGTCGGCGTTGGGGTTCGCCCCCTGGTCCAGCAAGAAGATCGCCAGTGATACATGGCCGCGGATGGTCGCCACCAATAGTGCGCTTCCGTCCGACGAAGTTTCGTCCACGTCCGCCCCGGCGGCCAACAAGATTCGCGCTCCGTCAAGATCGCCCTGGCGCGCGGCAAACAGCAGCGCTGTGAAGCCAATCGCCGAGCGGGCTGAAATATTTGCGCCCTGCTCGATCAGCATCTGAGCGACGCCAAAGTGTTTCTTCGAGAGCGCCCACATCAACGCGGTCTGTTCGCTGACGGGCGTCTTGGTATCCACCTCCGCACCGTGGGACAGCAGAGCCGTCACGGCTTCGATGCTGCCGCTGCGGGCGGCCGCCATCAACGGAGTCTCACCGGTCGAAGGGAAGGTGTTGGGATCTGCGCCAGCCTTCAGCAGAGCGCCGACCAAGGCGGGGCTCCCGTTGGCAGAAGCGAGCGAAAGCGGCGTAACCCCCAGATCGTTGGCAGCGTTCACTCGTGCGCCCGCCTCGATTAGCAGATTCACGGTTTCCAGGTCATCCCAATAGGCCGCCCAGTGAAGCGCCGTTGCACCGTCGGCCTGGGATGCATTTACATCGGCCCGTCTGTCCAGCAGCTTTCGCAGCAGTACCCTGTCCTGCTCCTTGGCTGCCGACACCAGACGATTCGGCGAGGGCCAGGCTAGGACCTCTCCCTCCGACCCTTGCGCCACGCAGGTCACGATCGTTGAAGCTGTAGAGTAGCCGAACAACAGCCCCAGGAAGATCCAACTACTTCCCTGGAACTTCAGGTTGGCACGCATCCTCGTTCCTCTCCAGTCCTTGCGTAGCGGTGGGCTCCAGGCCGCCGTCCGAGCCAGAGGCTCGGAAATAAGACTTCGGGCTGGAGGCCAAAGCTACGTTCGCCGGTCAAGTTCCGGCTTAGCTA
>JAKZYH010000543.1:0-2676 GCA_047514575.1 Acidobacteriota bacterium | reverse complement strand
GAAAAGAACACCTCGGATTGGTACCAGCTCTTGAACTGCGGCTTCCGCTGCCCCATCTCGGCCGGAACCGACAGCTATCTGGATCTCCCCTATCACCTCATTCCGGGGGCGGGAAGAGTCTACGTCGAAGTGGGGCCTCAGCTAACCTACTCAGGCTGGATCGAGGGCTTCAAACAAGGGAAGAGCTTTGCCACCAATGCTCCCATGCTGACCTTCAGCGTCAATGGCAAGGGCCCGGGAGGCGAGCTGAAGTGGGACGATGGAGTCCTCAAAGTCAAGGTTGAGGCCGAAGCAACGTCACACGTCCCCATGGAGAGGATCGAGCTAGTGGTCAACGGACTGTCAGTAGAAACTCGGAAGGCCAAGAAGGATGGGAAAGAGGTCCGGCTGAGCAAGAGCTTCGAAATCAGCGACAGCTGTTGGATGGCGGTCCGGGTCCGGGGAGCAGCCCACCGGCTCCTGCCCAACGACACGGCGCTCTACGCCCACACCAGCCCCGTCTACTTCACCTTCAAGGACCGGCCGATCCGCAGCCGGAGTGCGGCTCAGTACTTCGTAAATCAGATCGAGAAGCTCATCGAAAGGGTTCACGAGAAAGGCCAGTTCAGCCAGGAGTCAGAGAAGCAGAGAGTCGTAGAACTCTTCCGCAAAGGCCAGAACATCTATCGTGAGATGGTGGAAGGGCCCGAGACAGAGAACCTGCCAGTGCGCTTCGGCTACTACAGTCGTTAGGGTCGAATCCAGCGAAAGGGTCCAACCATGAAACGTAGAAATTTTCTGATGCTGCTTGGTTCCGGCACCGCGGCGGCGGCACACCCTCCGGGCTCGCTGGCCGCGTCAGGCAGCGGCATCGAGCTGCAAAGCTCGCGCGCGCCTCTAGAGATAGGCTCCGAGAAGCAGCTCTTCCTGGACGATCACGTGATCGAGTCCATGGAACCCAGGGTATTCCGGCTGCTGAATCAGCCCATCAAGTATCGAGAGAACCCGGTCATTCCCCTGGGGACGGACTGGGAGCAGAAAGGAGGTCTTTCTCACGGCGGAGATGCAGGCACCATTTTCTACGATGAGGACCAGAAGCTGTACCGCTTTTACGACTGGATGATTGAGTGGCCTCCGGAGAAGGGTTCCTACAAGAAATTCCTCTTCTACGCCGAGTCGGAAGACGGTCTGCGCTGGAAGAAGCCAGCTCAGGGTCAGGTCCGCTACCTTGGTTTCGACACCAACTTTCTTCAGATTTCTTTTCTGGGAGATGCCAATCCGGGCAACGTTGCCGTACTTCGGGATCCCGTGGCGAAAAATCAAGACGAACGCTACAAGATGGTGTTCCAGGAAAAGCGGGGCGAAAAATGGGGCATGTATCCTGGTTACTCCGCCGACGGAATCCACTGGAAGCCTTACTCTGTCGGCCGTTCAATCGCACCCTTTTACAGCGATACCAACAACAACCTCATCTGGAACGCCCGGGACCAGGAGTACATGCTCTACCTGAGGACCTATCCCAGATTGGATCGCTGGATGAAACCGGAGCGCCTCTTCCCGGAGGATTACAGGGTCCGTACTCCGGCCTGGGCCTCCAGCAAGGACTTTCTGCAATGGGACGGCCCCAGCGACAAGGGAGATCCAGAGGAGCGTTATGTTTGCTTCCACGCCGATGCTCAGGATCGCCCGGGCGACCGCGACTTCTACACCCTCGAGGTCCTTCCCTACGCCGGAGGCTTTGTCGGCTTCACCTCGACCTATCACAACCTCTTCGGGCAGATTCCCGCCGGGGCCGATTCCGGCAAGGCGCGCACTCCCTGGATTGATCGTATGGACATCCAGCTGCTATGGAGCCGGGATGCCCGCCGCTTCGAACGGATGGGGGACCGGCGGGTGTTCCTGCCCAACGGTCCCGAAGGAAGCTGGGACGAGCACTTGTGCTATACGGTTCAGGCTCCCATCGTCCGCGAGGATCTGGGCGAAATCTGGATCTACTACGAAGGCTTCAGTGGCCACCATTGGTTCAACCAGCGGGGAGAACAGCAGAGAGGTCAAGTGGGCCTGGCCATTCTCCGACTGGACGGTTTTGTCAGCGTGACCGGAAACGGATCCCTGACCACCAGACCACTGATACTTCAGGGAGACCGGCTCCTGATCAATGCAAATGGCATCGATCGTTTTGCCGGCTCCGGTTACGGAACCATCAAAGTGGAGATCCAGGACGGGGAGACGGGCCGTCCGCTGCCTGGTTTCGGCGCCGAAGGGTGCGAAGTCTTCGGCGGGGATAACATTCGCCACACGGTGAGCTGGCGAGGAGACCCCAACGTCGGGTCCCTGGAGGGCAAACAGGTCAAGCTCAGGTTCGAAATCCAGAAGGCCAAGCTCTTCTCCTTCCAGTTCCATCAAAGCCGCAAACAGGGCTCTGGGCTACTCGCAATAACACCTTCGGCGGAGGCTATTCCCGGTCAACTTCAAGAATTCGTCGCACGTCGGAACGTCCGTGGGTCGCACGTCTCTTGTCTCTGAATAATTGTGATGGTGGCTCCCTCGACTGAAGTTTCTTTCCTGTACGATCCGGCGGTCTGCAGCCGGAGGCGGCGCTAAGCTGAAACTTGAAAATTCCAAGATACAAGATACAAACAAGCTCCAAATCACAAGCACCAAGTTCCAAACGATCGCCTATCATCAACCCTTGGC
>JAKZYH010000542.1:0-7093 GCA_047514575.1 Acidobacteriota bacterium | reverse complement strand
CCCGGAGGAACTGGCATCTCGCTGGTGGCCACCCATAAATCCTTTTGATGTCGCCGCTTCTTCTTCCCCATTGCCATGAGCCCATTTTATTGCCTGCACCTGACTAACGATCAGCGACTTTCACCACGGGCTGCTAGGCCTCCTTCAAGAAATCTCGGGCGATCTCGGCGTAACCCTCCGTATAGTCCATCTCCAGGTAGTGCGCCCCATAGTACTCCCGGGGAGCAAAGTCGGATAGATCGTAGATGGGCGAGGGGTCGAACTGAACCACACCATCCCCTGCCCTACAGGCATGGACATTCATGTCTGCCATTACCTTGGTAGTGTCGATAAGCTGTAGAACATCCGCTCCCTGACCATCGGCTCGTGGAATAACCTTGACACGCCAAGCCGGCCCCAGATTGGGCAGGTCGTCGCTGGTAGCAGGCTTATGCATGGTAGAGCGGATGACCATTACCGAGGCACCCGCCAAGCGAGTATCGGTAAGCATGACTCTTTCATCCATCCCTACCTCGATTTCGGCCGACACCTTGGGTGTTCCGTAAATCTCTCGGCCGGCCGGAATGCTGGAGCGTGAATTCAAGAAGGCGATTGGGGCGAAATACCCCACCGTCCCTTCATACGAGCACTTCACCGATAAGACGCTCTCCTGGAAATCACCATAGCTGGACGTCCAGGGAGCCGTGAGCCCGATGGCCACACAGAAACCATCGTCGGACGGCTCGAAGCAGGCTGGCAGCACTCGATCGATCGCAGCCAGATCCGCACGGAAGTAGACGAACTGAAAACGCACGCCTCGGTAGCGGCAAGGCGGCATGGGGTAGTAGGGCGAGAAGGCCGGCATATTGGCAATCTGGTCTAATGGAATAGTCATGAGTCTCCTCCTTCGTGTATCAGTGTGCAGTGGTGCGGGAGCGCTTCGGTGGGGTCGCCGACACCCCTTCCAATCCGCCGCTTATTCTCAAGACCTCTCCCGTCACCCATGAGTTCGCGGGATTGCACAAGAAAGCGACTCCCCTGGCAATATCCTCTGGTTCTCCCCAACGTCCCAGCGGAACGGAGCTTCGGACTCGCTCGATCATCTCATCTTCGGTAATGTTCAGCGTCCGACAGCGCTGTGCCATGGTCTTCTGGTTGAACTCGGTGTACACCGGTCCCGGACTGATGGCATTGACTCGGACTCCGTAGGCTGCCAGCTCCAGCGCCAGAGTCCTGGTCAGGCTGATCACTCCGGCCTTGGCCACGTTGTAGGCGGCCACCAGCGCAGCCGGACTCTGGCCGTTGATGGAAGCTACATTCACAATGCATCCAGACTCCTGGGTTTCCATCACCGCCGCAGCCGCACGGCAGCAGTTGAAGGTTCCTGTGAGATTGACCTGTAAAACGCGGGACCATTCCTCGTCACTCAGTTCAACGACAGGTGCCACCTGCTGACCCACTCCAGCGGAGTTGACCAGGATATCCAGACGACCCTGGTCCTGTGCGACCGACTTGAAGCATGCCTCCACTGCGGTGCTGTCCGTGACGTCAAGGTAGACTGAATCGGTTCTCCCACCAACTCTACTCAAGGCTGCCGCTTCGCTCCGCGCCTTTTCCTGCTGAACGTCGGCAAGGACCACCAGTGCTCCTTGCTCTGAAAGCTGTCCCACGATACCAAGACCCAGACCCTGTGCGGCTCCCGTCACCACAGCAACCTGGCCAGAGAGACTCTCCTTGTTGATGTTCATCGTTGAATCCGGCCCCCGGGAGTCCTGGCCCCATTCGGGAAAGAAACTTCTTCTCCCAACGGGAACCCCTCCCCTACGCCGAAGGCGTTCCTGCGCGTAGCCCAGGGTTGCAATGCGAAGTGAGCTACCCTGGGTTTGGGTCGCTTGTCTTCTCTACGCTGAAGGCGTTGTTGCCAACACGTTGCCGGTCGGCAATAACCCCGTTGGGGTAAGGGCACTTTGCGATCTGGACCCAGGGTAGCTCGCTTCGCATTGCAACCCTGGGCTACGCGCAATAACACCTTCGGTGTAAGAGATGTCTCAGATGCGCCCATCCCTCACCAAATCAATCGTTTACGTCTTTCTTACCTCCAGATCTGAAAGTCAGCTTAGCGCCCCCACCGGCTGCGCCGGATCGTCCAGGAAAGAAACTTCGACCTGGGTAGCGGAGATTCTGCTGCTGTCCGGCTCTCTCCTCAGACCTTGGCCTCATATTGCTCACGAGTCAAGTCGTTCGCGGCTCTGACGGACTTGGCTTCGTTCTACTGGGAATCCAACCATTAGTGGCATTCTTTCCGGTACTGCTCACTGGTTACTGCACCACTGCCCACTATCGAAGCTTCAGGTTAGCATGACAACTCTTCCAGGGTAGACTACTACTTGCGGGACGTTACAATGGGAATTTCGGAGGAAGATGAGGTGAGAGAGCGGAGGAACCCCATCCACCGCCGCGAATTCGGTAGAAGAGTTGCCGCCGTCGCCGGGAGCTTTCCCCTTGCAGCAACTGCCATCGAGGGAGCTACCATGACCGGGAAAAGGATGAAGAAGGTCAAGCTCGGTTTCGACAACTATGCAGTCCGGGAATTCGGCTGGAAGGCGCCCAAGCTGCTGGACTACGCAGCTTCCCAGGAGCTGGACAGCATTCTTCTATCAGACCTGTTCGTCTACGACGACCATAGCGAACCCTACCTCAAAGACCTCAAGGCCAAGGCCGACAACCTCGGGATCGAGATCCAGGTAGGCACCGGTGGGATCTGCCCCACTTCGGATCGACGGGAGACCGCCTTTGGCGACCCCGAGGATCATCTGAGGCTCACCCTTCGTATTGCCGCTACCCTGGGCTCCTCGGTGGCACGTTGCTTTCTGGGAGGAATGGACGATCGTAGGGATCCCGGAGGGATCGAACAGCATATCGAGAGCACCGTAGCAGTCCTTCGAAAAGTGCGAGGCTACGCACTCGATCTGGGCGTGAAGATCGGTGTCGAGAACCATGCGGGCGACCTGCAGGCCCGCGAGCTCGTCGGCCTAATCGAGGCCGCCGGGACGGACTACGTGGGAGCCACGGTGGATGCGGGGAATGCTACCTGGACGCTTGAGGATCCAGTGCGCAATCTCGAGATCCTTGCGCCTTACGCTGTAAGCAGTGGCATACGCGACTCGATGGTCTGGGAAGACGGGCGAGGTGCCCGGGTTCAGTGGACAGCGATGGGCGATGGCTGTGTGGATACTAAATCCTATGCGGAGAAATTCGCAGCACTCTGTCCCGACGTGCCCTTTCAGCTCGAGATCATCTCCGGTGTGCAGCGTTCGTTCCCCTATTTGGACCCGGCCTTCTGGGGTCCCTATGAGAACGCCAGAGCCACGGATTTCGCTGCCTTCCTGGCACTTGCCAAGCGCGGTAGACCTATCGAAGCCTTTGAGGCTCCGGCAGGCCCCGAACGAGGTCAGGCGGTTCGAAACTACCAGGAAACACAGCTGGAACGCAGCATCAAGTATTGCAAAGAGGTACTCGGTCTAGGTCTGAAGTAGGTGAGTCGCTAGCTGGAAGTGCACGACGAGAAACGCCGAGGTTCTCGTCTGGACAGGCCAAAACGCTCCCGGTAGACTCGAGTACAGCGTTGTGTAAATACCGATACGTTTGCAGGAGGGACTTCCATGATTACGGCGATGGAGCATGTGGCGATTGTTTCTGTTGATCCCGGTGCCCTGACTGAGTGGTATATCACGACACTCAACTTCGAGGTGATCTCGAAAGACGAGGAAAGCAGCACCTATTTCCTAGGAGTGCCAGGTGGAGGGATCTTCGAGATACTTCCCGCCAATGACCGACCTCGACCGGAGGCCACCGACGACGATGCCGGCATCCGTCACGTAGCCTTCACAGTCGACGAGTTCGAGCCGACTTGCGAGGAGCTGCGTCGTAGGGGTATCGAATTTTCGCGCATGGCAGCAGCGAATCCAGGAGAAACCCAGATGGCCTTCTTCCCGGACCCGGAAGGCAACATCCTGCAGATCGTCCGACGAGCCGAGCCCCTGGGCTAGGTGATCGACCGACAAAACCAGAGGAGTCATTCGAATGCTTCCCGAAGAACGCCTTGCTGCACTCGGAATTACATTACCTGAGGCTCCTCCCGCGGTAGGAGCCTACGATCCCTGGGTGAGAACCGGGAATCTGGTCCTGACTTCAGGACAGTTACCGTGGCTGGACGGAGAGCTCGCCTATACCGGAAGACTGGGAGATGAGCTCACCGTCGACGACGGCTACCAGGCTGCTAGACTCTGCGCTATCAACGCCATTGCTCAGCTGAAAGCCGCAGCTGGTGAGTTGTCGAGTATTAAACAGATTGTCCGCCTGGACGGATTCGTCCATTCTGCTTCCGGCTTCCAGAGCCAGGCTCCCGTATTGAATGGAGCGTCTGAGCTCCTGAACGAGGTCTTTGGCGCCAAAGGGCGCCATACACGGGTCGCCCTCGGCATCAGTGAAATGCCACTCAACGCCGCGGTCCAATTGAGCCTCACCGCCGAGTTGGCCGATTAGTCGGATCGCGAGAGGGGCTCCAGATCCCATCCTGAAAACTGGCTAGGCTGAAACGACCAACCTCCGTCAGAATGATCCAACACGGCTGGGGAACGTAGCTTTGGCCTCCAGGCCGAAGTATTCTTCTTCTTCGAGCCTCCGGCTCGAAGCACGGCGGTTTGGAGACCACCGCCACGGCGGACCCGCAGGTTCTTTCTCGAACGATCCGGCCCGAGAGCGGGCGGCACGAGCTAATACATGAACCGAATAAGGGCTCCGATAGTCAAGGATCTGGTGTTGGTCGGGGGTGGCCACAGCCAGGTGACCGTACTCAAGAGTTTCGGCATGAAGCCGCTGCCAGGGGTGCGCTTGACACTGGTCTGCCGAGACGTTCACACCCCCTATTCCGGAATGCTGCCTGGTCTGGTGGCCGGACACTACCAGTTTGACGATGCCCACATCGACCTGGGTCCTCTTGCAGAGTTCGCGGGAGCCCGAATGGTCCACGATGAGGTCATTGGTCTGGACCTGGATGAGCAAAAGCTGATCTTCCACAGGCGACCCTCGCTTTCCTACGACGTGGTTTCCATCAACATCGGCTCGACACCGACCGTTGCCGATGTAGCCGGAGCCGAAGGTGAAGTGATCCCGGTAAAGCCTATCGGTGGATTCATCGCCCGCTGGAATCGATTGCGAAACCGAGCTCTCGAAGCAGAAGGACGACTCCGAGTAGGGATAGTCGGCGCCGGCGCAGGGGGAGTGGAATTAGTCTTGGCAGTCCAGCAGGCGCTCCAGCACATGCTCGAAGAGCTGGGCCAATCCAGCGATCGGCTGGAATTTCACCTTGTCGGCGGAGCCGACACCGTCCTTCCGACTCACAACCCCAGGGTGCGCAAGAAGTTCGAGAGGGTGCTGAGCGAAAGGCATATTCAGGTGAGGACGGGCCGGTTTGTCGAAAGCGTCCAGAACCGCCGGATCCGATTCGACGATGGATCGGGGCTGGAGCTGGATGAGATTCTGTGGGTAACACAAGCATCCGCCGCCGCCTGGCTGGCTGAATCCGGGCTCGCCGTCGACTCGAACGGTTTCCTCCAGGTTCATGACACCCTTCAATCGACTTCCCATCCCCAGGTCTTCGCGGCTGGGGATATCGCCTCGGTCCTGTCCCATCCACGGGAAAAGGCTGGCGTGTTTGCAGTTCGCCAGGGAAAGCCGCTGGAAGGAAATCTGCGACGCGCGCTGTTGGATCAGCCGCTGAAGCCCTTTGTTCCCCAGAAGCAGTTCCTGAGTCTGATCAGTACCGGCGACCGCTACGCTGTTGCCTCGCGTGGCCGCTGGTCTGTGGAAGGAAAATGGGTCTGGAGCTGGAAGAACTGGATCGATCAGCGCTTCATGAAACGCTACAACGTACTTCCCGAAATGAAAGCAGAAGAGGATTCTAACCCGTCAGGGGTACCGGCGCCCGAGTCTGCTCTTCGCGAGCTATCCAGCATCGCGATGCGCTGCCGCGGATGCGGCGCCAAGGTGGGCGCATCCGTCCTGACCCGAGTCCTGGAACGGCTCCAGCCCGTGACCCACCCCAGTGTTGTCAGTGGCCTTACCTCGCCTGATGATGCGGCGGTCATCTCGGTGCACGAGGGTAAGCACCTGGTTCAGTCCGTCGACTTCTTCCCTGCCATCGTTGAAGATCCCTACACCTTCGGCAAGATCGCAGCCAACCACAGTCTAAGTGATATCTTCGCCATGGGCGCCCAGCCTCAATCGGCGCTGGCGCTAGCAACCATTCCCTATGGACTGGAGAAGAAAGTCGAAGAGACCCTGGAACTGTTACTGTGTGGATCGGTCGAGGTCCTGAATGCAGCCGATACACCTCTGGTGGGGGGTCACACCAGTGAGGGAGCGGAGCTCGCTCTTGGTTTCGCAGTCAATGGTCTGGTCGATCCTGGACGGGTTCTTGAAAAAGGAGGCATGAGGACGGGCGACCAGCTGATCCTTACCAAGCCCATCGGAACCGGAACCCTGTTCGCCGCCCACATGCGTTTGAAGGCAAAAGGACGTTGGATCGAAGCAGCGACACAATCCATGCAGCAGTCGAACCAGCTTGGAGCAGAATGTCTTCTGCGCCAAGGTGCCCGGGCCTGCACCGACGTGACGGGTTTCGGCCTGCTAGGCCACCTGGTCGAGATGACCCGGGCGTCTCAGTTGGACGCCCGACTCTCACTCTCGTCCATCCCCCTGCTTGCGGGAGCACTGGAGACAGTGAGTGCGGGCATCCTCAGCTCGCTCCAACCCCAGAATCTCCGGTTGCGTCGTGCCGTTCGCAATCGTAAGATCCTCTCTGAGTCCCAGGTCGGGCCTCTGATCTTCGATCCTCAGACAGCCGGCGGCCTGCTGGCTGCCGTTCCTCCGGAAGCGGCTCAAGACTGCGTGGAGAAGTTGAGGCAGCTGGGATACGCACAGGCAGCGCTCATAGGCTCGGTCCAGGAGCGAGGCAGCGGCCCGGAGTCAATCGAGATCGAGCGCTAGGCTGAAACTTGATTTTCAGATTCGGATGGAGAAAGGACGTAACCCATTGATTTGATGATCTTTG
>JAKZYH010000541.1:0-4488 GCA_047514575.1 Acidobacteriota bacterium | reverse complement strand
CACTACTCCATCCGGCGTAGTACATGCGATAGGTTCCATCTCCTAGATAGAGCACCTCGGGAGCGTAGACCGTCGCAGTCTCAAAAGGTGTCTCCTGCACTATCCTGGCCCCCGGCTCTTTGTGGAAATGAAGTCCATCCTCGGATAGGGCGCTGACGATCGTGTGGTTTCGGGGGGTAGAAAACTGATGGAAATAGAGCCGATGAAGCGTTCTTCCGTCTGATTTGAAACAGAGACACCTGGGAGAACCACAGTCTGCATGGTCGTCGCCCCAGCGGATGCCGGGGTCCGCCCTCCAGCTGATACCCTCATCCGAATAGGCGCTCATGACCGTGCTTGGACCGTGGTGGGGCTGCCCTTCGAAGTACATGCGATAGCCCCCCTCTGGCAGCGGTACGACGTCCGGGCACACCACCCTAAGGCCTGGACCTGGCTCATACGGTGCGATTCGAACGCCAGGTTCTAGTTCCCAAACAGTTCCGTCGTGGGAGATTGCGCTCAAGATCTGGGCCGGCGATGATCGGTAGTCAAGACCCGGGCCGGACTCGGTGTAGTACATCCGGAATCCGGCGTTGGTCTCGATCACGTTCGGGGTGATGCTGCGCCAGTTTCCGCTCGCATCCGTCGCATCGATGACGATGCCGGGATCTTTCTCCCATTGAGTTCCGGGATCGGTGGGTTGGTAGTGGACCCTGCGTTGCATGGAAACCTCCAGCCCAGATTACTCCGGCGCCAATCCCCTTGGTCAAGATCGGGACAACAGCAGGCAAGGTTGAAAGTGCGCATTCTGCAGGGATCAGGCTGACACCAGTACGCGCCTGGGTGTCCCTCGGGAACCAGACGTACCAACCTTGGATTCGGGTCTGAATCGCTCTAACTGAAGCCGACCCTCGGCTCCAAGCCGAGGGGTTCGGAGGATGTCGAATCGAATTCGACCTATCCTGCTAACGTCGTGGCGGTGGTCTCCAGGCCGCCGTTGGGTCGAGGTAGGCTCGACCGATATACTTCGGCCTGGAGACCGAAGCCACGTCAAGATCGGCTCTACCACCCTTCAACTGCACTCGGAGATGACCCTACCGTCCCTACGGGAATTAGGGAACCTTCTCTTCGCCTGAAGGCGAGGGGTTTCCACCATCCCCGATGGGGACACTGAATCATCTAGAAGCGGAGACGGCCATCGCCGGGAGGCGGCTGATCCTGCTTGGCCTCCCCCTGGGGAGTCCAGCCTGGGTGGGGGGTGTGGGCAGCGTCCATCAGCAATTGCAGTGCTTCCACCACTCGTGGTTGTTCGTCGGAGATATCATTGGCTTCTCCCAGGTCCCTGCTCAGGTCGTACAACTGGGTTCGGCCACTGAAAATGGGCATCCGGATCGCCTTCCATCTGCCCTGCCTCAATGCCTGTTTGCCTCCGCGTTCATAGAACTCCCAGTAGAGATAGTCATGCTTCCGCTGTTGCTCCGGTTGTCCGGTGATTGTGGGTAGGAGGCTGATGGAATCCAGGTTTCCGGGTAAGTCGACTCCCGCTAGATCAGCGGCCATCGCTATCAGATCTCCGAAGTAGCCGATGTGATCGCTGACGCTTCCGGCGGGCGTTTTTCCCGGCCAGCGGACAATCATCGGTACCCGGATGCCGCCCTCATACAGGTCTCGTTTCATCCCTCTCAAGGGACCGTTGGGATCGAAGGTCTCCGGGCTGTTTCCCCCTTCGTCATGATGGCCGTTGTCGCTGCTGAACATCACGACGGTGTCCTGGTCGATTTCCAGTTCCGCGAGCTTGTCCAGCAGCCTGCCCAGGTCACGGTCCATTCGACTGATCATCGCAGCCTGCCCTTTGTCCTGATCGCTCCAGGGCTTGTCGCGGTAGATGCCATAGTCTGGAACCTCCTGCCCGTGACCGGTGGCCCGAGTCCCCTCGTTGTTGGCATGGGGAATCGTGAGGGCGAGGTAGAGGAAAAAGGGCTTGTCCTGGTTGCGCACCACGAAATCCCGCGCTTCCTGGGCGATCAGATCGTGGCTGTAGTCGACTCGCTTGGTGGCATAGCCGCCAGGGAAGCCTCCGGATCTAGATTCCACCTCGACGACGGTATTCCTTAGCAGCACCTTGCTCTGGTTGCGCCACAGAAACGCGGGATAGTAATTGTGAGCGTGGCGCTGGTTCAAGTAGCCGTAGAAATAGTCGAATCCTTGATTCAGCGGGAGGCCGGTGCGGGCTCCGGGCAGGTCCTCTCCCAGACCCCATTTGCCGCAGAGAGCGGTCCGGTAGTCGGCCTTCTTGAGGAGCTCCGCTAGAGTGACATCCGAATCGGGAAGCGCCTGAAGACGCCGATCGCGGGCGTTCCCCCTGACGTGGGTATGACCCAGGTGTCGCCCCGTCATCAGGACGCTGCGCGAGGGAGCGCAGACGGTCGAGCCAGCATAGAACTGACGGAACCGCATCCCTTCCCGGGCCATCTGGTCCAATCGCGGAGTCTGGATGAGCTTCTGGCCGTAGCAGCCGAGATCTCCGTATCCAAAGTCGTCCGCCAGGATGAAGATCAGGTTGGGAAGTCGCCGTGCCGCAACCGTACTCGAAGAGAATAGCAAACAGAATCCGACCAGGAGGACCCCGGTGACTCGCCTGGTTGTCTTCATTCCCAGCCTCTCCAATCCCTGATTACCGTACTCGTGCCCTGTTGTATCACAACGCGATCACCGACACGGAGTTTGACACCGAAAAGCGGCGTGAGCCATCATGAGTGGATTCTGTATCAGCCCTGAAAATTGAAGCAGAAGAAGGGAAAAGATGATGACGGTTAAACCGATTCCAGACGGATTCCACAGCGTCACTCCGTACCTGATCGTAGAGGGTGTGCCCGGCTTGATTGATTTCCTGAAAGCCGCCTTCGAAGCCAAGGAAATCCACCGGACAGACCTGCCCGACGGCCGGGTGATGCATGCCCAGCTCCAGATCGGGGATTCCATGGTCATGATGGGCGAAGCCATGGAAGGCTTCCCCGCACAGCCTGCGTCTATCTACCTCTACGTCCCCGACACAGACGCGGTCTACAAGCAGGCGTTGGAGGCCGGCGGCAAGTCGCTCATGGAGCCGGCGGATCAGTTCTACGGAGATCGCAATGCCGGGGTCAAGGACCCGACCGGGAATACCTGGTGGATCGGGACGCATGTAGAAGACGTGGATCAAAAAGAGATTGTCCGCCGAGCCCAGGCTATGGGGAGAGGTTAGATGGATTGCCCGTCGCTACCCAGACAAGGCTTGCGACCAGGATTCTCGAGCAAGGGCTTCAGCCCGACGCTGGGGCCACGGTGGCTAAAGCCGCCGCGAGAAGGACCTTGAAAGGCCCTCCGGAAGGTTGGGCGCGGGCTGACCCCGGCCTGAAGGCCGGGTCTATTACGCTTCGCGCCAGACCGCTGAAGCGGTCTCTTGAGAAGCTACGTCTCAATACGGGTTTGAGGCCCTGAGCTTCCGGGGAGGCTCCTGGGCTGGCTATCATTGAGGAGGCTGCCTCACTGCTTGATGACGGTGCCGTCTCGGCGTCGGATTACCCCCCAGCCTCCGTTGTATTCCTCCTTCTGACCCGATTCGAAGCTGCCGAACGGATACTTGCGGGCAGCCTTTTCGTCCACCTCGATCCCCCACCCTGGATCCTCGCTGGCCCAGAGATAACCATCCTTGAAGACGGGACAGCCACGGAAGACCTCCAGAAGACGATCTGAGAAGCCCGGGAACTCCTGGATTCCGAAGTTGTAACAGGCTAGATCCAAGGCGAGATTGGCGGCGTGCCCGATGGGAGAGACGTCTCCGGGTCCATGCCAGGCGGTGCGGACGCCGTGAAGCTCACCCAGGGCCGCGATCTTGCGGCAGGGAGTCAGCCCGCCGGCCTGGGAGACGTGGATGCGAATGTAGTCGATCAGCCGTTCGGCCATCAGGGGGATCCACTCGTGCGGACTGTTAAAGAGCTCACCCATCGCGATGGGTGTAGTCGAGTAATTCCGGATGAGCCGGAAATACGCAATATCTTCCGGCGAGACCGGATCCTCCAGGAAAAAGAGCCGGAAGGCTTCTACGTCCTTGCAGAACTGAAGTGCCTGGGTCGGCGTAATGCGTTCATGAACATCGTGCAGCAGTTCGACTTCGTCGCCCAACTGCCGCCGGCACTCCTCGAACAGAGCCAGGGTCCGCTTGATGTAGGCCGCCGGTTCGAACATAGAGTCGTCGTGGAGCTTGCGCGGAGGAGCCCCGCCGCCTCCACCACCGTAGGCGGACATTCCCGGAATCCCTACCTGGACCCGTATGTGGCGGACCCCCTGCTCCATGAAATGACGCGCTCGGTCGATGACCTCACCGAACTCCGACCCACTGGCATGACGATAGCAGTCGGCCGCTTCCCTGCACTTCCCGCCCAGGAGTTGATAGACGGGAAGACCCGCCTGACGTCCCTTGATGTCCCAGAGCGCCAGATCCACACCACTGATGGCGTTGTTGAGCAC
>JAKZYH010000540.1:0-4636 GCA_047514575.1 Acidobacteriota bacterium | reverse complement strand
AGACAGTTTTTAGGGGGTTGGAGAGCGGTTGTTTGGTCGGGGACGACTCAATCAATGGGCGGAGGCAGGGGTGGTGCCAATCGAATGTGACTCTTCAATATTGAGGAAGATGCGAGAGGTCAGAAAAGGGCGCGAGTCAGTTGTCAGTAGCTGAAAAAGCGTGGGAGCGCTGCTCTCGTA
Source organism: Acidobacteriota bacterium (assembly GCA_047514575.1). GTDB lineage: Bacteria > Acidobacteriota > UBA6911 > RPQK01 > JAJDTT01 > CAUZIZ01. Next base: position 4,456 of record JAKZYH010000540.1, on the reverse strand, counting down.
GGGTGAACAACTGTCCTTCGAGCTGGGAAATAGGATGTCGTCGTCTGCGGTAGTGTCCCTGCTTGCGGAGGCGATCAATCGAATCGCTGACAGCGGCTCGGGAGCCGATGACGACTCCTTCTGTAAAAAAGCGAATTCGGGAACGGAAGAGGCCGGGACGAACCAACCACCCCTTCCTCTGGCAAGTTAGATCCGTAAGGGTTTCAGCCGAATTCTCCCCTACCACCACCCCCCCGCGCGAGTACAGCCGCGCGCGGTAGATCTCAAAGGAAGTGTGCTGCGAAGTGGCGGGGAAAACCTCGTGTAAAGGAGCCAGAAAGGACGTCCCCTGGCCCTTCGCACGCCAGTAGGCGGATCCGGCCGCCCACTGCTCAGGCTTCTCGACAAGTCCGGCCCGCAGAGCATTCAATTCAACATAGAGCAGACACTCCTGGATAGCGTGAAGATCTATCAGCTCTGGATTCTTGAACCTGCCCGCCCACAAATGACCTCGGCGGCCGTGCTCTCGGTTGAACCACTTAGCGTATTCTCCGTTGATGTGCTGCATCAGGGCCGAAACGTCGAACAGCCGTCGGTTGAAGTAGAGCCACCTGGGACCGTCCCAGTCCTTGGTCTTGGCTTTCCAGCGCTGGCCGTATAGGTGAGCCGCTTCTTGTTCGAGTTGGACGCGTGTTAGCTCGCGGAATTTCTCAAACTGGACGATCAGATGGTAATGGTTGTCCAGGACTTCGAAAGCGAAAATTCGGCAGCGGTAGGCGCCGACGTAGAAAAGAATCGTCTCAGTGAGTTGGCCCCGGGCGAGCGGAGACTGAAGCGGGAAGAATTTTGGAGAGCCCGCGACCCGCGTCATCAGATGATAGGTGGCGGCCTCGGAGCTCTTATGACGAGCGCTTCTAGGCATTTGCTTTGTCTCCCTTCGAGTGATTTGGCCGAGTTCCTGAAGGAGCGCGTCTCCCCTTTAATAACGGTGGACACCGAAAAACTGCGAAATGTTTAACATCGGAGCACTAGACAGCCCCCCCTTGGGCCTGGACCCCAACTCCGACGAAAAAAACACCCCGTTGCCCTTTCCTCTGGTCGCTCCTTCAAGAGTTCCAAGAGCTCCAGTCTGTCCCCTTCTGGAGGTGCCCTTAGTCTTCCCTCCAGCTGTAGGCTTTTCATCGTACCCGTGAAGGGATAGTCTGCTCAGATGAAGAACTTTGGCTTTAGCTCCTGCCATTTGCTAGCCGGACTTGCACTCTTGCTTCTTTCCTTGCAGAGTCTTGCCGGCAGCCTGCTCGCCGAAGTGTGGGAAGGCTTCAAGTCGTTTTCACAAGGTACTTTTGAAGACGGCGGCTCCAACACCTACGTCTCTGCTGCGGGAAGGATCCAGCTCATCAACCGGCTGGACCTGAACCTGGACGGTCACATCGACCTCTTCGTGGCTAACGGTCACGGCCACAGCGAGAACGAAGATGCCTATATCTATCTGAGCAACGGCGAGTCCATCGACCCCCTCCGACGGATCTCTCTGCCCACGGACAGCGCCCTCGAGGGGCTCGTTGTCGATCTCAATCGAGATGGACACTCCGATCTGGTCATGGTCAATTCCGTCGGAGGCATCACCAGCAAGACCTACAGCTACATCTACTATGGGACCGAAGGCCACTTCCCGGTCTCCCGACGCCAGAAGCTCAAGACCTGGACTGGCATGGAGGCAGTGGCCGCGGACTGGAATCGGGACGGCTTCCCAGATCTGGCGTTCGCCTGCTCCAATCCGGGTGTGGACTCGAACCAATCCGTTATCTACTGGAATTCGCCTCAGGGATTTGACGAGAGCCGACAGACGCCGCTGCCGGGGGCAGGAATGGCGATCCTGTCCGCCGATCTCGATGGAGACGGCGCCGAGGACCTGGCCTTGGCAGGAGAGTCCCAGATAACCATCTATCTGGCCACCCAGGAAGGATTGGACTTGAATCAACCATTACGACTGGACCTGAAGGCAAAACATCTGGGATCTGGGGATCTGAACCGTGACGGACACGCCGAGTTGGTAGTCCTCACCGATTCCGGAGTCGATGTATTGCCGGGAAGCTCAGCCGGACCCCAGCCTGGTAACCGACTCCATCTGGCGGTCGAGAACCCTTGGCAGCTGGCGGTAGCGGATTTGAACCGGGACGGATTCCCCGACCTGTCGGTCACCTCCTCCCACCGGAGCGGTAACGGCTACACTGACTCGTTGATCTTCTGGAACCGGGCGGGCCTCCTCTCCGACTCCGACCCGACCCGATTGGCCACGGTCAACGCCCGCGGCATCAGCGCCGGAGATCTTAATGGCGACGGCTGGCCCGAGCTGGTGGTCAGCAACAACCACTCCTTCAACGATATGAACATCCAGTCCTTCGTCTTCTGGAACCGAAAGGGGGAGTTCCTGCCGGGCTACAAATCGATGCTGGACACAAAGTCTGCAATGGGCAACTGCATCGGGGATGTCAACAACGACGGACACCAGGACGTGGTCTTCTTCAACTTCGAAGGCGGACTGCGCACCGGCTACAACCCCAACTTCATTTACTGGGGAGATGGGACTCGGAACTACTCCACACAGCGGCGCAGCCAGCTCTGGGCGGGCTACACAGTGGGAACGGCGCAGGCCGATCTCAACGACGACGGCCGAGTGGATCTGGTCTCAGGGGAGGCCCGCTACGCCCTGGGAAGGCCTGTGACACTGAATGCTGTATACGTATGGTACGGAACTGGCCAAGGCTACACCTCGGACCGGAGAGCCATCCTCTCGGTTGAGGATCCCGAGATGGGAGTGGTCACCGCGGACCTGAACCGTGACGGCTACCTGGACTTGGTGATTGGAGCGGCCGAAAGGGACCCCCAGGGACAGGTGGGCTATGTCATTCTCTATGGTGGAAGCCAGGGCTTTTCGCCAGGGAAACGGGAGATCATCCCCATCGGTAGTCTCGCTCTGCCCCCGGTAATAGCTGACTTCAACCGAGACGGCTTCTTGGATCTGGTGGGAGGTTCCACCGGCGACGGACTGCACCTGGTCTACGGATCCGCCTCCGGATTTCACAGCAACCACCAGAAACTCATCCCCGAGGGTCGGATCACCTATGTGGAGGCCGCCGATTTCGACTCAGATGGCTGGTTAGATCTGGTGGTTCCGGTCACCGATTACCCTCGGAATCGTGAAGGTGAGTTGCGCGTCTACTACGGGTCGCGAAAAGGCTTCCAAGAGAGAGGAGAGAATACGCTGCGCCAGATGACAGCGCTAGATCCTAGTGTAGCCGACTTCAACCAAGACGGCTTCCTGGACCTGTTTGTCCCCAATTACTCAGGTAATTACAAGAGGAGCATCCCCTGCTTCCTCTATTGGGGGAGCGCAAGCGGATTCGACTGGGAGCAGCGCCTGGACCTGCACGGCGACTCGGGCACTGCTTCGCTAGCGGCCGACTTCGACGGCGACGGCTGGATCGATATCTTCCTGCTCAACCACAAGAGGGACGGAAGCCGTGACCGTCCTGGCGATCCCATAAACCACACCACCCCATCCTTTCTCTATTGGAACGGAGCTCAAGGCTTCTCGGACGAGAGACGTACTGACATCCCCACCGTGGGGCCCCACGGCCAGATGATCCGGGACCCGGGAAACATCTACACCCGCGAACTGAAAGAGGTCTATCTGTCGCCAGCTCACCGGTCTAAGCAGGGGAGCGTACCCATAGCGATCCAATGGAGGGGAGAGACTCCCCTGGGGACAACCATTTCCTTTCAGATTCGGAGAGCCGCGGAAGCTGACACCCTAGAAAAGGCAGTCTGGACGGGCCCTTCAGGTCCCGATAGCTGGTTCACCGAGGCGGGACCCATTCCTACTTCGCCGGACTCGGGCACCTGGTTCCAGTACCGGGCCCGTCTGGCCACACCCAACGGGGGAGCCAGTCCTGTCCTGACCCGGGTCCAGGTGGATTTTCAGTAGCTCGAATCGACCAAAGTGAGGTGAATTATGCAAAGACTTCCTCTTGGCCCGCTCTACTACGAGTTCAGTCGTCATAATGCGGCGCGGCTGCGAATCCAGCCTGGAGAAACTGTCATTGTCGAGACTGAGGACGCTTTTTCGGGCCAGATTCGCACTGACGACGACCGGCGGGATCGCAAAGCAGTTCCGCTTGGCAATCCCGAGAACGGTCCGATTCATGTCGAAGGGGCGGAACCAGGAGATACGCTGTCGGTTCACATCGAATCAATTCATCCCAGTATCGGCCAGTGTGCCACTCGCACCAGTGACCCCAAGCAGCTGAGCGAGTGGCTCGGCGTTGATTGCCCACACGGCACCCACGTCTGCCCCATCCGGGACGGCAAGATCTACTGGAGTGCGGAGACGACGATTCCGTATCGTCCCATGCTCGGCTGTATCGGTACGGCTCCGGACATGGGAGTGCCCACCACGGGCCCAGCCGGTGTGTAC
>JAKZYH010000539.1:0-10109 GCA_047514575.1 Acidobacteriota bacterium | reverse complement strand
CGGCGACCGCGCCCCCGATATCGATGCCGGTGAACAGAAGGATTTGGGATTCCACGTGCTTTCCCTTGACCGGGCGAGCGGGCGGATCCTGTGGCAGAAACCGGTTCAGCCCAGGCTCCCGGAAGCTCCCTTCAGGCCTCCTGGAACCTCATCCCATGGCTACTCCTCGAGTACTCCGACCTCGGACGGAGAGCGAGTTTATACGTTCTTTGGGAAGACTGGAGTGTTTGCCTTCGACCTCGAGGGCAATCAGCTTTGGCACGCTGATGTCGGATCGAACCTGGACCGGATGAGATTCGGCTCAGGTGCCAGTCCTATTCTCTTTCAGGACCTATTGATCGTGAATGCGTCGATTGAGGGTTCCGCGATTGTCGGCCTGGACAAGCGCAGCGGACGCGAAGTCTGGAAGGCCCCATTTTCGGGTTATGGCGGCTCCTGGAGCACGCCTATCCTGGTTGAGGTGGAGGGAGGCCGAAAGGATCTCGTGATCGCAGTGACGGACGAGGTCTGGGGACTGAACCCCGAGACTGGAAAGCTGCGCTGGTATGCGATGACCGATCAAGGACAACCCATCTGCCCCAGCGTGGTGGCCGCAGATGGGGTCGTCTATGCCATTGGTGGCCGGCGCGGCAAAGCGATCGCCGTTCGGGCGGGCGGCAAGGGCGATGTTACCCAGACTCATGTGCTCTGGACGGCAAATGTGGGGTCCTACGTCACGTCACCACTGATCCATGAGGGCCATCTCTACTGGGTAAACGACCGCGGTATCGCTCATTGTGTGGATGTGAAGACGGGCAAGGTTGTTTTCCAGAAGCGACTATCAGGCGCCCGTCAGGTCTACGCGTCGGCCGTGCTGGCTGCTGAGAAACTGTACGTGGTCTCTCGTGAAGCGGGTACTTTCGTCTTGGCGGCCAAATCGGAGTTCGAACAATTGGCCCACAACAAACTGAAGTCCGATTCCAGCATCTTCAACGCCAGTCCAGCTGTATACGAGGGGAAGTTGCTGCTCCGTTCCAACCAATTTCTCTACAGTATCGGTCAAGACTGAGTGGTCTTGGAACAAGCCCTCCATCGTTCAGGTCCCGACTAAATTGGCACCGGAGTCTAACTGGGGCTTGCCAAATAGGACGCTTTGGGGTCCAATAGAGGCTTGTTCCAGCGATGGACTAGGTTCGATGCCGAGATCTCCAGTTTGGCATCTTCTAGTAACACTTCAAAGGAGGCAGCTACATGGACCCCAAAGATCTGAATCGACGCGACTTTCACAAGCTATCGATGGCCGCTCTCGGCGGTGTTATCGGCGGCGTGGTTTTTGCCAACTGTGGACCGGCTGAGAAACCGGCGGAAGAGGCGCCCCCAGCGACCGAGGCACCCCCAGCCGAAAAGCCGCCCGCGGAGACTGCCGAAAAACACGTCTGTCGCGGACTGAACGCCTGTAAGGGCAAAGGTGCCGGGGGCGAAAACGCCTGCGCCGGTTCGGGTGGCTGTGCCACCTCCGCAGCGCACTCCTGCAAGGGTTCCAACGAGTGCAAGGGACAGGGTGGATGTGGTGAGAGTCCAGGCGGCAACGCATGTAAGGGGCAGGGTGGCTGCGCCGTGCCGCTTGAGGACCATGCCTGGGGCAAGGCTCGGGAACAGTTCGAAGAAAAGATGAAGGGGATGGGCAAAGACGTCGCCGACGCTCCGCCGGCAAGTTAAGCGCCAGCTGTCCTCTACCCGTGGGTATTCGAATCTGAATCACCCCGGAATTTGCACCGCTCTCGTCGTGTCGTCGTGTCGCAAGCATGACGACACGATGAAAGTGGTCGTGTATCTCAATCGAAGAAATCCATGCCAGCTTCACGGCTCGGACATCCCAATCTAGGGCTTGGTGTCGGCCTGAGGACTACCCACTTCCCCTATATTCTCGAGCATCAGCCACAAGTGGACTGGTTCGAGATCATTTCGGAAAACTTCATGGACTCCAGGGGGAGACCTCGCTATGTTCTCGAGCAGATCTGTGAACGCTATCCGGTGGTGATGCATGGGGTTTCTCTGTCGATCGGTTCCACCGACTCTCTCGACTTCGAATATCTTTCAAAGCTCAAGGCACTGGCCCGCGACGTCAAGGCGCTCTGGGTGTCGGACCATCTCTGCTGGACCGGCGTCGCGGGGCGAAACACTCATGACCTCCTCCCGATTCCCTTCACCGAAGAGACGCTCAAGCACGTCGTCGAGCGTGTACGGGTGGTTCAGGATTTCCTCGAGCGCCCGCTCGTGCTGGAGAATCCCAGCACCTATCTCATGTTCTCGGAGTCGACGTTGAGTGAGTGGGAGTTTATTACCCGGATGGCAGAAGAAGCCGATTGTGGACTGCTTCTTGACGTCAACAATACCTATGTTTCCAGTTTCAATCACGAACTGGATCCGGTGGCGTTCATCGATTCGGTTCCCCATGACCGCGTAGTGCAGTTTCATCTGGCCGGCCACAGCAACTACGAGACTCATTTGATAGATACCCACGATAACTATGTCATCCCACCGGTTTGGGAACTCTACCAGCAGGCCCATAGGCTGACGGGTGGTGTTTCCACCCTGCTGGAGTGGGATGCCCGGATTCCTCCTTTTCCAGAGGTTCATGCCGAGGTTCTCAAGGCCAAGAAGTTCATGGGCGAGCGTCTCCGCACGCCGGCTTCGTTGCTGGAAGAGGACCTGATCGCGACCCAAACCATGCCACAGGAGTCCGAACACGGACGCCGGGATGCGTCGTGGGTCCCTCACCCGTTGCATCACATTGTTCCTGAGGTTCGTTGAGATGGCCTCACCCGAGGACGATTCTTCGGATCCCACCGAGCTCCACGACCTGGACGTCGTTCAACGCTGGTTTCAAGCGGTCGTCAGTCATCCGTCCGGTGTCGGCGAAGGTGTGGATTCCCATCAGGCCCAGGAACTTATCCGCCTCAAACGAGATGAGCTCGAGAAGGTAGTGCGCTCGACCGGGCGTTTCAGCGCTTCGGAACGCCTATCGGTCTACGCCAATGCCTACTATGCCCGCCTCTTGGAGTGTCTGGGAGAGTCATTTCCGGTCCTCAAGCACGCGCTCGGTGAGGACACCTTCAATGAGTTTGCCTTCGGCTACCTTCAGACCTATCCCTCGCGCAGCTATACCCTGAATCGGCTTGGAGAGGATTTCGCCCGTCATCTCGACGAGACGCGCCCCGACCGCAGTGGGAGGGAGGAGCAGGGCCCCAACTGGCCAGATTTTCTGATCGACCTGGCGCGCTTGGAGTGGACGATTAGCCAGGTCTTCGATGGGCCCGGGCTGGAGCAGGAAGATCCACTGGACTACGAGAGTCTTCAGGCAATCGCACCCGAGCAATGGGTGCAGGCGCGTCTGAAGCTCGCTGTGTGCTTGAAGTTGCTGCAGTTCAGCTATCCCATCAACGACTACTACACCGAGGCTCGGCGTGCTAAAGAAGGCGAGGCGATTCCCCTGCCCGAGGCACGTCCCCAATTCGTCGCCATCGGCCGACGCGAATACGTGGTCAGGCGATATGAGCTCAGCGAACCTCAATATCGGCTGTTGGAATCGCTGCAAGCGGGAGAGACGATCGGTCAGGCCATCGAGTGTGCGGCCGAGATCCTGGATGCGGATGATGAGGAATTGGCGGTATCGCTAAGGAGTTGGTTCCACAACTGGGCTGCCGAGGGCTTCTTCGAGGCAGTGCAGGAATAGAGTAGGTCAGCCCCGCCGAAAGAAGCTTCGGGTCCGGCGTAGCGGTGGGCTCCAGGCCGCCGTCCGAGCCAAAGGCTCGTCCGTATACTTCGGCCTGGAGGCCAAAGCCACGTTCGCCAGTGAAGTTCGAGTTTAAGGGGATTTGCGCCGCCCTGGAAGCATACCGCGGATCATCTGCTTGACATCCCGCGAGCCCTTGATCGCGACGGTCATGACGACACCGTAGAACATGAGACCCGCGACAATGAAGACGGCTGTCCAGATGATTTTCCATGTTTCCGTGTCCATTGGTCTTACTCCTTATCGCTCGATGATAGTGTTCGTGGCGGGTGGGTCCGCTGGGTGATCAGAGAGCCCAGGATCATCCCCGCGCCTCCCAGGATCAGGCTGAGAAGAGCCGGCAGGTTGGAACTCTCCACCAGGGGAGCGAGAAAACCCGGGACGGACTCGGGAAACTGGCTCATGACCAGGAAGCTGATGGGGGCTATGGCTCCCAGGATGAGCGCACAGTAGGCTCCTGGGGTATTGGATCTTCTCCAGTAGATCCCCAGAACCACCGTCCCCACGGCACCTGAAAAGTAGATGCTGCCGGTAATGTACATGAACTTGAAGGCGGTCTCGGGCAGTTTGTAGAGAGCCCCGAAGACAGCCAGGAAAGCCGCCAGGACGACTACGGTGACGCGGGTCCAATAAATCTCTCGCTTGCTCGTAAGGCCTCCCCAGGTCCCGTCTTCGAGACGCACCTGCTCACTCTTGCCCAGGATGGCCTTGATAGGAGAAATGACGTCGCGCACGATCACCCCGCTCCAGGCCAATAGGTAGCTGTCGTGAGTGGACATGAAGGCCGCCGCCATTCCTGCCATGAGCAGTCCAGCGAAACCGATCGGCATGATCTGTCCCATCATGTGAGGCATCGCAAGCTGCCCGTCGTCGGCAAAGGGTCCTCGGTAGGAGGCCGCATGGGTAAAAGCAAAAGCGGCAGCGCCCCAGAACATGGGGATCACGGCGCGGCCCATGACGGTAGCGCTGGAGATCCAGAAGATCCGCTGTGCCACCCTGGGACTCTCGGTGCTGAGGGGACGGGACATTTCCGGCTGCCAGATGATGGTGATCAAGCTGACCGCCATGAAATAGACAATGAACATCCAGCCGTAGTCCGGGTTGGCGATCGGGTCGAAGGCGTGGCCGCCCTTGTGCTGTTCAATACTCGAAATGATGTTGTTCCAGCCCAGCAGGGGGTGGGTGAGAATGACCACTGTCCCCACCAGGAATCCAAGCGATAGCAGTACGAATTGGGCGAAGTCCGTCAAGACAACCGAGACCATACCTCCCATCAGTGTGTAGAACACTACGACGGCTAGCATGGCCACCATGACGTAATTGATCCACTCGGGTGGTAGGCCGGTAAAGCCGACCACGAACTTGCTGCCCAGGATGGGAAAGAGTCCCATGTTGAGAGTCCCGGCCAGTGCCAGGAGGATGCCGCCCGTCAGCCGGACTCCTCGGCTGTACCTGATCTCGTAGAACTCCGGTACCGTCATGACCTGCAGCTGGCGCAGCCGCCGGACGAGAAAGCCGGTGCGTCCTACAATCAGGGTGGCCAGGGCGGCGATGAGACCTACGATGAAAGGACTGAATCCGTTCTTGAATCCCTCCTCGGCGAAGTACATCACCGTGACCAGGCCGAGGCCGGTAGATACCATGGTGGCCACTGCCATGTGGGTCTTGAGGGCACGCCCGGCTACCAGGAAGTCGGCGATTCCCTTGATGGTGGTGCGGGAGAGGAGTCCAACCAGGATGGTGACCCCGATATACACCAGCACGATAGCGTAGTCGATCCAGCTCAGGTGCATCTCGTGCTCGATCCTGTGACCGCTGATAGGATCTCCGTCATCTCTGCCAGGGGTCTCCCCCGGCTGTCTCGGATCACGTTACGGCGTCCGAAGAGCTGGTGGGCTCCAGTCAACCGCAGCGCCTGATTGACGACGGCATCCGAGAAGACGCTGAAGAATTCCTTGTGTCCGCTGGTGTGGAGGATATTCTCTTCCCTCAAGATCGTGCCCAGGGGCACCCGTCCCTCCAGAATGATCTGCACTGCCTGGGTCTTGAAGAGTGTCAAATGAATCCGAATAGCGCCGAACTCTACCGGGGTCTCTTCGCCCTCCAGCCTCAACACGACCTGCCTCAACAGGCAGCCTTCCTGCCGATAACGGTCCAATACCTGGAGGGAGATTTTTCGTCCATGAAAGGCCTCCAATGTGGGCGTCATATCGTTTTCGTGGACCAGGAGGTCCCGGAAGGGTTGGGGAATCCTCAGACAGCCGATGGTTTGCATCTGGGGAAGAGGCTGCCCCGATCGAAGGTAGACTGCCTCCAGTGGATCTGACACAGAGGGGAGTATGCCGACCCCGGGACTGCCTGGCAAGAGCCACAGCTCCCTCGGAGCTTCCCGGACAGATGCAAGGCATGTATCATACTGGCTCGACCGAAAAGACAGGCGCCGTGAACATCGCAGAACTTCCGAACAGAGCCGCGCACGACGTGACCCCTAGGCGAAATGAAGCCAAGTCCCGAGGAGAGAGCGGACAACAGCACAATCCACCCCAAGACTAAGATGAAAAAGACCCCAAAACCCCGTGTTGGAACAGACACGCCAAGGGGACTGAAGCAGAAGAGGCAGAGCTGGGAAGAAGGAGAGCTGAAAGAGTTCCTCGACCGCAGCGGTGAGCGGGAAGCGAGCTTCCAGACCGTATCCGGCCTGGACGTAAAGCGTCTCTACGACCCAGTGGACGTCAGTCAGCTGGACCCTGAAAGAGACCTCGGTTTCCCGGGATCCTACCCCTTTGTCCGTGGTGCCTATCCCACCATGTACCGCGGCAGGTTCTGGACACGGCGACAGATCGCCGGCTTCGGCACCGCACGCTCCACCAACGAACGATACCGTTTTCTGCTAGGTCACGGCCAAACCGGTATCAGCACGGATTTCGACCACCCCACTTTGACCGGATACGACTCGGACCACCCGCTAGCTGAGGGAGAAGTTGGCAGGCTGGGAGTCGCGATCGACAGCGTCAACGACATGCAGGAGCTATTTGCGGGGATACCGCTGGACAAAGTAAGCGTTTCCCTCACCATCAACCATCCCGCCATTATCCTGCTCAGCATGCTACTCTCGGTCGCCGAAACGGCTGGCGTAGATTGGGGCGACCTCAGGGGAACGGTTCAGAACGATTCCCTGAAAGAGTTCCATGGCCAGAAGACGTTTGCCTTGCCTCCCAGACCCTCCCTGAAGCTCACCACTGATGTGGTGGAATTCTGCACCCGTCAGGTGCCCAACTGGTATACCATTTCCATCTCTGGCTACCACACTCGCGAGGCGGGTTCCGACGCCGTTCAGGAGCTGGCCTTCACTCTGGCCCAGGGAATGGCCTATGTGGAATCAGCTCTGGAACGGGGGCTGGAAGTGGACGAATTTGCTCCCCGGTTTTCGTACTTCTTCGGTTGCCACAGCGATTTCTTCGAAGAGGTTGCCAAGTTCCGTGCTGCTCGGCGCCTTTGGGCGAGAATCATGAAAGAGCGGTACGGTGCCCAGCGGCCGGAATCCATGCGGCTGCGCTACCATACCCAGACCCTGGGTTCGACCCTGATGCGGGAGGATCCGAAGAACAATATCGTGCGAGGGGCCCTCCAGGGGCTGGCAGCCGTCCTGGGCGGAACCCAGTCGCTTCACATAAGCGGCTACGATGAGGCCTACGACATCCCTTCGGAGGATGCCATGAAGATGTCCCTCGCGAGCCAGCTGATCATCGCTCATGAGTCGGGGGTCACCAACACCGTCGACCCCATGGCCGGCTCCTACTTTCTGGATTCACTGACGCAGACGATCGAGGAGCGGGTTTGGGAGTACCTGAACAAGATCGAGGAGTTGGGCGGGGGCCCCGAGAAGGGGGAGAAGCCGAAGAGCGTCTTAAGAGGAATGCTGTGTGCTATCGAGACCGGATACATCGAACAGGAAATATCCAACGCCGCCTACGAGTATCAACGTCGGGTCGAAAGCAGTGACTATGTGGTCGTGGGTGTGAACCAGTACCGTTCGGAACAGACCCAGCCGCTGGAGATCTTCGAGTACGATACCAACGAAGAGGACCGGCAGCTGGAGCGTCTCAGCCAGCTGAGGCACGAGCGCAACAACAGCCGCGTTGAGAAACTTCTGGACGAGACAAAGACGGCAGCCGAGGCCGATGAGAACCTGATGCCTCCTGTACTGGCTGCCGTAGGAGCCGGAGCCAGTGAGGGAGAGATCATGGATGCTCTGCGGGATGTCTACGGGTCGTACCGGGATCCCGGCGTTTTTTGAGTTTCTTTCGAGGGCTGTACTATCGAGATCATGACTGAGCAAGCCAAGCCCGTAAAAGTGCTCCTGGCGAAGGTCGGTCTAGATGGACACGACCGAGGCGTCAAGCTGATCGCGCGCGCGATGAAGGACGCCGGCATGGAGGTGCTCTATCTGGGCATGAGGCTGACGCCCGAAGAGATCGCCTGGGCCGCCCTGCAAGAGGATGTCGAGGTGGTAGGTATCAGTATCCTGTCCGGGGCACATATGCGACTCATGCCCAAGCTTGTCCAGGCCTTGGACAGACACGGACACGGGGACGCGATCCTTCTTGTCGGCGGCACCATTCCCGACCAGGACGTCCAACCTCTGCTCGATATGGGGGTGGGAGCCGTCTTTCCGGTGGGAACATTTACCAGCAGCATCGTGGAATACGTCCAGTCGGCTGCCAGGCCGAAGAGTGGCTAGCCGGTAAGATCCTGATGGAGTGGCCTCCTCAGTACGACGCTTCCTACCAGCCTTCTCCCGACAGCGAGTACTGGGACCCTCTCCGCGAGACCCTGGAGCCCGCCGACAGGGAGAAACTCATTCTCCAGAAAATTCGGCACCAAGTGAGCTACGTCTGCGAGAGGTCGGAGTTCTACCGAGAGCTCTACCAGGATCTGAAGGTCGACCCGACTGAAATCAGTAGTCTTGAACAGTTTCGCCAGCTGCCCATATTGACCAAGGAGGAAATCCGTCTAGAGCAGGAACAGCATCCGCCGTTTGGACGCTTTTTGTGTATTCCCGAGGATCAGGTGTTTCACATTCATGGCACCTCCGGAACCACCGGCAGGCCGACGGTCTTCGGCATAGGACGCGACGACTGGGAGCGTATCGCCGAGGCCCACGCCCGGGTGCTCTGGTCAGTCGGCCTGAGGCCCACCGACATCGTCATGATCACCTCGCTGTTCAGCCTCTACATCGGTAGTTGGGGAGCTCTCTTGGGCGTCGAAAGGCTCGGCGCTCGCTGCTTTCCGTTCGGTGCCGGTGTGCCCGGACAGACCGAACGGGCCGTCGAGTGGATCAGAATGGTGCAGCCGACGGCGTTATACGGGACTCCCTCCTACGCCCTCTATCTGGCCGAGGTGGCCAGAAAGATGGGCTGTGACCCCAAGAGGGACTTCAACTTTCGACTGATGTTCTTTTCCGGTGAACCAGGAGCCAGCGTTCCTGCCACTTGCCGTCAGATTCAGGACACTTTCGGCTGTGACGTCGTGGATCAGGGCAGCATGGCCGAGATGACCCCCTGGATGACCAATTCCGGCTGCCGTCATCTTAAACGGGGCATGCACCTATGGACGGACATTGTCTACACCGAGATGCTTGATCCCGAGACCAGGGATCCTGTGCCACCAGGGGAGGAGGGGGTCCCGGTTTACACCCATCTGGAACGGACCTCTCAGCCTCTGCTCCGCTACTGGTCGGGCGACATCGCCCGGTGGCAGGATTCCTCCAGCGGCTGTGCCTGTGGCCGGACCTATCCCACCCTGAGCGAAGGCATCTACGGCCGAGTGGACGACATGATCACGGTGCGGGGACAGAACGTGTTTCCCTCCCGAATCGAAGATGTGCTGCGAAAGCTGGAGCAGTTCGGCGGGGAATTCCGGCTGCTGGTGGAGCGGGAATCGGGTTCCCTCGACCGGCTGACAGTCCAGGCAGAGATCAAGCAGGAGGCCTCCCGACAATCCGAGGATTTAAGGAGGATGATCGGGGAGGACCTGAGGCGCTCGTTGGGCGTGAGTGTCCAGGTCGAGCTGAAACCCGAGGGCACCTTCGAGCGCACCCAGCTCAAGTCAAGTCGGGTCATCGATAAGCGCGGAATCTGGAGGGTTCGAGGGTAGCGACGTAGAGCGCAACCCTCTGCCTTTCGCTTTAGTATCCCCATCGGGGATGGTGGAAACCCCTCGCCTTCAGGCGAAGCGAAGGTCCCCGAAGTCCCCAAAGGGGGGACGATAGGGGAAGTTCCAAGTGAAGGGAGATGCGCCACATTCAGTCTGTGACGTGGGTTTGGCCTCCAGG
>JAKZYH010000538.1:0-2879 GCA_047514575.1 Acidobacteriota bacterium | reverse complement strand
GTTGAGTGCGGAGGGCCAACCTGGCGGATTCTTCGGAGGGGAGGGCCAGAGCCTCGTCTCGTGCATTCGTGTGCAACGACTGAGTACCTCCCAGGACCGCCGCCAGGGCCTGATAAGCAACGCGGACGGTATTGTTTTCAGCCTGTTGTGAAGTCAGGGTGCTGCCGGCAGTCTGAGTGTGAAACCTGAGTTTCCAGGATTTGGGATTGCGGGCGTTGAAACGTTCTCGCATGAGACGGGCCCACAGACGTCGAGCTGCCCGGAACTTCGCGACTTCTTCGAACAGGTTGCTGTGGCTGTTGAAGAAAAATGAGATTCGGGGTGCGAAGTCATCCAGCTCCAATCCAGCGGCCCGAGCAGCCTCTACATAAGTCTCTGCATTGGCCAGCGTAAAGCCAACCTCCTGGGCCGCCGTGGCTCCGGCCTCTCGGATGTGGTATCCACTGATCGAAATCGTGTTCCAGAGAGGAAGGTGTTGACTGCAGTAGGCCATCAGGTCAGTGATGAGCCTTAGAGAGGGGGCCGGGGGAAAGATGTATGTCCCGCGGGCAATGTACTCTTTCAAAACGTCGTTCTGGATCGTTCCCCGCAGTCGATCCGAAGGACATCCCTGCGCCTCCGCGACGGCGATGTAATAACAGAGCAGGATGGCAGCCGTTGAATTGATGGTCATGGAAGTCGAAACGTGCTCCAGTGGAATGTCCCTGAAAAGAGCTTCCATATCGGCCAGGCTGTCGATGGCAACCCCCACTCGCCCGACCTCGCCGGCGGCCAGCGGATGATCCGAGTCGAGACCGATTTGGGTGGGTAAGTCAAACGCGACTGACAGCCCCGTTGTTCCCTGGCTGAGCAGGTATTGGTAGCGTCGGTTCGAGTCCTCGGCGGAGGCAAACCCGGCATACTGACGCATCGTCCAGGGCCGATTCGAATACATCTCAGGATGGATGCCCCTGGTAAAGGGATAGGCTCCCGGATCGGCCAGATCTGCCTCGTAATCCGGCTGCGAATCAGAGGGACCGTAGACGACTCGAGGGGCTTTTTGTGACGCTGTCTTGCCGTTCTCAGACATACTGCTTGAGCTTTACCTGGTACGCCCTTCAATAGATACGGGGGGGTACTTTGAACCCGAGTCTGATATCATAATTTCGACTGGAGCTCCGGAGCCATCCGGGATGTTAGCAAAGCACCAGGAAGTACCGCAAATGCGCGAAGAGGAAATAAAGAAATACAAGAAAGAGCTGGAAGTCGCTATCAATGAGGTACTTATAGATGCTCCCGAGATCAAGAGTGCGATTGAAAAAATCCGTGAAGAGGGCTACGACGTTTTCCTGATGGTGGAGGCCACGATCGGCTTCAACAAGTGCGAGGGCGGCTCCTCACAAGAGATCACCCACACCGACGTCAAATTGAACCTCACCTCTCAGGACGAGAAGTTTCTGCGCCAGCTCAAGATTAGTCCCAGGTAACGGACTCTGATTCCGCAGCCTTACGCCCGCGGTGGTGTTGTCATTTGCAGCCGGGCTCTCGACGCGCACCGTCACCTCTTCAGTAATTGGCGGGCGATCGTCATCAACTGCATGTTCGACGTACCCTCGTAAATCTTCCCGATCTTGGCGTCACGGTAGTACTTCTCGACCGGGTAATCCCGCGTGTAGCCATAGCCCCCAAAGATCTCGAGAGCTCTCGAAGTGATCGTCTCAGCCACTTCCGCACTGAAGTACTTGGCCATGGCAGACTCCGTCAGAAACGGAAGTCCGGAATCTCTGAGGCGTGCGGCGTTGTAGACCAGAAGGCGGGCCGCTTCCAAGTCAGTCGCCATCCTCGCCAGAGGGAACTGTACTCCCTGATACGAGGCAATGGGCTTTCCAAAGGAATGGCGTTCCCGGGAGTACTTCAGAGCGTGCTCCAACGCTCCGCCAGACACACCGATCATCTGGGCGCCAATCCCGATTCGACCCTGGTTCAAAGTTTCGATGGCAACTTTGTAGCCCTTTCCCACTTCGCCCAGCACGTTGGACTCGGGAACTCGGCAGTTCTCCAGGAGCACTTCACAAGTAGAAGAGGCTCGAATTCCGAGTTTGTCTTCTTTTTTCCCAACCTCGAGCCCCTCGAGTGTCCTTTCCACGAGAAAGGCAGTGATTCCTTTGTATCCGAGGCTGGGGTCGGTGGTTGCAAAGACAATGAAAAGAGACGCTTCTTTCCCATTGGTAATCCAAAGTTTCTGTCCGTTGAGGTGAAAGAAACCATTGTCGTACCGGGCTCGAGTCTCGAGAGCAAAAGCGTCGCTTCCCGACCCGGCCTCCGAGAGAGCGTAGGCTCCGACCCACTCACGGGCCAGTCTGGGCAGATAACGCTGCTTCTGCTCCTCGCTTCCCCAGTGCAGCAAGGCGCCATTGACCAGGGTGTTCTGCACATCAACGATCACCCCCGCAGAAGCGTCAATCCGGCTCAGCTCCTCGACTCCCAGTATCGACATGAAAAAACTGGAACCTGAGCCGCCGTATTGCTCGGGAATCTCCATTCCCATCAAACCCAAGTCGAAGAAAGCCTCGATCAGGTCCTGCCGAAAAGAAGCTTGCTTGTCCATTTCGGAAACGTGGGGACCGATCTGTTCCCGCGCGAAAGAAGCAACGCTTTCGCGAAAAAGCTGCTCTTCCTCTTTCAGGATTGTCAGGGGAGCCGACGCAAGATCATTCATGAAATGGGTTCTGGGTGCTGGAATACCCGCGCCGCAACTTTCATCTCATCTCTAGCACGATTTTTCCGAACTGTTTTCCCTGAGCCAGGCGGGAGAAGGCTTCGCGGCCTTGCTCGAGTGGGAGAACGCTATCAATCACGGGATGCAATCGCCCCCGCCCCAGCAGCTCCACGACCTGATT
>JAKZYH010000537.1:0-2869 GCA_047514575.1 Acidobacteriota bacterium | reverse complement strand
GAAGTTTTTTCGAGCGAGTGGCCTGCCGCGCTGGCCCCGCTCTCGATCGAGCGGGTCTGTCGGCGGTCTCAAGTCTACTAAGTAATTACGATTCAACAGATTACAATTCTGAAAACCCCGGTTTCCGGACGGGCACTAGCTACGCAGTTCTTATAGGCGGTTGTCATCAAACAATCGGTGGTTGCCAAGTATCCGCGTTGTCTCCCGCCCTCGCTACTCGCGAACCCATGTCCAGCCCAATAAATGACTACTCGGTCATCGGAACCCGCGGTCCGAACGACATCTCCGAAGGCCTCCTGGACTTGCGAACTTGTCGGATTGGTCAACGTTGAAACACGGAATTCTTGGTCGCCTAGGACTTTGGCAATCGCCTCCGTGTCTCCACGAACTCCGGGTAACGAGCTAAAGCTCGACTCGTCGTATGAGTCAACTCCGACCAGTATGGCGATACTGTTCTCGTACCCCGCCGCACTAGGGCTGACGGACGGCTTTAGCTCTCTTAGTTCTCGCGCGAAGCGCTCTCCGGCGCTGAGATTCTGTACTTTTTGTGCGGCAATTTCTGCATCGATGAAGACGATATCTCTCACTTTCGATGCTAGAGAGACTTTTAACTCGTCGTATTCTGCTCTCAACTTCTCTCGGTTGGCATCCGTGAGCTGCTGTGTGACCAACAGCGTTTCATATTGTGCCTTCAACTCCTGGCTAGTTTTCTCGACTGACTCATAGCTCGCTCGCAAGTCGTTTAGCTTGCTCAATTGCACGCGCGAAGTCTCCTCCTTCTCCTCGACAAGTCGTTTTACTGCTTCTGCGTGTTGCGCCTTTTCCTTTCGAAGATTCGATAGAGACTCCTCAATCTGACGTTGCAGTTTGATGTTTTTCGCGTCATGAAGTGGTATCGCCACTTCTTTAACGTAGAACCAGACGATAGGAACCGCCACCAACCCAGCGGCAATTGCTTGGAGGAATAGAGCACCTCGAAACCACGGTCGAGCTAAATCGCGGTGAATCTTGGTTGCTTCGGCCTCTGCTTGGCGGGCTTCCGCCCGAAGCTTTTCGACCTCAGCTTGAGTTCGAGCATCAGGGATGTCCATCGGTTAGAGTCGCCCTTGCGGAGATTCCGGCGTCTTATATGGTTTCCGGAAGCCCTGATCCACGCCTTGCAAACACGATATTGCCATCTGCACCCCAACTGGCTCCGCACATGCCCTTTACGGTACAGATGGTCAGAGCCGGCCCACCCGCAAGTGGCACCTTCTTCAGTGTCGTCCGGTCTGCGTAAAAGCCCACCCACTTCCCATCCGGCGAGAAGAAGAGGCTTTCCGCACCCTCGGTGCCATCAATAGGGCTCGCCTCAAACTGGCCCAGGGGACGGTGATAGATCTCTTGTTTATGATCCGGACGCCTGCCCAGATAGACCAGATCATTACCATCCGGTGACAGTGCCATTCTGTGCGGAGCAGCGTCTATGGCGAAAGGGGAGGGTAGGTTGATGCTGAAACGCCTCGGGGTGGGCGGCTCAGATGGGGGCTCCCAAGAAGCAAAGATCGCGATGGCCGCTACTAGGGCAGTTACGGCCCAGGGAATGGTTTGCCGCCAAACTGGGGTCGCTGTTGGCACTCTCACAGGCGAATGATCGGAGGGCTCGCTCAGGACGTGTCTGATCTCGATTCTGGCGTCGGCTATGTGGTGGAGGCGATCATGGGGATCTTTCTGGAGGCATCGCCGGAGTAGATCCTGGATTCTCCAAGGTGTTTTCTCAGGCAGTGATTCCCAGTCCGGCTCCTTTTGAAGAACTTTGGCAATGCAGTCGGAGATCGTCTCTCCACCAAATTCTTGCCTACCCGTCAGAGCCTCAAATAGCACGCAGCCAAAGGCCCAGATATCGGTTCTCTTGTCTACGGGCTTACCACGGGCCTGCTCGGGACTCATGTAAGCAGCTGTTTCCAGGATCACGCCAGCAGAAGTCATCTCGCCCGTTCGCGTGGGTGAGTGGGAGATGTCTGCAACAGGGATCTCGCCCTCTAATGCCTTGGCTAAACCAAAGTCCAGAATCTTGACCTTACCCTCTGGAGTGATGTTGACGTTGGCAGGCTTCAGGTCCCGGTGGATCACTCCACTCTCATGCGCCGCCTCTAGACCCTCGGCAATCTGGCGACAAACTTCCAGGGCCTCCTCAACGGGCAAGGGTCCCTTGGCTACACGCTGAGCCAGGGTTTCACCCTCCACCAACTCCATCGCAAGAAAATGAACCCCATCCGAGTGCTCAAAGCTGTGTATGGCGGCGATGTTGGGATGGTTGAGAGAGGCCAGAAGCTGTGCCTCTCGCTCAAAACGAGCCAGCCTCTCGGCATCCTGGGTGAATCGCTCCGGAAGGACCTTGATGGCGACTTCCCGTTTCAGAGTGGTGTCTTCGGCCCGGTAGACCTCTCCCATGCCACCTTCACCGAGTTTCTCCAAGATGCGATAGTGCGAGATGCGTTGGCCTATCAAAAGCGTCTCCAGGGAAAAGGGGAGTCTATCTAGCGAATACTAGAGCTTTGGATCTGGAAGGGCAATCTCTCAGAGGGCTTCTACCGTGACTGGAAGAGAATCATTTGTATTTCTTCCGGTGCAAACCAGGGGAATTCCCCCTGTGTTTATGCGGGTTTCAGACCACCGCTCGGAAGACCTGAATGGCTGCTTTTAGGGTGCGCCGTGCAAAGGCGGCGCCTTCCCCGTGGGTGAAAGTCCCACCCGGCAACCGCTCCAGCCGGAAGCAACCGGAGCAACTATGGAGGTAACGAAATGGTTGAAGCCTCTGGTGAAGCGTGTCACGAATTGGTGACAGCGCGAGTGTGCAGGCCGTAACGCGAGTGAACGCCGAGCAAGC
>JAKZYH010000536.1:0-8834 GCA_047514575.1 Acidobacteriota bacterium | reverse complement strand
ACCGTACAGGGGGCGGACACGGCAGGTCCCATGACAGGGCCAGGGGTAAAGGCGACATAGGGGACTCCAATCTCGACTATCCCTGGCACTCCTGGGCCAGACCAACCCACCGCGACCGGGCCTATCGCTGTCCACACACCGGCTGCTGTTACCTTTTCCCACAAGGTGCCCGTCGGTCCTGCTACGGCAGCAAGGTCGGTGGTGATCAAGTAGTCTGCCCCAATGGCGATAGGCGCCCCCAGATTGGGTGGCGGACCCCCCCCGGCCGGCATTACCGGAATGGGATCGTACCAAAGCTTGTTTCCGGTAGGACCGTCCGCGTCGATCGCAATCTGGATGTGTGGGGCTGGGGATACATGGAAAGGTGGGAAAGGGCCAAGGCCGACCAGAAAGTACAGGGTGGTAGGAGAGCCGGTGGCGGCGAAGTATTGGATGTCGACGCTTGTATCGGATACGGACCCAAAACCAGGTGCACCAGGAGTACCTCCTATGGCCCAGCCGATGGTGTCGGCGCCGCCGCCATCCGCAACCGCATCAAAGTCATTCCAGAAGAGCTCAGTGCCCAGTGCGCAGCCTGGGAGTGTGAGTGAAGCAAGCGTGTCTGGGCCCCCGCCGCCAGCTCCCGCCGCGCACCAGTCGCCGGCAGCACCGTCCACGGTGACGCCGGCGTGAGCCTGAAGCTGTTGACCGCCATAGAAGGTCAAAACAAGTGCAATAAAGCAACCGATCTGCAGTATCTGGTTCAGTTGACGGTATTTGTGTAAGCTCTCTTCGACGATGTTCCCCACTTTTCTTACCCCTTCCGATCGATTTGTCGCCAGGGACAGTTCATCTAGGGTAACTTCATTGGGCCCTCACTGACAATAAGAAAAGAGCATGGAACGAAGAACCTTCGTGCGGGCGGCTGCGGCTTCTCTTTTGGGCACTGGCGTTGCGCGGTCCAGACGTCCCTCGAGAAAAAGAATATCGGCTCTTTCGACCTCATACCAGTCTGATGCTGGGGGGGATGGTCGACGAGTACCTGGCGGCATTTCGGGTGAAGGGTAGGTCTGAAATCGAATCGACTCTGTGCTACATCCCGATCGAGAACTCGAACAATTTCAGTCCCCTCGTTGACTCAATCGCACGGATGTTCCTGACCGGCCAGCGGGACTATCCGGTGGAGCGCACGCTGCTGACGACGGGTGCCCTCTCCTTCCTGATGGAGTCTCGGCATCGCAGGATCGAGACACCTGATCTCGACATTGTCTACCATGCTCCGGCTCGATCCTACTACGCGCCTGGACCCGGATCGTGAGCGTCTACTTGATGAGTTTGGCGATCTCCTTGAACTCGTGGGTCCCCGAAACTTCCAGGAGCTCGAAAAGAGCCGCCTCCACGGTGGTCAAGATCACTCCGGCCTTGGCCATGCGCTCCAGGGCTGTCCTATAGTCCAGCTCCTTCCTGGAGGACACGACGTCAACGCCAACCTGCACTTGGAAATCCGCGGCCAATAGGTCCAGGGCTGTTTGCTGGACGCAGACATGGGCTTCCGTCCCTGCCAGCAGGACTTGCTTGACGTTTTTCTGATGGAGCTGTGATGTGAGCTCCTCAACGGTGCTGCAGCTGAAGCTCATCTTCTGAAAGGGAGCCGAATCAAGAACCTCTGAGATACTGGGATCGGTTGCGCCGAGCCCCTGGGGATACTGCTCGGTAGAGAAAACTGGCAGGTCCAGAACTCGAAAGCCTTTGACCAGCTTGACGATTCCTTCCACTACCTGCTTGCCGTTCTGAACGACTGCGTTGAGTTTGGTCTGAGCGTCCACGACCAGCAGTGCCGTATGTTCGGGGTTCAGGATCTGGGGATGTCGCTTCATCTATCCTCCAAACGCCACACGACGGGGGAGCTTTCAGCAACTCCCAAGAGAACTTGGGCCACTTTGGTGCTTGGAATTTGAGATTTGTTGGTATCTTGTATCTTGGTGCTTGAAGTCTTAGGGTTCGGTCAAGAATAACTTCACATTCTCGCGCTCATCTTTACCACCATCTTCGGCCGCTCCTCAATCGCGAAATCCTCAACGTAGACCTGGCTACGCCTGCGGTTTCGCTCAATCGTTCGCGACCAAATCTGGTGCAAATCTGAGCACGAACTCTGCGAACTTATTCTTGACCGAACCCTTAGTCCCATTCCCTTTTCAAGGCGGACCGTCAGTCGTCCCCTCCCCCCAGAAAACCTGAGCGGAGAAGGAAGTAGATCAGGGTCATGAGCGTAGAGACTACCGCGGCAACGTAGGTCATCGCTGCAGCGTTCAGCACCCGATCCATGCCCTCGCGTTCATTGCTGCTGATAATCCCATATTCCAGGGCCAGGGTCTTGGCTCGAGCCGAGGCGTCAAACTCCACCGGCAGCGTCACGATCTGGAAGAGGAGCACTGTGGAAAAGAGCACGGCTCCCGCCAGTACCATCCCCTGAGAACTCATCAACAATCCTATGAACATGCCGATGTAGCCGATCTTGGACCCGATATTGGCGGTCGGGACCAGAGCCGAACGCGCCCACAGGGGAGCGTAGTGACGGGCGTGTTGAATAGCGTGACCGGCCTCATGGCAGGCGATACCGATAGCGGCCACGGAGGTGGATTGGAACACCCCTTCGGAGAGTGCTAGCTTCTTGCTGACAGGATTGTAATGGTCGGAGAGAAATCCGGAAGTTGGAACTATTTCGACATCGTTGATTCCGGCGCCCTCCAGTAGGCGATCGGCCGCCTGCGCACCGGTCATTCCCCGTGCGGAGCGCACCTGAGAGTATTTCTTGAAGCTGGAATTAGTCCGCCAGCTGGCCCATAGAGACAGAAGCAAACCCGGCGCCATGATGATTAGATAGAGTGGATCGAAAAACATTTTGCCTCCTCTGTGAAGACTGCATCAGGTTTCATGGGTGGCAGCCTTAATCTATCAAGACGACAGAAGGGTCTTGCAGGTTCCCGCTTTCTCAGAGCGGCAAGCGGACACCGGAAGTCTATCCAGAGTACTTTATTGCCTCTGGTCTTCCCCACTTTGGGGTGCGTTGGTAGCATAGACTATCGAATTCACCGTCATTCCTTTGGAGATCATTGATGTCCGATCAGAGGTACAACATTGACGAGGACCAGGTCGACCCAGCCGAGGAGGTCGGGGCCGAGGAACGCTCGGGTCTGGTTCTGGTCTCAGAAGTTCTTCCCCCCGATCTTCCGATTCTGGCACTACGACCTCGTCCCTTCTTTCCGGGTATTCCAGTGCCCATGCTGGTGGGCGGACCCCAGTTGGCTGTAGTGCAGCAGGCGCTGGATTCCCCGGCGAAGGCACTGGGCCTGGTCCTGGTACGCGATTTCGACGGTGAGGATACACCTGAGAACCTCTACCGGGTAGGAGTCGCTGCCAAGATTGTCAAGGCGCTGCCGGGCGACGAAGATGTAGTCCAGATTCTGGTCAACTGTGTGGAACGGTTCCGGATCCGCGAAATCAGCGCTACTCCCGAGGGTCTGTTCGCCCAGGTGGAATACCACGAAGCCACTGAGCTCTCCGTGAATCCCGAGCTCAAGGCCTATTCGATGGCGATTATCTCCACCCTCAAGGATCTCATGAAGCTGAACCCTCTCCAGTCTGAAGCGATTCGGCTTTTCTTGAGCCGATCTACGCTGGATGATCCGGGGAGGCTGGCCGACTTTTCCGCGAACTTGACGACGGCCGAGGGGGACGAGCTACAGCAGATTCTCGAGACTTTCGACGTGCGACGCAGAATCGATCGGGTTCTGGTTCTGCTGAAGAAAGAGGTCGAGCTCTCCAAACTGCAGAACAAAATCACCAAGCGGATCGAGGAGCGCATCTCCGGCCAGCAGCGGGAGTTCTTCCTGAAGGAGCAGCTCAAGTCCATCAAGAAGGAACTGGGCCTGGAAAAGGAAGGGAAGGAAACCGAAATCGAAAAGTTCAGTCGTCGGTTGCGGGGACTCAAGCCCAACAAAGAGGCCGAGGACACGATCAGTGAAGAGTTGGAAAAGCTGCAGCTTCTGGATCCCAGCTCTCCCGAATACACCGTTACCAGGAACTATCTGGATTGGCTCACGATCCTGCCCTGGGGAAAGTTCAGCCAGGATTCGTTCGACCTGGACCGGGCAGGCCGGATATTGGACCGTGACCACTACGGCCTGAAGGACGTCAAAGAGCGCATACTCGAGTTCATTGCGGTGGGTCGTTTGAAGGGGGACGTGTCTGGTTCCATTCTCTGCCTGGTGGGTCCCCCTGGAGTAGGGAAGACCTCCGTTGGAAGGAGCGTTGCCCGTGCTATTGGTCGTCACTTCTATCGTCTCTCGTTGGGGGGAATGCGAGACGAGGCTGAGATCAAGGGACATCGACGGACCTACATCGGAGCGCTACCGGGCAAGTTCGTCCAGGCAATCAAGACTGCCGGTACCTCCAACCCCGTGATCATGTTGGATGAGATCGACAAGATCGGAGCATCGTTCCAAGGAGATCCCGCTTCGGCGCTGCTGGAGGTCCTGGACCCGGAGCAGAATGGGAGCTTTCGGGATCACTACCTGGATGTGCCCTTCGATCTTTCCCACGTCCTCTTTGTGACTACGGCCAATCAGCTGGACACCATTCCCAGCCCCCTTTTGGATCGAATGGAGGTGATCCGTCTCTCCGGCTACATTCTGGAAGAGAAGCTGGAAATTGCGCGTCGCTATCTGATCCCCAAGTCGATCAAGAGCCACGGTTTGACAAAGAAGCAGCTGACGATCCGCAAGGCAGCGCTGGTCCGCATCATCGAAGACTATGCTCGGGAGGCGGGGGTGCGGGGCCTCGAGAACTCGATCAAGAAGATCATACGTCGGCTGGCCCTGAAGCTAGCCCGAGGCGAGGAACAGAGGGCCACCATCGGGAAGAAGGATGTCGAAGGCTACCTGGGAAAACCGGTATACACCAGCGACGAGATCTTCGAAAATCGACCCGGAATCGTCACCGGGCTGGCCTGGACCAGCCTGGGAGGAGCCACTTTGCAGATCGAATCCACCGCGGTGTCCAGCAAGAGGAAAGGCTTCAAGCAGACGGGACAGCTGGGCGAGGTGATGGTGGAGAGTGCGGAGATCGCTTATTCTTACGTCATGGCTCACCTCGCGAGCTACGATGCCAGACCGGATTTTTTCGACGAGCACTTCGTGCACCTTCATGTACCTGCAGGTGCAACCCCCAAGGATGGGCCCTCGGCAGGGATCACGATGGCGACTGCGCTGATCTCGATGATCACGGGAAAGCCGGTCAAGAAGGGAATGGCGATGACTGGGGAGCTTACCTTGACGGGAAGGGTCCTCCCAATTGGGGGGGTCAAGGAGAAGGTCATTGCAGCGCGCCGCATAGGATGTACCAGCCTGATTTTTCCGGAGGGTAACCAGAAGGGCTTCGAAGAACTCCCGGACTATTTGAAACAGGGTTTGGAAGTTCACTTTGCTACCCGCTACGAAGAGGTCCGCCGAGCTGCCTTTACCGAGGTCTGAGCAGAAAGGTCAAAGAAGTGTATTGCCCGGAATGTGGATATGAGTATCGTACCGGTTTCGACGAGTGTCCCGAATGCGAGGTCCCCCTGGTTGAGGACCTGGGTGGGGAGGTAGATGACTCGGGCAGGGAAGCGGAAGGCAACGAGGACATTGAGCTGGTAACGGTCCTGGATACTGGCAAACCAGGCGTGGTAGCAGTGGCCAAGTCGGTTCTGGATGGGTCGGATATCCTCTACATCGTCGAAGGAGAGGTTCAGATTGGACTCTTCGGCGTCGGTCTTCCAAACAGATCTCCAGTCAAGATCAAAGTGCGCCAGGAGGATGAGGCAGCCGCCAGGGAGCTGTTGAGCGAAGTGGAGGAGGAATCCTCATCCGAATCGTCGGAATGAGGAAAGGCGAACATGCGATTGGCGAATAAGGTCGCGGTCGTCACCGGCGGTGGAACCGGTATTGGACGAAGTATCGCCCTGCGTTTTGCTGCGGAGGGTGCCAAGGTCGTGGTGGCGGAGATCCAGACCCAGAGTGCAGAGCAGACCCGGGACGAGATCAACGGTGCCGGTGGAGAGGCGATCGCAGTTGCGACTGACGTTACGGACCCATCGCAGGTGGAGGCCCTGGTCAGTGCCTGCGATGACAAGTACAGCCGGATAGACGTTCTGGTGAGTAACGCCGGGGTCACGGGTGTGCACCATCCTCAACTCTTCGCTCCCTTCCTGGAGCTGAGCCTGGAGGCCTGGCGCAAGGTCATTGATATCAATCTGACCAGTCTTTTTATTTGTGGGCAGGCGGTGGGACGGTACATGGT
The DNA here is from genome assembly GCA_047514575.1 of Acidobacteriota bacterium. Lineage (GTDB taxonomy): Bacteria > Acidobacteriota > UBA6911 > RPQK01 > JAJDTT01 > CAUZIZ01. The sequence continues at coordinate 2,519 of JAKZYH010000536.1, read as the reverse complement.
CGATCGGAAGATTGAAGGTCGGATGATCAATATCGGATCGATTACCAGTTTCGGCGCCGAGAAGCGAGCTCCTAACTACAGCTCGTCCAAACACGGTGTGCTGGGGCTGACACGAGCGATGGCGGTGGAGTTGAGTCCCTTCAACATCATCGTCAACGCCATCGCCCCCGGCATGACCGGTACCGAAGGCGCCCTCCCGAGACTCACGAGGGATCCCCTACGCACCGGGATCGAGATGGGCGTGCCTTTGGGACGGATGGGCAAGCCCGAGGAGGTCGCCTCCGTGGCCGTCTTCCTGGCATCCGATGAATGCAGCTATGTCACTGGAACTGCCATAGTCGTAGATGGAGGATATCTGGCCTACGAGCGTTGGGATTGACTGAGAACGTCGGAACGTCGCAGGTTACCGCCTCCGAAGTTGACTGGGAACACCTAAAGCCAACAGAGCCGCGAGCGACTTGACCCGTTAGCAGTATGAGGCCAGATTCCGAGGAGCGACCGGTCATCAGCACCATTTTTCCTATCTCCCCACATTGTTCCCTGCAAACCCAGCCAGTAAACTGAACCAACCGTCTGATCAGACAGGCGAAGTAGGAGGCGATCATGTCGAAGATTGAAGACTCGAGTCCAGGATGGCGCCGATTGGCCATCTTACTAGCCCTTGCCACCGCAATATCTCCCCTTGCCGGACACGTATCCGCTGGAAGCCTTGAGCAGGAAGTCCGCGAAATCGGCTCTCGTCTCGAGCTTTTTGTGGACGACTGGCTCATCGGCCGGATGGATCATGTCCGCCTGGCCCTTCACCGTCCCCAACCGGCCGAAGTGGTCATGGACTTCAACAAGGGTTGGGAAGGCGAGTACTCGGCCTACGTCACCGTGTTTCCGGACGGAGATCTCTTCCGCATGTACTACCGAGGCGTTGGGGCAGAGCAGGAGGCGAAACAGGTGACCTGTTATGCCGAAAGCCGCGACGGAATCCACTGGAGGCGCCCGTCTCTCGACATCCATGAATTCGAAGGCTCTAAGGCCAACAATATTGTCTGGGTAGAGAAGGGGTCTCACAATTTCGCACCCTTCAAGGACTCCAATCCCGATGCCGCTCCAGATCAGCGTTATAAAGCCCTGGCCGGAGGACCACTGCGGGCGCTGGTGTCGGCCGATGGGTTGCACTGGAAAATCCTGAAGGAGGATGTAATCAGCGATGGGGCCTTCGATTCTCAGAATCTGGGCTTCTGGGATCCACTTCGCCAGGAGTACGTGGCTTTCTACCGAGACTTCATCCGACCTGCCGCAGGGGCGCAGGAGGCTCCTTTCACTGGAGTTCGCGCGATCAAGACCGCTACCTCGCAGAACTTTGTCGATTGGAGCGAAGGTCGATGGCTGGACTACCTTGACGCTCCCCTGGAGCACTTCTATACCAACGCCATCACAGCCTATGCTCGTGCCCCACATATTTATCTGGGATTCCCCAAACGGTTTGTACCTACTCGAATCGTGGTCGAGGCCGACGAGGCACTGTTCCAGGGGTATTTACAGGAGCTTCGGAGCTCCGGAAACGAGGAACGGCTCCGACGCACCAAGGAGCGAGCAAAAGCGCGAAATATGACGCTTGAAGAGTCGTATCGATTGGGCCTTTTCGGTGGGGTCTCCGATGCCGTCCTGATCAGTAGTCGAGACGGATTTCATTTCCAGCGAACCTTCCGGGAGGGCTTCGTTCGAGCCGGACTGGATCAGGGTAACTGGGGCCATCGAAACAACATGACCGCCTGGGGTATTCTCCAGACCGGTCCAGAGGAGCTCTCCCTCTATCTAGGCGAGCACTACGAACTACCCACTTGCCGGCTCCGTCGCCACACCCTGAGATTGGATGGGTTCACCTCGGTCCAGGCTGGATTCGCCGAGGGCAGTTTTCTCACGAATCCTTTGACGTTTACTGGTAAAGAGTTGGTGCTGAACTACTCCACTTCGGCGGTCGGATTCATCAAGGTTGAACTTCAAGATGAGCTCTCACGACCCATCCCGGGCTTCAGCATGGACGTTTGCCCCGAGATCTACGGTGATCAGGTCGAGCGCGTGGTGAGCTGGAAGGAAGGCAGCGGCCTCGGTAAATTGGCTGGCAAGAAGGTGCGCCTCAAGGTCCAGATGAAGGATGCGGATCTTTACTCCATTCGCTTCCGATAGCGTTTGGGAGTCGATTCGCCGGCATAGCCCTCCCTACGATCCAGTTTCAGGTTAGCCCCGCCACCGGCTGCGCCGGATCGCACAGGAAAGAAACTTCGGCCGGCGTGGCAGTGGCTTCCAGGCCGCCGTGCATCGAGCCAAAGGCTCGAGGAAGAGGACCTGCGGCCTGGAGACCGAAGCCACGTTTGCGAATCAAGTTTCAGGTTAGTAGCCCCCCAGCGCTGCTGCCCCATTCAAGAAAGAAACTCTACCTGATCTCGGGAGGGATCACCTACGCCGAAGGCGTTATTGCGGGTAGCCCAGGGTTGCAATGCGAAGCGAGCTACCCTGGGTTCAAG
>JAKZYH010000535.1:0-17744 GCA_047514575.1 Acidobacteriota bacterium | reverse complement strand
ATCCCGCTTCGGTGCCCAGAATTCCCCGCAGACGGTGGGACGGTTCTTCGTCGAATAGCGTCGCTTTGTCGTGCTTGGTGCTTGAGATTCGTTTGGAGTTTGGTGCTTGAGATTTGGAACTTGTTTGTATCTTGTATCTTGAGATTTCAGGTTTCCATCCATCCACATGAGGGACACGCTAAACAAGTACGAAGCGGCCTCCTGGAAAGGACCACTCTGCCGACCGTTTCGCGTCCGATCGGTAGAAATCAAAATTTCAAATATGTTTGGTTAGCTGCTAGCTCGTGGATTCTGAGAATTTTGCTCGCACATTCGTCTGGAAGCGTGGGTTGGATGGGGATCACAATTCCGAAAGTTCAGGAACGGGTCCAGTTGGCCAAAAGACAGTTCCCGCTTTCGGCTGGGGCGGCGTGGCCCCCTGGGGTAGGTTGAGAGGCCGCCTTTAAGGAGGCCGCTTTAGCGGTCTGGCGCGAAGCGTATTAGACCGGTCCTTTAGGGCCGGGTGGGCGGGCAAGCGGCTGCTGGAGCCTGCTTCAGCGGGCTTCTCGGGTAAAGGCTTCAGCCAGACTCCGGGTCCACGAGGGCTAAAGCCGCCGCCCGAGAAGGACCGTAAACGGCCCTCAGGGGAGGGAGGAAAAGCGGCTGACCCCGGCGTAAACACCGGGTCTAATACGCTTCGCGCCAGGCCGCTGAAGCGGCCTCCTAGAAAGGGCCACTCTGCCGACCGTTTCGCGTCCGATCGATGGAAATCAAAATTTCAAATATATTTGGGTAGTTCTAGTACCGCATTTCATGAATACGGTCGCGCGGCCGCATCCGGGGTCTGAGGGCCCGCGGCGGGCTTGCGGCGACCTGGAGTGGGGGAACGGAAAGCCGGCCAAGGGGCGGATCGGTTCCGAAGCAGGAAATCGGTTTCGGGTGCGCAGCAGGGTTCCCCCGATCGCGACTTCAGAGGTCGTAGGATCAGGACCTCCAGCCCCGAGAAGTCGGTAGAACCCAAGCTAAAAGGAAAGTCCTATTGGCTATAGGCGACTTGCAGAAAGCTGCGGATAGTTAAACAGTAGCCTTGGGTTTGCCGATTGAAGTGTCGGCTTGGTTTCGATGGAGACCACCATCACTTTCTCGCCGTCCCGATAGGTTCTCCGATATCGTCTGGTCAAGGACGACAAGCGCGTAGACGATCACCAAGGGGAAGGCCGAAAACAGCATTCGTCCTGAGTTACTGCTCAAAAGCATGTATAAGCTAGCGATTGGCAACAAGGCCCAGAGGAAGTTTGGAATTCGATACGGTATAGGTTTCTTTCGCGTCCACAAGAAGCCAATGATCGCAAGAACCAGGAATACCGAAAACGAATGTTGGACGTTGTGGATCCCCTGGAGACTCGAGAAGCGCTGAAGATTGTCCGCGACTCCAGACAAGTGTGCCATCACAACTGCACTGAGTGTTGGTTCTCCCTGCCCACTGTCCGTCCAACCAGAAAAGGATGAACGAAACATGAAGTACAACGAGCAGGAAACCACTAGCGAAAGGAGGTGTGGTGCAAGGTATTTTGGCCGAAACCCGTCCTTCAACAATAGCGGCAGCAACAGAAAGGGCATGATTGTCTCTTTGGAGAAGATCAAGACAGGAAACGATGAAGAGAGAATATCTTCGTTCAACAAAGCAGAGCAGTACGATGGTCGCAATGGAAAAATAATAGAGGGAATCAACTAACGGCACCGCCGTGGAATAAACAGCTGTTCTGCTGCATGTGAACATACACACACCAAGCAAACTCGTTATGCCTTTGAAACCAACCTTGCCAAGAATCAGATAGAGGAAGAAACCGGTCGCCGTCATAAGCGAGAAATTGACGATGTAGAAGAGCAGAACAAGAGATTCCTGGTCCTGTCGGTTTGTAGAGGTGCTCAGCCATCCGACGAGGGCCGGTATCATGACGCGGAATCTGTGGGTCATGCTTGCGTCATAATTACCTTCAGCCATCAAGAGGTACGATTTCGCGTCCGATAGTCCTCGCGGGTCGGCTGGATCGAAGTGCCGGAATTGCTGGTAAGAACTGCCGTAAAGAGTACCAACCACGACCAGTAGTGCCAGAAGGTGCTGTCGACAGGTCAATGCACGTTTGGAAGTGAGCCCTGCCGATAGCGGCATTTCCGGTCGTCCTTGATCTGATTTCCGCGTCTTGTGAGCCTAGAACGATTTCCAGCTCGGAGAGCCCGTCAGTTTAACAACTAGCTCCGGGTACGTCCATCGAGCGAATTGCCTGTGGGAGGCCCGCTCAGTAGGCATCGTAGCCATTACTTACATTTTCGGCATACGCCCAATCGCCGGATTCAGAAATCCACGAAGTTGCCCGGAAAGGAAAGGCGGATTGAAGGGCCCTCTGAGAAGGAGGGCAACAATGAGGTGGAATGGGAGATCGATGAGAAGCCCTGGGGCAAGCTTGTGTGACGGGGGTGGGAGCGGAAGTAAAAGGACAAAAAGACGCCACTGCGGAAGGCGAAGACAGACACGGGGATATTGGCAGCTCTTCAGTTGGGCCAATCCGGAACCTCGTCCCGAAAGAGGGAGTCGTTGGAGGCTCGAACGGCTTGAGCCTGCTGGGGGGAAAGCTCCGCCAGGAAGCTCACCAGCTTCTGCGGAAAAAGCCGGGGCGGGGGAGCACGTTGGGGCCGTTGCCCTGACTTCAAATGGGCCAGGATCTACCGAATGACACGAGGCTGTTCGATGACGGCGATGATCCTCAAAGAACCGCCACAGGGACAGCTCAAGGGATCCACTTCATAGATCTTGCGCAGCAGTCGAGCCCAGCTGCGACGGCGCCGACGGCTGAAGCGCTCGGACACGGACTCCTGCTCGGCGAGGAGGTCCTCGGAGCTCGAGCCGTGGCCGGCTGTCTCCTGCTGCTGCCGTTTCCCCCGGGAGGCGCTAGCGTGATGGCCATAATAACGGACTTGGTGTTCGTTGCGATCGGGGATGTGCGAGCAGACCCGGACAATCCAATCCAGAGCATCCAAGGACTGCAGCGTCCCCTTGGCGGTGCAGTAGAGGATCTACCCGCGATCGCTCTGATAGTCCAGGCGGGAGGCGGCGAAACTAGGCCACTCCCACCTACTTTCTTGGCGTACAGCCTACGTCCTGGGGAAGGGTGGTGGAGGCGGTGGGAATCGAACCCACGTCCGAAAGCCTTCAACAGCAGAATCTACATGCTTGTCCAGTTTCAAAAATCTGTTCGGTAGAAGACTGGAACTGGCAAACGAATCTACCGAACGCCCCTCATCAAGTTCTCAGTGCTTCTCCGAGGGAAGGGAAAAGAACTGAAAAGCCCGCTAAAGTGACGCCCTGACTACCCCGCGGGCTGGACAGCCTAGGCGACTACGCTTTTACGCAGCTAGCGCTAACGGTTGGTTGGCACTTGTTGTTTTTTGCCACTTTTTTACGAGGTAGTGGCACCTCGACATGCATCTACCGTATCAACTACTTCCGTCGAAGCCAGTCGCCCCCCCTTTCATTTCTCCCTTAAGAGTACCGAAAACCTAACCCTGGTTGCAACGAATCGGAGGGAGGGGCTTAGCCCTTCACCGCCATGCATTGATAGCCCAGTGTAAACTCCCGCTTCGAATCCAGCCGATCGAGATAGTAGCAAACCACGGGTAGACCGAAACAAAAGATCCCCAGACTCAGAACTTCAAGGGGAAAAAACAGCACCCGAAGCAGCCCTGACCGACCGGCGAATAGCACCTTAGGGATGTAGGTCAGCCGATGCCCCAGATAATGAAAGTAGCCTCCCTGGGGATCAATGGTTGGATCGCGGAAACCCGCTTCCACCAAGAGGAGACGAAGGGCATCGCGGGTAAAGCGGAAATAATCGTGGGGGGATTGATGCTCAGGCCAGCCCTGAGGAGCGGTCAGGTACAGGATTCCTCCGGGTTTCAGAACGCGGTGGATCTCGCGCAGAACACTGGAAGGAGAGACGACGTGCTCGAGCACCTGTATATTCAACACGATGTCTACGGTTTCCGAAGCCAGTGGGATGGAAGAAAGGTCGCCCAGCAACCCTACCTTGGAATAGTCCCATGCCGGATCCCCAACCCCCAGATCCAGCGCTATGTACAGATGGCGCCGAAAGCACGCCGCAAACCGACTCTCTCCTGAACCCGCGTCTAATACCACAGCCCGTTCCGGCTCTTGCGAGGCCGACTCGACGAAGCTGCGAATCGAATACTCTAAAGGATTGATTCTTTTCTTCAGAAACTCCGGAAGACGCTCGTAGACTGTGAAGTAGAAACCGACCCTTTTCGCCAAGGGCTCCATGTTATCATCTAGCCTGGATTTCGCACTTCGGGACCAGTACCAGAGATGAAGCACCTTATATCGCCGTTGCTGCTGCTTTGGCTTACCGCCCCCGGACTTGCGCAAAACGTCCTTCTGTTCACCATCGACTCTTGTCGAGCCGATCGATTCGGTTGCTACGGCCACACCAATAAGACCACTCCCAACATCGATGCCTGGGCCCAGACGGGCACGGTTTTCAAGAACGCCTACAGCACCTCCTCCTGGACGGCACCAGGACTCGCTTCCGTCCTGACCGGTCTCTATCCGCCAACCCATGGGATCAACAATCGAGACCATATGGGTTCCAAGGATCTGCCTACCCTGATCAAGATCTTCAGGAAGAAAGGTCATCGGGTTCCGAATCTGAATTTCTTTACATTTGCGCCTTACTATCAGAATTTCGGCCTGGGAAAGATCGAACGTCAGTACTTCGGTGCCAGCGACGGGGACGAGCTGATCAATTGGTTGGAAAAGAACACCGGAGAATCGAATTCCGAGCCTTTCTTTCTCTGGTATCACAACGTGATGATCCATCAGCCCTACAATCCGGCTGAGGAGGATCTGCCAGCGCCCAGAGCCGAGCTCTACGAGAGCCCTGGAATCAAGGCGGCAATGACGGGGGCAATCGTCCCTCTGGGATCGACCCACTTCACTGAATCGGACCGTGCTGTCCTGGACGCGTTGTACGATGGCGAGATCCGCAGGGTCGATCGACTCTTCGCCAAGGCACTTGAGATCCTCAAGCGTAGAAATCTCCTGGACAAGACATTGATCGTGCTCACCGCAGATCACGGAGAGGAGATCCTGGACCACGGCTTCATTGGTCACGCCTCGACCTCGCTTCAAGCCAAGCTGTACGAGGAGCTAATCCATATCCCCCTGATCATGAGCTGGCCGGGCAAGGTTCCAGGCGGGAAAGTGGTCTCTTACCTCGCCAGCCAGATCGATATCTTGCCCACGATCCTCAAACTGCAGAAGGTCGATATCCCCAGCCATATCCAGGGCCGGGACCTGATGCAGATCGACCAGGATCGCACCCTGTTCTTCGAGTCCGTAATCGCAGGGAATCAGACCACCAGGGAACGGGAACACCTGTGGGTCAGGGCGATTCGGAAAGGGCATTACAAGTACATCTCGGACGGCCAGCTACTCGATTTGAGTCAGGATCCTCTAGAGCAGCAGAATCTTGCCGAGATAAAGCCTGAGAAGGCGAAAAACCTTGGCTCCGAGCTGAAGCAATGGTTAAGTGATATGACAGCGGTACGAAGCCAGATCTTCAAGGGCGAGGTCCAGGTCTTTTCGGCCGCCCCTCCCACTGAGTGCGTCCAGGTGTGGTCTCCCCAGAACAAACAGACCCAGGACTACGACATCCACACCGGAGCGATACTCTTTGACTGGCGCGGCGACATGGAGACGACCTACCTGATCGAGTACGACATCGGAACCGGCGATCACGCCATCGCAGGGACCTACGAGATCCAGGGTAACCACCAACTGTTGGGCCCTTTCAGCCGGGAGCTGTGGAATAGTCTGAAGGCCTGGAATCCCTTCCGTTTCCGTGTCTCAGGTAAGACGCCAGAGCCCTGTTGGAGCTCATGGGTGGAGTTCCAGTTCTAGGAACCCTCGAACCCTGCCTCGATTTGGCGGACACCTGGATCATCTGTTCTAATAAACTTCATCCTCGCCCGTTAGAGAGGGAGAGACGAGCCCCCGAGGCAGGAACAGGGCTCGCCCAGTGACCGGCACCCAGGGAAAATGGTGAGGCGGTCCCCAGAAGCAGAAAGGAGTCCGGCGATGACATCCCGAAGACCTTTTTGGTACTTCGCTCTAGTAATTGTGCTCACAGCAATGCCTCCGCTTGCGACGTTTGCCGCAGAGGGTCCCGCGCTTACCGTTTATTCTTCTGCGGATCCAGCGGGCTTCGATCCACAACAGTTCGTTTCTCAACAACGAGCGGGACGCAATCCCAACTTCGCGTGGCAGGTTCCGGGATTTGGCGTGGTCAAGGAAATTCGCGAGATGGTGCTTGAAAAGGGCACCAATACACTCCGCTTTACCGATGTTGCCCAATTCATTGATCCGACCACGGTGAGCTTTACCGATCTCACCGATCGGGACGGAACCTCGGTGCTGGAACAGAGCTTCGAGTTCGATCTGGTAAGTCCCAGCAAGCTGCTCGAGAAATACTTGGGTCAAGACATCGCTGTGATCGTATCTCGGGGTCAAGATTCTGAGCGTATTTCCGGAAAGCTTCTTTCCTTCAATGAAGGGCAGCTCGTACTGGATACTCCTAAGGGAGTCAGGATCGCGCGTTCCTCAAATGAGCTCGAGCTTGGCGACCTCCCGGAAGGACTGATCACGAAACCCACCCTGCGCTGGCTCGTAAAGGCAGGAAAGGCGGGCACCCACGAGGTTCAAACCACCTATCAGACCGGTGGGATGACTTGGCGCGCAGACTATAATCTGGTCGTAAACCAAGAGGATACCGAAGCGGATCTGGGAGCCTGGGTGTCCTTGATGAACCTCTCCGGGGCAAGCTTTCCGAAGGCGAAACTGAAACTCATAGCGGGAGACGTACAGCGTGTCACCCCCCGCGGACGCCAGGTCGCATACCGGCGGCAAGTTACTGCCATGGCCGTTTCAGAGGACGCCGCATTCCAGGAGAAGTCGTTCTTCGAGTACCACCTCTACACACTCCCACGCCGCACCGATATCCTGAACAACAGCACACAACAGCTGGTGCTGTTCCCCACGGCACGCGGCATCGGTATCGAAAAGGTTCTCCTCTACTACGGCCTTCCCCAGTCCGCAAACTGGGGGTTTACACCCAACCCGCGAACCGATCGCGGTCTCGGCGCCAGCTCCAACAAGAAGATCGACGTCTACCTGCGCTTCCAGAACGATGAAGCGAACGGACTCGGCGTTCCACTGCCAGCCGGCAAGGTGCGTGCCTATAAGCAGGACGACGCCGATGGAACACTGGAGTTCGTCGGAGAAGACGTCATCGACCACACACCAAAGAACGAGAGGGTTCTCATCAAGCTGGGACAGGCCTTTGACGTGGTCGGGGAAAGAACCCAGACGAACTATTCCATGAACTCGACCGACAAGACGCTCACAGAGAGCTTCAAGATCGAGATCCGAAATCACAAGGAGATCAAGCAAAAGGTCATCGTTAAAGAGAATCTCTTCCGTTGGACGAGCTGGGAGATCGTCAACAAGAGTCAGGATTTCGAGAAGATTGATGCGAGGACGATCCACTTCGAAGTCGTCGTGCCAGCCTCGGGTAGCCAGACCGTGACCTATACCGTGCGCTACTCCTGGTGATTCCGAACGTCGCACCTCCGGACGTCCCACTTTGCCGGACATTCAAATGTAGTGGCCCACACCTGACCGTACAAAAAGTGTCCGAGCAGATCGCCCCCCCATCGAACTGGGAGGACGCCCCGCAGGCGTTTTCCTGAATGGGGATGTCATCAGTCAACACAGCCAGCTGAGCGCGGAGATGCTGCACCAGCACTTTGCCCTCTTGCCCGGATGTACCAGAAGCCATTTCCTTGCTCCCCGCTCCTCGAGGTCAGCTCCTCTCGCTAGTGGCAGAAGGACAGGAAAGTGATTCTGCAGGATTCCATCACCCAGCAGGTGCCGCTATCTGAGGATCAACAGCTGACAACCGTTTACAGCCGACAGCGACTGACGAACTTGCAGGCCGCTGCGGCTGGAACCGATGCTGATCCATTTTGGACCTGATGACAAGAAACGACTTTTTGAAGGCTTGCTTTGCCCTGGGAATCAGCGCGAGTGTTTCTCCCTGGCCGGTTTCATGTAGAGGTTTCAGCCCTGCTGCACCACGGCACCGCCCTAACTTCAAGGGAGATATCTTGATCATTGGTGCTGGTGCCGCTGGATTGATGGCTGGCTACTCGCTGAGCCAGCATGGGGTCGAGTTCAAGATTCTTGAAGCCTCGTCCAACTTCGGTGGCAGAGTGAAGAAACTGGAAGGCTTCGCAGACTTCCCCATCGACCTGGGCGCGGAGTGGATACATACGGATCCGTCTGTCTTCTCAGAGCTGATCGGCGCGGATGAAGCTCAAATTCCAATAGAGCTCATCAAGTACAACCCAGGAACGATCTCTGTCTGGGAAGACGGTGTACTTCAAGGAAGGGACTTTTTCTCGCTTTTCTACAGCGAGTATAAATTCAAAAGCACCACTTGGTACGACTTCTTTGATGCCTACGTTGTGCCGCCTATTGCCAAGAGTATTCTTCTGAACAAAGAAGTTGTCGAAATCGACTATTCGGGAGACCCCGTTCTTATCCGTACCTCTGATGGCGAAGTGTTTACTGCAAGTCGCGTAATACTTTCGGTGCCGTTGACCGCGCTGAAGCAGGACCTGATTACTTTCGTGCCGCCATTGCCCGAGCGAAAAACTACTGCGCTATCTCAGGTAGAGATGCCCGACGGTATCAAGATGTTTTTCAAGTTCTCAGAAAGATTCTATCCCGACATCACTCTTGACGGTGGGTTGTTGAAGAATCTGAGCACTATCGAAGAAGGAGAGAAAACAATCTATGACGCTGCATTCAAGAAGAATTCACAGATGAATGTTCTCGGGTTGTTCTCTGTCGGGAAACCCGCCTCCGTCTATGTCCGCCAAGAAGAAGAATCGCTCGTTAGCTATTTTCTTGAGGAGTTGGACACCATGTTTGATGGCAGGGCTTCAAGGTCTTATGTAGACCATGTCGTCCAGAATTGGTCGAATGAACCATTCATAAGGGGATCCTATTCCCACTACACTGACTATGATGCCAAGAGGGTGTTGGCAGAACCCATCGCGGACAAAGTGTTTTTCGCAGGAGAAGCCTATGCCGCCGATAGTGACCTTGCGACCGTGCATGGCGCTGGAAGATCTGGGTCCAAAACGGTCAATGCCATATTGGCAAGCATGAGTGCTTCCAGAGCATAACAAAGCGTTGCAGGCGACGTCTGGCCCCCTGCGCCGACTAGACCCACCTGAACGCAGCCGTCAATCCCCCGGTTCGAGAGCATCTGGATGATGTAGCCGAAAATCTGCTTTGCCTACCGTGCCCCCAAGGTAATACTAGCGGACTCTAACGCTCGAATCGCTAGTGGATGAGCGAGCCATTCGGGCCCGAGGTCAAGGTACGCTGACGCAGTCATAGCTTGGACCATGGCGAGCGCAACGCAGAGATCGGGCTAGAGGCCAGTGGATGAGCTCAGCACTCCGCGATGGATGCTACTGGAACCAGACCGCTGTACAAGGTGAGTGGTGCTCGTCTCGGAGGCAGGCCTGCCACTATCCAGGAATGCTGTGTAGCAGGCCCCTCATGTAGCCTACGGCAAAGGCGACATATTGCTTCGGCAGGGGTTCGTCTCCCGTAAGTCCCATGACATGGTCGTAGTCGATGACGCCATCGTAGCCCACCTCGACCAGGGTACGGAGTACCTTCGCCATCTCCATGTCGCCCTGGTCCACTGCTACCTCAGAGTATCCTCTGTTTTCCGGGAGGGTCCCCTGAACGTTCCGGAAGTGGACGTGAGAAAGCTTGCCCTGGCGTCCGAAGTGTCGGATACCCCCGAAAACATTCTCGCCTGATTCGTATCGGGTGCCGACGCAGAAGGTGATCCCGTTGTTGGGGCTGGGGACTTCCGAGAAGAGTCGGTCGAAGTCCTTATACCTGCACAGAATCTGAGGATTTCCCAGGTATTCGTACAGGGGCGGATCGTTTCCGTGCATGGCGACGCGAGTGTTGCTCCCGTCGACGACAGGGATGACCTGACGATAGATGTTCAGAAGGCCGTCCCAGAGTTGCTGCGAGCTCACTCGGTACTTGGGATCGGGAGCTGCCTTGGATCTCTCCTGGTCGAAGGAGTAGTATTCATAGCCTCCACGGCCCTTCGGACGCGTCCAGGCGATTCTTGAGTTTTCCAAATGAAGGGCCGCCTGGCAGGCCTGGATTCCGTACACCGGTATTTCGGCCTCAGCCAGGATCTCTCCGATCCGCTTGAGGTTGTCAATCTGCTTCTGTCCACCGGGTCGCCCAAGGTGGGCGTCAAGATAGTGTGGTCCCAGACTATTGGCTCGTTCAATGCGCAGACCCACGCGTTGGAGTCGATCGCTGAGCCGTCTGAAGGCAGCTTTGGTAAAACCCCCGGTTTCGCTGTAGCCCTCGACCATGCTCAGCACAATGTCCACGTAGTCGACGCCGATCTGTTTCAGGAACTGAAGATCCACGTCGTCCTCGCTCTTCATCCAGTTGCCATTGACACGAGCACCTATGCGGATTCGTGGCTGGTTCCGAGCTGCCCTTTCCCTTCCGATACTATGCTGCGAGCTGGCCCCCAGCGTGGCAGCCAGACCGACCTGGCGCAGGAAGCTCCTCCGGGTTGAATTGTGGGATTGATTCATGGTGGCTCCCCCTCGCTCTTACACGACATACACAAGTTCCAAGCACAAGTACCAGACGCGATGGGGGCTTTCGCAGGGCCCTGAAGCGCTGGTTTTCTTGGCGATGACCATTGACCTCCTTTTGAAGACCCAGGACCGGACGCAATCCGGATGTAGGTGGATGTCGAGGTGAAATCGATTCCAGCCAATAATTCCTTTAACTGATTGATTTTAATTCTGTTATGACGACTTCTAAAGAGCTCCACCGGACCGTAGTGGTTCCCCCAAATAATCCAGCCTGTCTGGGCTGGGGAGCGCACTGACACGAAACAAAAGAGAGTCGGCTAGGAAAGGACTTCCTTCGCGATGCGGCTGATGGTTCCGCCGTCAGAGCGCCCCGAGAAACGTGCCACCATGGCCTTCATCACCGGCCCTATCGCACCCGGACCCGATAATCCTTCGGCCTCAACGAATCCTTCGATAGCAGCCCTGAGCTCGGCTTCGCTGGCCTGAGCGGGCAAATAAGCGAGCAGGTACTCTGCTTCCCGCTCCTCCGCTTCCGCCAATTCCGCCCGGGATCCCTTTCGATACTGTTCAGCAGAATCCTTGCGCTGCTTGATGCCCTTGCGCACCAGCCGGAGAAAAGTCTCTTCGTCGACCTCTTCTGCAGTCCGGATACGCTCGTTCTTGATCTCGCTGAGAAGCAGACGCAGGGTAGAGAGCTTCTCCTTTTCGCCACCTCGCAAGGCTTCCTTGACCTCGGACTCGATTCGCTGCTGAGGATTCATCGTGCGGCCTCCTACCAGCCTAATACCAGGTCACACATGTAGTGACCTGGTACTAGAAACCCCTTGGGCTCGACGCCGGCTTCAGGCCAGCCGAATAGGTGGGCCCTTCAGGCATTCGGTGATCGTGCCTCTGATAATGGAGAGCTAGCACATCCCGACCGAAATCGTTCTCGAAGTCGCGCCACACGGAATGGCTGTGGTTGCTCTGGTTCTGGGTGTTGTCGTACTCGATGAGGAAGGACGGAGACTGAATCCGATAGTAGTTCCCCTTCTCTTCACGGTTGCCGGTTGTGCGTGAGCCGATCGGCACCGCCTTGGGCTTGGGACGGTCCAACTTGCCTGCCCAGGCGAAAAAGAGCTGCTCCCGAGAAGTCTCACGTGCCGCTTTCATTCGCCCGGCCGCGACCGCTCCGGGGGTGTTGTGGGCATACACGGCAATCAGCTCCAGCAGCATCGCGTATTGCTTGTCATTCATCTTCGACGCAGCCAAACCCTGGGGATTTCCTTCCATCCTGGCCCTGGTGTCGGCCATGGTAATAATGTCTTCCGGCGCTACATCCTGGAAAATCGCCCGCTTCTGCTGGTCTGAATCAAGCGTCTTGAGCAGTTCAAGAGCCATGTCTTCCTCTTTGGCCAGAACCCGAAGTCCCTTGTGAGGACCTTGCGCCACCTCGTGGGGATTGGCTCCGAAGAAGGTTGGGCTGGAAGAGACCAGCTTCCCGTCCTTGATGGTGTAGTGCAGGGAAAGGTGATGTCCTTCGACTCGCCAGCCCCAGGTACCGTTCAGGGAGGGCTTTCCAAAGATGGAAAAGTGGAATCTCTCGGAGTCGCGATGGCCGGTGCTGTCGTCTTCGATGATCCGGATGATCTCCTCCAGACTCATCACCTGGGCCGCCTTGCTGAAACCTTTCCCACTCAAACCAGAGGCCAGAAGGGCATTGGCCAAATGCTTCTGTCGTGGGTCCATGTCCTTGAAGGTGACCCCATTGCGAACGTATCCATAGGTACGGGTGAAGCCTCCTTCTGGGAAATAGTGCCAATCCATGCGATGCCGGGCATCAAAATCGAAGAGGGTATAGGACTTCTGAACCCGGTTGAGCGAGATCATGAACACCTCCGCGGCCTCGAACATGAGGGTCTCTGTCTTGGAAGTGTGATGGGCTGCCGTTAACAGCAGGCCACAAGACACCAGTGCGATAACTCGAAAGCGGGCTACATTCGCCATTCGGGACCTCCTATGCAAAGGGAAAATCGATCGCTTCGATTCTAACCGAAAGCAGAATACGCGAACAGGGCCCGCTTTGAACCCTTTTTTTGAAGGCGCGGTCTTTTCAGTGCAGCCGCCGCCGGCCGCGCGTGGAAAAGCGAAACGGTTGAACCTGGAATGCGTTTAAGGAATATATGATGATAGGGCTCGCGCTACGGCTCCTGGATTCGAAACAGGTTGGCCGGATCCAGCCCTACCCCACGAATAGGAGAAACTTCTTATGTTGCCCAAGCCCTCTCGCATCAGCCCGATAACGATTTTACTATGGCTGACGGTCGGTTTCTGTGCCAGTTCACCGTTCCTGGCCCAGCCTGCTGCAGCCACCTCGGACTCGCTCCCACTGGATCCGGAACTGACCAAGGGTCGGCTCGAAAACGGGATGACCTATCTCATCCGCACCCATCACAAGCCTGAAAATCGAGCCACGCTGTGGCTGGCTGTCAATGCCGGTTCGATGCAAGAGGACGATGACCAGCTCGGCCTCGCACACTTCCTGGAGCACATGGCCTTCAACGGAACCGAGCTATTCAAGAAGCAGGAGATCGTCGACTATCTAGAAGGCATTGGCATGCGCTTTGGACCCGATCTGAACGCCTATACCTCCTTTGATGAAACTGTCTATATGCTGGAGGTTCCTTCGGACGATCCGCAGATTCTAGAGAAGACATTCCTGATTCTCCACGAATGGGCCCAGGGGATATCCATCGAGCTGGAGGAAGTCGACAAGGAGCGGGGCGTGGTCCTCGAAGAAAGGCGACGGGGACTGGGTGCCCGAGCTCGGATCCGAGACAAGCAGTTACCGGTGATTCTGCACGGGTCCCGCTATGCGGATCGTCTCCCCATCGGGACCGAGGAGATTCTCAAGAGTGCGGCGCCCGAGACGATCCGTCGATTCTATGCGAATTGGTATCGTCCCGATCTCATGGCCATCATCGCGGTAGGGGACTTCGACAAGACCAAGATCGAAGCTCAGATCAAGGAACGCTTTTCAGATTTGAAGGGGCCGGCAGCCCCACCGAAAAGGGTTCTGCATCCGGTACCAGGACATGAGGAAACACTGGTAACGATCGCAACCGATCCCGAGCTCCCGGTGACCGCTGTGTCGATACTCAAGAAGCTTCCCAAAATGCCGCAGGGCACCGCGGCTGCCTACCGCGAGTACGTGTTGCAGCAGCTGTATCACTCCATGCTCAATGCGCGCCTGGATGAGCTGCGCCAGAAGGCAGATGCTCCCTTCAGATTCGCTGCCTCCCAGTCCGACCATTCGAGCGTACGAACCGCCAGTCTCCTGACTCGAGTCGTGATGGTCAAGCAGAACCAGGTCGATCGGGGTGTAAAGGCCCTACTCGCGGAAATAGAGCGGGTGGCACGAAATGGGTTCCTGGACTCCGAGTTGGAACGCTCCAAGAAACAACTGCTTCGGGCCTATCAAAGCAGCGCCGCGGAAAAGGACAAGAAACCTTCCAGGGTCTACGCCTCCGAAATGCTGCGTCATTTCTTGCAGGGTGAGAGCGTTCCCGGCATCGATTACGAGCTTCAGTTGCTGGAGCGATTTCTGCCAGACATCTCGACCGGCGATCTGAATACGCTGGCCCGGCGATGGAACCAGCAGGGCAGCCGAGTAATCACGGTCTCAGCTCCTGAGGGCGACAAGGTGCCCAGCCAGAAGGAGCTGCTGGCGTTGCTGGACCAGAGCCAGAGACAGGAGATCGCAGCCTACGTCGATAGCACCAGAAAGGAACCTCTTATCCCTACGCCTCCGAGTCCTGGCAAGATAGTGGAGGAAACTACGATTCCCGAGATTGGCGTCACCCAGTGGGTGCTATCCAACGGGGCAAAGGTTCTGCTCAAGCCGACCGATTTCAAGAACGACGAGATTCTTCTGTCGGGCTTCAGCCCTGGCGGTCACTCGCTCGTCTCGGATCAGGACCTGTGGTCGGCCCAGTTTGCTGACGCAGTGGTCGGAGCCGGTGGAATCGGCCAATTCAGCGCGATCGAGCTGAGGAAGGCGCTCGCCGGTAAGCTGGCTCGCGCTTCGGTTTCCATCTCCGAACTGGAGGAATCCGTCCGTGGAAGTGCCTCTCCTGAGGATGTCGAAGCGATGTTTCAACTGCTTTATCTCCGCTTCACCTCACCCCGAAAAGACCCTGAGGCGTTCGCCTCCTGGAAGGCCAATACCCAGGAGTGGGTTCTGAACCGACTCAAGACTCCCGAGGCAGTCTTCGGTGACAAGCTGCAAAAGGTCTTGAGCCAAGAACACCCACGCCGCCTTCCACCCACCCAGGAGAATCTGGATAAGGTCGATCTCGACAAGGCCCTGGAGATCTATCGCGATCGCTTCCGTGACGCCAGTGATTTCACCTTCGTATTGGTTGGGAATCTCGACCTGGTACACATCAAGCCGTTCATACTCAAGTACCTAGGAGGACTTCCCGGCAACGACCGCCGGGAAAAGTGGCGGGACGTTGGAGTCGAGAGACCCAGTGGCGTCACCAAGTTCGAGGTGAAAAAGGGACTCGAGCCCAAGAGCCAGGTCTATATTCGTTTCATGGGCGATGGCAAATGGACCCGCCAAAATTCGCACGATCTAGCCTCCCTGTCCCAGGTACTGGGCATCCGGCTTCGCGAAGTGCTGAGAGAAGACATGGGAGGAACCTATGGCGTGCGAGCAGGCGGAGGGCTCAGTCGGAGACCTCGAGAGACCTATTCGTTCACCCTTTCCTTCGGCTGTGCCCCCGAGAACGTCGACACCCTGACCAAGGCTTTGCTTTCAGAGATCGAGGCCATCAAGAAGGAAGGGATAGGGGAGGACTACCTCGTAAAGGTCAGGGAAAGCCAAACTCGCAAGCGCGAGCTCGACGTCAAGAGGAATCGCTTCTGGAGCGGGCAGCTGGCGTCTTACTCCCGTTATGGCAGGGACCCTCGGTTGATTCTGGACTACGACACCCTGGTCAAGAGCGTGAGCTCTTCTCGGATTCAGGAGGCCGCCAAGCGATATCTCAGAACCGACCGCTACGTTATCGGGGTCCTGTATCCTGAGAAGGTCACCGAGGAAGGGCAGCACAAGGATGATGTCCGAAAACTGGCCACCGTACCTCGGAACGTCGCACGTCGCACGTCTGAACGTCTGCACGTCCCGTAACCGGCGGCAGACAGCCTAGGAACCGTCAGCTGCGGTAACCTGTAACTTTGAAGACCTACCAACGATGCCCCACGAACTTGGGACGTTCAGACGTTCCGACGTTCCGACGTTCCGACGTTGCAGCGAGGGAGATTCCCAACAGGAATCCCATCTCCAAGGCCAGGCTGGGGAAAGTTACATCGAAGAAATTGTGGATCATGAAGGCCAGGAGCAAGCCTACCCCACCCAGGGCCCAGAGGCTGCGGTCGTGATGGAGCACTAGCCTGAAGCCGACTCGACCCAGAAAATAGAGGAAGGCCAGCAACCCCAGCAGCCCGTACTCGACTCCCAGCTGCAGATACAGATTGTGAGTGTGAATCCAAATCTTCTCCTCTACGATCTCGTAATCACGCACCTTCCCCTTAAGCTCCGCCAATAACCCCGAGTAATCATCAACGGCCTCTTGATAACGCCCAGGTCCCACTCCCAAGAGGAAGTGGTCCTTCCACACCGCCCCACCAAGGCGAAAGTAGGGCAGACGAAAATCGACCATGCTGGCGACGACTCCTCCCCTGGATCGACCCACTACGTTTTCTACAGACCGCAACGCGATCTGGGGAAGGCTGGTCAAAGTGATCAAGACCAGAGCCAGCCCCACGAGCAAGACCAGGTGGAGCAGAATCGCCGGGCCGCAGCGCCTCCCGAAGCCCGTCAGTGTGCTCCAAGGAGAGTGGAGCAGAATGCCCAGCCGCCGGACATAGAACAACATCCAGCCGAGTCCACTAGAGACTCCCGCGGCCAGGAGCGCCGATCGCGAAAGCGTGGCTAACTCCGTCATGAGCGTACCCACAACCAGGTACCCCCAGAGCGGCCGAAGCCGCTGATTTGCCGAGGCGAAGAACCCTGTCAGCAAATAGGGAAGGAGCAGATTGAGATACCCTGCGAACTGGTTCGCGTTCTCGAAAAACGAAGCAATCCGGCCACGATGCGCCGTGTGGATCTGCAGCAGCCCAGCCGCACAGTAGTAAAGAATCGCAATCACCAAAACCCAGCGGATCGGCTCCCGGTCTTCCGAACGCCTGAATACCCAGGATGCGACGGCCGCCACGACAAACATCTCTGAGGCTCGCAGTGCGTGGGGAAGCACCTTGTACCATTCGATATTCAGGATTCCAGAAACCACCACCACACCCACGAAAGGCAGGGCCCAACCCAACAGTCGCCAGTCCAATCTGCGGCCCTGCCCCCGCGCCAGCCAGCCCAGAAGACAGGCCGCTAACTCGAGCTCCGAGAAGGAGATAAAGATCGAGCCCAAAACAGGCTTCGCAGTGTCAATCGAACCCACCAGGAAGAGAAGCGAAACACCGTAGACTGGAAGTCGGTAGGTCAGTGCAGCGAGAGAGACCAAGATCAGAACACCGATCGCATGGAAATAGATAAAGCCTGCGGCCGACAGCATCAGCAAGCCTAGGAGACAGCCAAGCCTGAGTGCCCACGGTGGACCCGCTGAACTCGATTTGTCTTCAGGAGATGGGGGCTGGGTCAAGCGGACCATCCTATCAGAGGTAAGAAGAGATCAGTCCCCATGCCTCGGGGTCTCAGGGAGACAGTTTATCCACAACATGCGTCACTACTTCCCATGGGCTTCGATCTTGAGCCAAGGCCGGCAGTAGTCCAGCCAGAGTGCCCCAGAAAAAACTCCAGATCAGGCCGGCTCGGAACAGCACTCCCTGCGGCGAACTCCTGGCCACCGCCATCACCAGGAGGGGTAGGGTAGGAACCAGGTAACGCCCGGCCAGGCCGGTGCCCGCCTGCCACTCTT
>JAKZYH010000534.1:0-13326 GCA_047514575.1 Acidobacteriota bacterium | reverse complement strand
CGGCTACAACAACGGCCATGGAACCCTCCTCATGCTTCCTTCTGATTCTTTGACTGACCAATCCTCTCACGCTGCGCTGCCAGACCCGAAGACCTCATCAGTCAGTAAGGAGAAGAGTGAACCAACCCGTCTGGGTGTGCCTCAACGCCCTTCATTCGAGCCATGACGAACTCCTGCATAGGGATTTGCTGATGTTCGTGAGTCGAGCGTGGCTTGAGCCACGGCGAAGGTCAGCCGCGCAGTCACGGGGTCTCAAAAATCGTAGGAGGCACCGCGGAGAGATAGTCCAGGACAAGGTTTCCGAATAGCTGCTGAGCGACCACGCCGTCGCTGGCTTCGAAGAGTACCGACCCTCCTGCCTGGCCGGCACTTGCGGGAATCAGACTTGACAGTACGTCCGAAAAGCGTCTCCCGGCACCCAGCTGGATCGTCGTGGAGCCCACCTCGCGGCCGTCGGCCGTCAAGACCGTCAGTTGGATCTCGACCTCCGTCTTGCCCGGATTGAAGAAGGCCAGTCCCGTAAAGGTTCGGGCTGCGACTGGCCCCTGGTCGAGGTTGGCAACCTGGCTGAAGGCACCACGGATCGCCAGTCGATCGTCCAGGGGTAGGGCGGCCGCAAAGGTAGCTTCATCTGGATCTCCGAATATGACATCAGCCACCAGGCCACCCAGCCCGTCAGTCGCCGTCATCCTTAGGGAGGCCACGACAGCCGGATTGTCGATGGACCCCAGGTCGAAGAGCTCCTGGACCTCCCGTTCGGTGGAGTCCATTGGACTCATGTTAGAAACCCTGGGCCCTGCCAGGACCGAGCCGTCGCTGGCAATTGCCTCCGAGGAGTACCGTCTGAACGCGTCCAGCGTATTGGTCACCTTCAGATGCGTGCTGATTCGGCGTCCCGCGGTACCGTGGGCTAGCTGCGCCGAAAAGAGCTGACCGGCCGGACGAGTGGCCGCATTGAGGCCGATCAAGGTATCCCCCACCTCGACCAGCGAGAACCCGACCGCCCCGTCTCCAGAGGCTTCCACTTTGATGATTCCCTGGGTCAGGGAGGGCCGATCGAAGATCTCCACGGCTCTGGCCCTGAGGCAGGCAAAGGCCGCCAGGACGCGTTCCGCGGTAAGACGCAGGGTGCCGCCGCCGTCAAAGTAGGAGAGCGTCAGCGTGATGGTATGAGGGTTGGGGTTGGCCAGTGCCAGGACGGTCCGGGCATCGAGGGGCTGCTCGGCAGCGGGATAGGTCCCAGGACCATCATAGACGCGGGTGAAGTAGAGTGTCTTCGATTTTTCTCGGATGGCCACGGATCCGTCTAGATTGGTCGGCGTCGGACCGCTCAGCTTGCCAAACTGAAAAAAGCTCCCGAGATCGGCCCAGCCAGCACGCAGTCGGACCCACCCATCGAGTTCCCGGTCCAGATCCAGGCCGAAGTACTCCGCCCCCAGGCGGGCAACCTGTTTCCCGGCTTCCAGACGCTCGTCATGGGGATTGTCTGGATAGGATTGAAGTTCTCCCAGAGGCTGCCTTGCCTCGAGCTCGACAAGAGTCGGCCCGACGAGATCGTTGGTAACCGCCAGACCGGTGAAGTCGGTGGAGTTCCCCTGCAGAAGAGGAAAATAGTATTCTTGCGGATCGAGCCGATACACCCCCTGCACCGTCCCGGCCAGATAGGTTGCCGGCTGTTCTCTCGAGAAGATAATATCCTCGATGGGGTCGCCGGGAAGGCCTTCCGATGCCATTTCCCAGGTATTGCCATAGTCCCGTGACTTGAAGCTGCCCCCCGAACTGAAGGCAAATACGGTGCCGTCCACAAACGGGTGGGCCGCAAGTCCCAGGATAGTCTGGGGAACGTCGCTCATCTCTTTCCAGGTCTGCCCCCTGTCTCTGGTTCGGAAGGCTCCGATAAAGCGGTTGTTAGCATAAAGGGTCGCGGAGCCTTCGGCACCGACCTCGAACTCGTTGATGTACACGTCAAGCCCCAGGGACTGCCAGTTATCTCCCCCGTCGTCAGTTGTATAGAGACCCTTGGTTGTTCCCGCGTAGAGTCGGTCTGGATCCGCTGGGTCGACCGCCAGGGAGGTCATCTGCAGGCTGCTCAAGCCCTCATTGATGGGGTTCCAGGTGACCCCCAGATCACCGCTACGGAAGAGGCCGTCCCGGTTGCTGGCCGAGTACAATGTGGGAGGCTGAGTGGCGGCCACTTCCAACTGAGTGATTCTCGTTCCAGGGTTGGGAACCGCAGTCCAGACTTCCCCATCGTCGGCCCTGACAAAGATCCCGCCGTCGGAATCCAGGGCCGCAATCAGTCTGCCCGAAGGAATCGTTCTCAGTTGAGAGATACCCAACTCGACTAGTCCCTCGCTGGCCAGCTGCCAGGTACGACCCGAGTCCTGGCTCCGATAGACACCATCAAACGTGCCTGCGAAGACCTCTGCAGTCCGGGCGTCGTTGACCGCGAGCGTGCGAATGGTCCGATTGTAAAGTCCCTGGTTGATGGACTCCCAACTGACGCCTCCATCGCGGCTTCGATAGACGCCTTCGTCGGACGTACCCGCATAGACTTGATTGGGAGCGGTGGAGTCAAAGGCCAGGTCCCAGACACCGGTCGGACCGGCGGAGAGTTGTTGCCAGTTTTCTCCCTCGTCCGTACTCAGGAAGATCCCGGTATTGCTGGCCGCCAGGAGCCTCGACGGATTCTGGGGATGCAAATCAATGGTGAAGATACGTGAATCGATCGAATCGGGGCTGGCCAGCACCCAGGAATCACCCCGGTCGGGGCTGCGATATACGACTCCCTCGAAGACCAGGTAGACGGTTGCAGAATCACTTGGATGAAGGGCAATGTCCAGGACCTCGTTACCTTCTGCCGGCTGGCTGAGCTTTTCCCAGGTATCCCCCCCATCAAGACTTCGGATAAGGAGACTCTCCCCGAAGATCTGGCCCGAATAGACCACATTTGAATTGCTTGGATCGACCTGCAGCGCAAACAGGAAGCCATCGAACAGGTCCGAGGCCACCTGGGTCCAGGTGACTCCACCGTCTCGGCTGCGAAACAGAGCTCGTTCTCCAGTGAATAAGGTGTTTGGGGACATTCGGTCCACACCAATCGCTGTGGAACAGCCTGGGAGCCCCTGACCGTGAAGGGCCCAGGTGCGTCCAGCATCGGTACTGCGGAAGACGCCGGCGCAAGTACCCGCATAGAGAATGGAAGGATTGTCGGGGGCCCTTTCCAGCGCCTTGAACCTTGTACCCCGATCTTGGATGAGCTCACGGCCGGTCGACTCCCAACTCTCTCCCCCGTCCAAGCTGGAGAATATCCCGGCGGGACCAGCTGCAGCCACAAGATTGGTGGGATCGTCGGGGTGGACGAGTATCCGTGGAACCCAGCCTCCCTCCATTCCGCTTCGGCTGGACAACCACGACTTCGTGCCGGAAACGGGTTGTCCCAACACAAGTCCTGGGAACACAGACAAAGCAAGGATCAACAAGATCGAGATATGCTTCAGGCTCATCATCGCTTGATCTCGGAAGTTTAAACGACAAGCCTCAGAGAGACTAGAGGATGAATAGTCCGCCGCAGGGCTAAAGTTCTTCCCGATTACGGCCGAACCTACAAAGAGTGAAGGAACCTTCTGAACAGGGGTTTTCTCCGCAAGACCCTTCGGCCCTATCCTGGCTCGTGAAGCCTCCAGAGGCACACATAACACAGCGCACCTCACGTCATGATCCTCTCTGTGTTACCTCGATTGCAAGGTCTAGAGCCTCAAAACAAGCGGCCGCGATTGGACATCGAAGAAGGCTGCCGGGAGGCCCTTTTCCCACCTTTTCTACTGACATTACTGGTTGTGTTACTTATACTTACGCGCCACAGACCGGGAGTTTCAGCACTTATCCTCCGGGTCCAAATCTGAGGACTGACCACCATGTTTGATCGAATCGAGACAGTAAATCTGGACACATTCTGCTCCGGCATGCTTCGCCCAGCCAGGAGCGTTAGACTCATTTTGACCTTGACACTTGTCTGGGGAGGGCTCCAGCTCTGGACTCCTGCAGCCTTCGCACAGGTCAAGAAACGGGTATTCGTCCATGCCGACGACTCAACCCACAAGCAGGCCATCAAGGCTGTGATCGGGCAGGGAGGCGTCAGGCACGATTATATATCTGCTGGAAGCGAAGGTATCTTTTCAGCCGAACTGAACCGGGGGCAGATTCGTGCAGTCGAAAGGTTGGGCGGCAGGGTGGAGCCAGTACCTCAAGTCTATCCCGTGACCCGGCGTCAGCACCACGGAGCCCTCGGCAGGAAGGTGACTCCGCAGGGCAAGCCCGTCTGCGGCGATGGAGTGTGTCACAAGAAGGAAGCTAACAATTGTCCTGGCGACTGTGGGGGACCGCCGCCTCCGGATCCGCCATCGGGTCGTGAGTGCGCTCCCCAGGACCAACGTGAGTATCAGACGCTGCTCCTCTCCGGTGCTACAGCTGGGGCAACCACCGGATCAGGTGTCAAGCTGCTGGTCATCGATACTGGGGTCAACAAAAACCACACCGATCTGGATGTCTCCTTCTGCCGCAATACCACTCGTAGGAAGATACGCAACAACTGCAAGGATGAGATCGGTCACGGAACCCATGTGGCCGGATCGGCCGCCAGCAATGGGGGCGACGATGGTCTGGGATTGCTGGGAACCGCTCCCGGGGTCACCCTGGGCGTGACCAAGATCTGTACGACGCAGTGTTTTCTGGACGATCTGATCAGGGGGATCGAAGACGGAACCAGCCGATTTGATCCGGACATCATGAGTCTCAGCTTCTCCGCTTCCGATACGTCCGCCCTGAGAAATGCCGTCAACGCCGCAGTGTCGGCCGGGACTCTGTTTCTTGCGGCGGTGGGAAACGACGGCCCGGGCGCCAATACCATCTCCTATCCCGCCTCCTACAGCAACGTCGTCGGCGTCGGCAGCCTGGACGCTGCTGGGATCGCCAGCCGGATGTCCAGCAGGGGCATCGACGATGGGAACGATAACACTGTAGCTGAGCGGGAGATGGAGCTCACGGGAGGTGGTTTCGTCATCGAGTCCACAAGCGCCGTCGGTTGTTATGAGACCCTGTCGGGAACCTCCATGGCCACGCCATCGGTTGCCGGGTTCGCGGCCGCCAATTGGATGGGATCCAATACCGCAACCCGAGACTATCTCCAGAGCGCCCTGGTCGCAGAAGATGTCGACAATTCGGTGCTTCTGCCAGGGTATGACGACACGGATGCGGGGTTCGACACGAGCACGGGTTATGGTTTGCCTCGGGCACAGGGGACCAACGGCACGATTTTTGCCGCGGTGGCTGCCTCGACATCGGTCATCTCTCCAGGCAACTCGCTAGCTATCGACGTCCTGGGACCGGCCAATTGGCATTACCGGATCGGAATAACGTCTCCCGCAGGAGACTGGACCTTTGGTGAATTCACCACCGACGGCAACGGCGACTCCAGCCTGACACTCAACCCCTGGACGGATCCGGGTACCTGGCTGATCACGGTTGACCTCGGAGGTGGGGCAACCGATTTCGGTGCGGCTTTTGACACCTTTCTCCAGCAGTAGTCGTCCCCGGAAGTACTCCAGATTGTTCACACGGAAAGTCCGACGACTCTCGCCGACCAAGTCTCAACTTGACAGTACCCTCAGGAGAGCTGTCCACCACCGGTGAACCCCAGAGTACCAGTTGCTCAGGCGTGTTATACCTCCATGCCCTGGATCACGGTGCCGACTGAAATTGGAACGAATAAAACTTTGCGTTCCGGTAGCGGAAGCGGAGACGGACACCTTGACCGGCCAGCGAGCTGAGGTCTTCTTTACCCTTCCAACTGGCGGCTGCTCGAATGCCGCCCTTAGCCAGATCATCCGAGTCCTGGAAGCTGTAGCCGGGCAGGGGAGTGCCCTCTGGTGTGGTGATCTCGACCTGAAAGCGGCTCAGCTCATCCACGGCTCCTCGGCCCTTCATGGATGGCCGGATGTTGAGGAGCAGGCGGGATCCGGTAAATCGAAGGATCCTGGTTGTGACGGTGGCGCTCCGAAAAGCAGCGTCCAGAGAGGCAAACCCGTCCAGCCTGAGACGGGCGAGGCCGACAGCACCTTCCCGGCGGCGCCCCCTGGCCACGGAGCCCAACGTCTCCTGGGTATCCAGGTTGTGGATCACGTTGAAGCCACCGTAGTAGATATAGATCTCGTCGCCGTAGATGACCGGTGTGGTTGCGTAGCTCATTCCGTCCTCCCAGGTACCGGGGGCACCCAAGGGCAGGAAGACGTTCCGACGTTGAGGCCTTTGCCAGGCCAGGCCGTCGCGGCTGAAAGCCAGGTGGTTGTCCAGAAGCAGCGAGAGCGTATGGAAGACCCACAGAATCCCCACGTAGTGTCCCTCATACTGGAAGGCGGGCATCCCATAGAACTGGACATCGGGGTCGTCGAGCCCGTCGGGAACGATGATGATCTCGGGCAGCTTCCAATTCAGAAAATCGTCGCTCACCGAGCGCCCAATCACTCGGATCCGGTCGCCTCCCTCGCCCAGTTTGCGGTCGCCTCCGGCCTTGGGACGCAAATAGGCAACGTACCGTCCTACCGATTCGTCCCATCCCAGAAGGGTGTGTGTGTCTCCGGTTCCCACCAGGACGGGATTCTTGGGGTGTAGATTCCAATGGATCCCATCGGCCGAGAACCCCACGGAAATACCCAGGGGTCCCCCCTGACCGTTGGTATCGTAGTACAGCGTTTTGTAGCGGCGGCCAGGATCTGGATCCCGTGTATCCTTGATGACGTTGGTGTCGATCAGGCCCCGATTTCCGATGGCAACAATGTTGTTCTCACGGGAGCCTTTCCACTCGATGACTCCGAGGTTGGGCTTCTTCCACTGGAGTCCATCCTGGGAGGTGGCATAACACATGATGTATCGCTGCCGGTATTCACTGTTTCGCTCATCGGCGTGAAAGGTCTGGTACCACATTTTGAAGATCCCTTCCTCTTCGTCGAAGAGGGCTACCGGACCTCCATCGGGATAGACCACCCAGTTTTCCCAGGGCTGCTCCCCCCGCATGATGGGATTGCCTTCGTACTTGACCGGCTGGTTCCAGACGCGCCGAGCCACCTCCAACCTTTCGATCACGCGGTCGTCCAGGAAGAGTTGCTTCCTGGAACCCACATCCAGGACCTGCTGAGCAGGTAGCCAGCCTGTCTGGAGGACCAGGAGCAGAATGCCAAGATACGGACGCAAGAAACCGAAACTGTTCATATCAACCTCGGGATCCGAGTTTCTCTGATTCCACTCGAGAAACGATCCCAACCTATCAACCTTCCGATATCGGAGCAAACATCCATTTCAAACCTCGGCCGAAAGGCGTCTGAGCCCTCGATTCTCAGCTTCTCCAGGTCAAGAACCTGGTCGCTGCAGATGAGCGAAGAAGTGTACTGATAACTCATACCCGAGTAGACTCCCCTACAAGGAGGATGGTCGATGAGGACGTTGCTGTTTATTTCCAGTCTGCTGCTTTCCCTGGCTGCTCTGTCAGCCAAGCCGCCAGAGTTCCAGGAGCCCCTGGACATCGGCTCCCGGCTGGAGCTGTTCGTCGACCGGTATCTGATCGACCGCCTGGAAGGAGTGAGGCTGCAGCTCCACGAGCCTCGGCCTGCGGGGGTCGCCATAAAGGTAGACCGTCCCTGGGAAGGCCGGTTCAACTACGGGTACAAGGTCTTCAAGGAAGGGGGGACGTACCATCTCTACTACTTGGCCAGGGATATGGTCGCAGGCGAAAAGTTGTACGTCGAATACAGCAGCTACGCCCGAAGCCAGGATGGAGTCCACTGGGAGAAGCCCAATTTGCAACTCGTAGAGCGGCAGGGAAGCGTTGAGAACAATGTGGTGATGAAGGGATTGCTTGTGCCCTTCGTGGATGACCGTCCTGGAGTCCCTGGAAACTTGCGATTCAAAGCCACTCAGTCTGAATCCCGGAGGCGGGAGGACTGGAAGAATGACCATCCCCTGGACGGCAAGGCATACACAGACCTGTATCTCTTCGATTCCGCCGATGGAGTGAAGTTCAGGAAAGTACAGGAGAAGCCGGTCTTCACCACCAGTCTGCCCAATGGTTTCGATGGCATCCAGTCTATCTTCTGGTCCGAGACAGAGGATAGATACCTTCTCTACTTCCGCTACATGACGGCCAACGACGGGACCGGAAAAAGGTCGGTGGCCCGGAGCACTTCAAGAGACCTCATGACCTGGAGCGATCCGACTCCCATGCAGTACACCACCGGGGGTATTGTTCCACCCGAGCATCTGTATGAGCACCAGACGGTCCCCTATTTCCGCGCCCCTCACATCTATGTGGCCTTCCCGCCTCGGTTCATGCAGGGGCAAGGAGTCCTGGAGCCGGACACAGCCAAAAATTTGGGTTTTGTGCCCGATCTTACCATCCCCTGGGGTCCGAATTGGCGGATCAATGATTCCTCCGATGCGGCTTTCATGACGTCTCGGGGCGGGACCCTCTACGATCGGACTTTCATGGGAGTGTTCGTACGGCCCGGGCCAGGCGCCGTGAACTGGACGACGCGGACCAACTATCCTCTCCAGGGAATTGTTCCCACTGGGCCTGATGAGATGTCCATCTATGTGGTGCGACACTACGCGGATCCGTCCTGGCACATCCAGCGGATGACCCTGCGCCTGGATGGCTTTGCGTCGCTAAATGCTCCCTATGAGGGAGGCGAGCTGCTCACGAAGCCTCTGAAATTTGAGGGGAGCCAGTTGGAGATCAATTATTCCACGTCGGCTGCCGGGTCCCTCGCGGTGGAGATCCAGGATGAGAAGGGGCAACCCATGGAGGGTTTCGCTCTGAAGGAATGCTCCGAGATCGTAGGAGATGAGATCGGCCGGATCGTATCGTGGAACGGGGGCGATGATGTGGGGAGTCTGGCAGGCAAATCGGTCAGACTCCGCTTCCTGATGAAGGATGCCGATCTCTACTCCCTCAGGTTCCGGTAGAAACAGAGTGGACGCGGCGGATGATGTTCTCGACCCGGAAATCGGCGACGCGATGATTCGGGAAGGATCAGTCTGATGTTCTGGGAGCGGACAGGCGATCGGCCGGTCGAATGCGAGCTTCGCGCCGACGGGTACTACACTCAACGGCTCCCCCTCAACCCTAGACGGCCACCCGAGGTGATCAACTCATCAAGGCGACTTCATTAATAAGCTTTCCCCCGAGCTGAGACTGAATGTTGGCAAGGGAGCCTCGTCGCCGAAGGGGTAGGAGGTGAGCGGCGGTCCGATGCACTTGATTAGAGTGGCCACGCTGGAGCAATTCGTCCAACGTACAACCCCGTTACGAGCAGGAACCGTTCGCGGCTTGGGGAGTACGTCGGAAGATGGCTAGGACGGGTCAGCGGCGGCGTAGGAGTCGACTGTGGCCCACGGTCGAAGCGAAAGCGGTGTGTTTGACGAGACGGGGATACTGTGCCGTTTTCCGGTTGATACCGATAGCCTTCAGGCCGGTTAGGCCTGGCATGATCATCGCACTTCGAAACAATAGAGTCGCCGAAGGTTTGTGCACTGGTTGAAGCCATTGTCCGTCCAGAATCCCCCCGTCGTTCCTAGTGGATCTCCCGTTCTTCCCCTGGCCGGCTGGGCGGCATCATCTGTCCAGTTACCGCAATGATGAGAGAAGGCGCGAGTTCCGGACTGATTCGAGCCAGTCCATACGAGTCGTTCTGGAAAATCAATAGGCACTATCGCCCCCCCGTCTTCGGTGCAACCAATAGAGCTGGCTATTGAGCCGTCCGTTAGGTCGCTTTTCGATGTAGCGACGATGGGGGTACCCGCGCACGTGCTGTGCCATCCGTCCGTCCCACTGCCAACCCGGTCAATTACACCCAGGAGTGGGAGGATCGTCGTACTAGACTTGATCATGTGCTGCGGGTTATCATCTGAAAAGACAACCTAGGCGAACTTGTCTCTAACCCCAGCGACAGCGAAGTCTAGTCTGTTCTCGATTCTGAAAACCGGATGTCTGTTCCATCCGGTATCGGTTGCTTTGGACCACCGCACTATGAGCCGATTCGACGACTTCGACGAACTGTACGTCATCTCAGATCTACATATCGGAGGACAGCCGGGTTTTCAGATCTTCGACCAGGGAGACCTGCTGAGCCGGTTCATCGACTATGTAACCGCCCGACCCGGTAAGGTCGGCTTAGTCATCAATGGTGACTCGGTGGACTTTCTGGCCGAAGCCCCCTACAAGTATTTCGATTTCGAGGGAGCTATCGGCAAACTGGACCGGATGTTGAGCGACCCGAACTTCAAGCCGGTTTGGGAAAGTCTCGGGAAGTTGGTCAAGAAACGGCGGCACTATCTAGTCATCACGCTAGGGAACCACGACCTGGAGTTGGCTCTCCCCTGGGTGCGGGAACATTTCCGCGACAGGCTCGCCGACCACGACGATACCGCTCGAGGACGGATTCACTTCGTCTTCGACGGTTCCGGCTTCGCCTGCACGGTAGCCGGTACGTCGACGCTTTGTGTGCACGGCAACGACGTCGACCCCTTCAACTACACGAGCTACGAGCGATTGCGGGAAACCGGGGCGGACTTTATTCAAGCACGAAGGGCCGAGCCCTGGACCCCCAACGCAGGCACAAAACTCGTGATCGACGTGATGAACGAAATCAAGCAGACCTACCCCTTCGTTGATCTCCTCAAGCCCGAGACGGGCGCCGTAGTTCCCATTCTTGCAGAGATTGTTCCCGACGCGAAGGACAAGCTGGAAAAGGTCTGGGACGTCGCCCAGAAACTGACCTGGGACCGCGTCAAGAAGACGTTCCGGCCCTATTTTCTTTCCGGAGAGGAGCAGGAAGAGAACCAGAAAACTCAGTCGCTTCACTCCTTTCTCGGAGACTCGCTGCCCAAGACAACCCGCAGGGCCGGGTTGGCGGCTTCCGGGGACGACCTGCTGGTGGAGGTCGAGAGCTACTTGAGCAGAGATCCCTTTGAGTTTGTCAGCGCCGCCGAGGGAGCCCAGCAGCTTGGAGGTATGGGAGCTATCTGGAAAAAACTCACGGGGGCAGAGAGCCATGAAGTGCTCTTCGAGGCGTTAGAAGGTCTCAAGAAAGACAGGAGCTTCGATCTCGACGACAAAGACGACGTCTACAAGGAGACGGAGAAATTAGCCAGCTCGACCTTCCAGATTGTCACGACCGGTCACACCCACCTGGAACGCGTTCTGCCTCGCTCAAAGGGACCGGGTACTTATATCAACAGTGGCACCTGGGTGCCGCTGATGCGACTCTCAGACGAGGTGCTTGGTGACGAAAGCGCCTTCAAGGAAATGTTCAACGTGCTCAAGAACTCGCGTACCCTGCGGGATTTGAAGAGAGCCAGGGTCAGAAGCAAAGACCTCGTCATGCACCTGCCTGCAGCCGTACGCGTCGATAAGAAGGGTGGACAGTTGTGCCGCGTCACCCTGAGCGGGGAAAAGATCAGGCTGGAACCAGTCACCAAGAGTTCCAAGCAGAAGGAACACGCAGAGTAGGAGGCGTAGAAGTGCGGACCGTCACTCTGGAGATCTTGCGGCACGGCCCACCCAGCAATCAGCTGCTCTCACCGCTGACACGCTACCTGGCCCTTTGTGGAAACCATCCCGCAGAGACGCTGGAACTGCCCTATGAGCATTCCCAATTCCTACTTCGTCTGCAGTCTCTCCAATACAAAGACGACGACAAAACGCGCGAGATGCAGCTTACGGAAACGGGTAAGGAATTGGGACGGCTCCTGTCAGAGATTCCCGGCCTGGTACGCGAGTTGGGTGACAGCACGCAAGACCAGGGAATGACTCACCTCCGACTGATTCTGAGTGCGAATGAGCTATCGCTGCTGCCCTTTGAACTGCTCCAATCTCCCAATGGTTTCCCCGGACCCGGACAGCCACTCGTCCTCCAAACCGATGCTCCAGTTTGTATCACGCGAGAGGTGCGGCGAATCCGGGAGCAACGCCTGCGCTGGGATCGGGAGCCGAAGATTCTGTTCGCGGCGGCAGCGCCTCCCGGACTCGCGGACGTACCTCTGTGGTCTAATCTGCTTGCCTTGCGCCAAGCCGTCAGTCCTTGGGTGCTCCCCTACGATCCTGACGATCCCGAGGAAATAAAGAAGTCAGTCGGAGCTCACCTGACGGTGCTGCCCAACGCAGACGCTCGTAGCATTGAAGAAGCTTGTAGCACCGGCAAATATACTCATGTTCACATCCTGGCTCACGGTGTCCCCTATACAAAAAGAGAAGACCGACGCTACGGAATCGCCCTGCACGACAGCCGTGACCCCAACCGTATGGACATTGTCGAGGGCGATCGTTTAGCGACTCTGCTTCGCGCCCAGGAGGATCGGGGGAAATGCCGTTTGTCTCGGCCGGACGTAGTCACACTGGCGAGCTGTGAAAGCGGGCAGGTCGGCTCGGTTGTGGGGGCGGGGGCGAGTGTAGCCCATGCGCTTCATGAAGCCGGCATTCCGCTGGTCGTCGCCTCTCAGTTTCCTCTCTCGTTCGACGGCTCAGTCCTGATGATCAAGCTTCTCTACGAGGGACTGCTGTCAGGCGAAGACCCGCGCTGTTTGATCGACAACCTCCGCCGCCAACTGCGAGTGCGAGTACCCAAAACCCATGACTGGGCCAGCGTGGTGGCATACGCTTCCTTCCCGGAAAACCTCGAGGACGAGTTGTCGCAGCTGAGAATCATCCAGGCTAAGCGGGCTCTCTCCGCTGCCCTCAAGCACGCCAGTGAAGCCGTAGAAGAAATGTCGGCTCGGACAGCAAAGTTCGCAATCAAGAGAGGTAGGCGTTGGGACCGGAGCAAGGATGCGCCCACTGCGGCACTGGCACTGCCACGTGAGAAGGTCGACAAAGCCAAGGCCAGAATGGCTGACCTGTTCAAGATCGAAAAAGCGCCGGAGAATCGGGTCAGCTTGTTGGGACAATTGGCGAGCGCTGAAAAACAAGAAGCCGAGATCCTTGCGCGCGCCGCTCATCATGAATTGTTCGCGCACTACTACGAGGGGGAACTAGAGGATACCAAGACGACCGACTTGACGAACGCCAGGACCGGCTTGGAGCGTTCGCGCTGCTACTACGAGGAGGCGTTCGAGGTTGACCCCTCACAGAGTTGGTGTTTAGGCAGTGTAAAGAAATAAAGGTATCAAGTTGTAGTTAGTAACGCTATGCTGAGTGTGCATGGATACGCTGACCGAATTGACTGAGAAATTCCGGTCTGTATGGCCACTGCTGGATGAACGAACGCGGCGGATTATGGC
>JAKZYH010000533.1:0-3516 GCA_047514575.1 Acidobacteriota bacterium | reverse complement strand
GTTGAGCATCTGCTGCTCATTGGTGACACCGAATCCAGTGTAGACCTTCTCCCGGATGTCGGCCTGTCCGTCGCCATCGGTGTCCTTGCAGTAGAGGATGTCTGGTGGCGCCGAGATGAAGAGTCCTTGCTTCCAGACCGCCACTCCAGTGGGCCAGACCAGCTTGTCGGCGAAGACGTGCGCTACCTCGTAGCGGCCGTCTCCATCCCGGTCCTCCAGCATCCGAACCCTCCCCGTGCCGTCTTCGCCGGGCTCCGGCTGGCGAGGATAGCCGTAGAACTCTGCCACGTACATACGTCCATTTTCGTCGAAGGTAGCGGCCAAGGGTTCAACCACCTGGGGCTCGTGGGCCACCAGCTCGATCTTCATGCCCTCGACTGTCTCAAGAGATTTCAGGGACTCGGCAGGCTCGAGCGACGGGATCGGCTTCAGGTACTCCCGGAGAGAGTCCGGATCTCTGGAGATGTCGACGATCTCCCGGTATTGGTCCCTGGTCTCCTCAACCGGACCATCGGTGCAGGACAGAGAGATCGATAAGATCGCGAGCATCAAAATCTGATGCAGCCGACTGCGGACAGCCGGTAAGGCTGATCCAGACAGAATGGATGATTGCAACAGCGCGGTAGTCCAAGAGCCCTCGATTCGCTTCATGGAGATCATCATGCGCCGAATGACCCATCCGTTCAAGTACAGGAAGAGACCTGATTCCACCGAAAGGGTCACCGGACCAAATCCTCGGATTTAGGACAGTTGAGGGGCGATTCCCTACACCGAAGGTGTTATTGCGGGTAGCCCAACTATAAGGGTTGCAATGCGAAACGAGCTACCCTGGGGGCGTTGTTGCAATATTGCTCCAAGACCCGGACCTGGGTCAATGGGCTTGCGGCTCTAAAAGAACTCTCTCGGACCGAGGCAGGCCGAGTGCTGCCATACGATTGAGTACCGAACACTTTATCGCGGCCTCGACCTGTTGATTCGGGAAGTCCCGGGCTGAGAGTTGCCTGCCGAATGCTGTCTTGAATCTCGACATGGCATTCTCTGCCCGACTCTGTCGAGTGCAGCCACTGGTCGTGCGCCGGTCGTAGCGGCCCTGGAGCTGGATCGCTCGTAAGGGGAGTCTCGAGCCGATCGACAGAGTCGCGCACGGCTTGAACCGCTAGCAGAGCGAGGCCCAGCCCCGAGGAGTAAGCGGACAACAGCACAATCTTCAGCGTGCCCAGTCCCTCGCTTACGCATCGGGTTTCCATGAATTGCGAATGCCTGCCTTAGGAGGCAGCTCCTTCCTGAATGATCGAGCGCCAGCCTCTATTCGCCTATCGATCTGCCACAGCGCCATCGGAGAACCGCTCCGCCAGTTTGGGGGTTGGTAGGGGTACCTGGCGGCGACACTTTCGTCCAGATCCAGTCCCAGACCTGATCGATCCGGTGGCAGGGCATAGCCCTTATCGAACTTTACAGCATCTCCGTAGAACAGATCTTGCCAGAATGGAGACTGGCCGCTGCCGATCTCCAGGATCGTGGCATTTGGGGTGCTCACCGATAGCCGGGACCGCGAAACATACCCTGCCAGTTCAGAGAGCCAGCTCGCGGGGCTGCCTCGGACCTAGTCGATGGATTGAATGATGCCCCCACAGCTGTCAGCAGAGAGCTGCCCAGTCCCGCTCGAAGCAACTGTCTCCCATTCATCTTTCTCCTCTCTCAGGGTTGTCACAGCGAAGCTACTACGTCACCATGCGCCCTGGCAATCTCGAAGCAGAAGACGCGTATGAGATGAATGGCCACCCCCAACTCGAATCCAGACCCGTGTGGAGTAGTGAAATAGGCGCTACAGATTTGTAGTAGCCCAGATCTGACCTTACAAACAGTGTCAGAGTAGATCGCACCCGAACGGCCGCTTTGAACCTAGAAGCGGACATTCAAGTTTTCCGCGGAAACGTCGACCGAACGACCGCTTTCGCCTAAAAGCGGTCATTCAGATTTTCCAGGGAAGCGTCGAATGAACTTGATTTCGGGGGAGCACTATACGACCTCGGTCTGAGACCCGGCCTTCAGGTCAGATATACGGCCGGCCCGTTCCTCAGGCGAGAGGAGCTCCGACCGGTTCGTCTGCAGTTGGAGCTGCCAAAACCTGAGCTGCTTTTCGTAGAGCATCGAATCCGATCTACGATTGTTGTTTTTGGGGGGACGCAGGTAGTTGATTCGGCACAGGCTCAGGAGCGGCTGGCGCAGGCCGAGGCAGCCCTGGATGACTCTCCTGGAGAGCCCAATTTGACACGCCGAGTGGAGATCGCTCGCTGCATCCTCGCCAAGAGTCCCTACTACGACCATGCGGGAGAATGTGAAACGGATCTTCGATCCTGGGTTCACCACCAAAGGCGTTGGTGTAGGAGCTGGTCTTGGACGTTCGATCATCTATCAGATCGTCGAGGAGCACCAAGGCAAAATAGACCTCGAGAGCGAGTTGGAAAAGTGGACGACTTTCCGATTGATCTTACCGATTGCGGGACGGAGGTGAGCGGCTTGCTGTCCGGAAGTGGCCCTTTGGCCTCTATTCTTGTCAGTACAATAGTATCGGGCTGCCGCAGGCGGTGAGCCACTGGTCGTTGAGGACGCTTCAAACCACGCTGGTTAAGATCGGGCGAAGGTGGTCGGCCATGCCCGACACGTCATGTTCCAGATGGCCCGGTGGCCGTGGCGCGTGACTATTCCGGCCGATTCTTGAGAGGATTCATCGGTTCTGTCAGTCGCCGCTGGGGGTACCGGGGATGACGGGGAACGTTCGCCGAACCGTGACCATGTGCCTGGGACTCCGGTAGGGGTCTGTGCGAACAGGGTCCTCAGGGCCTTCTCAGCGGCACGGACACGAAGGGATCGCGAGTCATGATCGCCGCTCGCTGGGGCCCGCTGGGACCGTGGATCTCTTGCCGAAGCCGCGAGCCTCAGCCATAATCCTCGTATTCTGATGCTCACCAGGGCTAGTAGCATCACGAGGTGGCGGTTATCTGGAAAATCCCGGTTTAGGAACGGACCCCACACGAAGAACGAGAAAGCCGCTCACGCCTCGAAACACCGCAGGTCGATCGTCGTCACAAGACGCTTGAGCCATGTCCAAGATGACGCTAGACATGGACTTCTCAGAAGAGAGATCTTGAGGGGACTGCGAGAACAGGAACTGCCCCGGCGGGAGTGGGCGTGCGTTCGCATCAGAGCGGCCTGTCAGAGTAGAGGAGAGTCATCATGGCGAACGAAGAACAGACGGAGCTTGAAGCATCATTGGAACCCAGCGATCTCGAAAAGCTGTCTGCTCAGCTGAAGGGGGTTCTGGACATCCAAGACCGCCGTTACGGATTTCCACCGCAAACGTATGAGGAATGCTTTGGGTGCGGCTCTTTTAGAGCGAACCATTATCCTTTATTGACAATAGGTTAGCCGGGTCCGAATCGTAGCGAGTGGCGCTTTTGGGCGAGATAAGGCTTGGCGAAGGGCATAAGTCGGCTAAAACGCGTCGGATTGCGG
>JAKZYH010000532.1:0-13493 GCA_047514575.1 Acidobacteriota bacterium | reverse complement strand
GCGATCGGCATGCCGGAGAGTGGAACATGCGGCTCGTACTATGGACCTGGGCAGAAACATCTAGAATTTAGACCTCCAAAATGGCCGCCAGGAGCCGGGAAAAGGGTCGATTTTCCAACTTGCGCTTATTTTGGGACTAGTCTCCTTTCCCAATCAAGAGGGCCGATGGACTGAGACAAGGTTAGTCTAGAGCATCTCAAGTCGGACAGTCACGTAACGAGCGGGATACTCGCGTCGCACTATCCGCCTCGACAGCCTCAGTGCTCCGTCCCAATCGATCTCTCTTAGGGCGATGAGATGACTCTACGGGATGGCTGAGCGCAGCTCCACGATCGACTTTTTTCTAACACTTTCTAACCAGACAAGCCAAAGTCAACGAACTGAGAGAGAATGGGACGAAGAACAGGGCCGAGAGATGTTAGTGCTGCGCCATCACTCAGCGTGAAGAATGCGATTTCCAGATGTTCCGACCGAGATCACCCCAGAACTGGACCGGCACAACGGCCTGATCTTCATCGCCTGCACTGGCCTGCTTTACTTCGCCGCACCGGTCATCTTCGTGGGTGTGGTCCAGGCGGCATTGGCCGACAAGCTGGGTACCAGCGCGATGGTGGCCAACCTCCCCCTCTCCACCTATCTCCTGGGAGCCCTGGCACCCCCTCTGCTTTCCTGGAGGTTACCCTACCGACTTGCGAGGGCCACGGTCGTCGGGGCCAATCTAGTGACCTCCACCGTCCTGGGAGTGATCGCGCTACTTCTCTTCCTACCGGTCGGGGATGAGGTCCGGATAGCAGCTATTATCGGCCAGGGTCTGATACAGGGGTTCTCGGCATTTACCAACCAGGTTTTCCAGTATCAGTGCCTTAAGAGAGGAACCACCACCCAGGGTCAAGCCTGGGCCTTCAAGTGGAGCTTCGCCCTCGGCCCCATACTGGCTGTTGCCGGCTCCCTGTGGGCCCAGTTCGTTCTGGGAGGTGGCGTTCCCTGGCTGCCCTTCCCCCGCGATTTCGGGGTTCTGTACCTCATCGGATGTCCCTGTATCGCGGGAATCTCCCTCCTCTCCAGCCGCTATCGGATTCTGGCGGTTGCCGAGACCGATCGTCCTCCCTTCCTTCACTATTTCAAGACAAGCATCTCCTCCTACTTGAAGGATCGCGTGTTGGTCCTGGCCTGGATGGCCTTCTTCATGTGGTTCGTGGTTCACGCGGCCCTGCCCAATCTCTCGCTCTACACGCGGGAGGTGTTGGGCCGGGACCCCAAGGAACTGTCGGGTTGGATCATGGTCATACGCTTCGGGGTCACGTCCCTGGCTGGTTACGCGCTGGGCGTCATCACCCTGCGGTGGGGGATTCGTGCCCCGCTCTACGCTACGATGGCGCTCCAGGCTGCAGCCATTCTCTGGGGTTGGTGGATTCCGGGCTATCTCTTTCTTTTCGCCTTCGGCCTGATGGGAGCGGGGGAGCTGGGGGGGGCCTACTTTCCCGCCTACGTCGTGAGCATCTCAGCGGCCGCCGACTCCCCCCGTAACATGTCTCTCCTCATGTTGGCCAGCCCCTTGAGCTTCATGCTGCCGGCGATTCATGGGACCCTGGCCGATCACTTGGGGTTCCAAGCCAGCTTCGCCCTGGCCCTGTTCGCGGCGATCACCGCCCTGCTTCTTCTCTACAAGCTACCATCCCGCAGAGCACTTTGACCGTAGGTCGAAACTTCGCGTCAGGCGTGGCGGCGGTCTCCAGGCCGCCGTGCATCGAGCCAAAGGCCCGAAGGAGAGGACCTTCGGCCTGGAGACCGAAGCCACGTTTGCGAATGAAATTTCGGCTCAGTGCTCCCCCAGCGGTGCTGTCCCATTCGAGAAAGAAACTTCGGTCGAGGATAGGCGATATTGTGCGTCACGCCGTGGGGAAGAGTTGTCCAGCTCTCTCCTCGGAACCTGGGCTCATTTTGCTAACGGCT
Organism: Acidobacteriota bacterium; assembly: GCA_047514575.1. Lineage (GTDB taxonomy): Bacteria > Acidobacteriota > UBA6911 > RPQK01 > JAJDTT01 > CAUZIZ01. The sequence continues at coordinate 11,540 of JAKZYH010000532.1, read as the reverse complement.
CAAGTCGTTCGCGGCTCTGTCGGATCGCCGAACATGATGGTGGGCTATCGTTTGGAACTTGATGCTTGTGATTTGGAGCTTGTTTGTACCTTGTATCTTGTACCTTCGACTTTCGAAGTTTCAGTTTAGAGCAACGGGTAAAACCGGAGGGGTGTGGATCTCGTGATCCGGATCTACTCCTCGTAGACGGTGAGCGACCCTTTTCCGGCGTCCACCTCGATCCAGTCGCCATCCCGAATCCACTTCAGGTCCTCACCGCGAACCTGCAGGAAGGGTATCTTGGCAATGACACAGCCCAGAACCGAAGGAGAATCCGGTTCGAGATTGATTAGTGCGGCCGGCGCCTGCTTCTCCAGTTCGGCAACCCTGATGTGCATGGTATTACCCGAGGAACCGGTGGTTGAGGGCATGACCAGCACCTTTTGGGCCAGACTCCGTTCGTAGAGCGGATGCTTGGAGTCGATGACCCTACCGGTAGTGGGATCGAACTGGGACCGGAAGCAGAGGGCTGAGTCACTGACGATGGCCTTACCCGAGGCCTTGCCGTCCACGATCCGCTTCCCGCGAATGACCTTTCTCACCTTCATCCCATCCACCTCCCTGTCACGGCCCCTTCCACACAGCGCTCAAGCGTCGCCACTGCGGTTCGGGATCTGAGAGCACTGCGACCGTAGAAGGCTTGCTTGAACGAGTTCGAGACGAAATTGCGGGGACGCATGTGGCCTTGTGCGCCAGGGCAGATGTCACAGAGGATGGTTGCTCCCGCCTTCTCGATGGTCTCGGTATAACCCAGGTTCCTGGCCTCTGTGAGGGTATCCCTCGCTGTGCAGACGAGGAGACTGACTCCGGGAGCGACGCTGCGGTTGGTTAGAACCTCGGATATCTGCCGCATCTCCTCCAGCGAACTGAAGGGGCACCCCAGCGTGATGGTATCGATCTCCTCTCCCTCGTCCATGGTGTTCATCTTCCGGTAGGTCTCCCGGCGCGCCTTTTCATCAAAAACCAAGCGCTCAATCTGTCTGTCAGGTTCTACGGCACTTTCCAGTGAGGACGCTTCGGGGGTGATGCCAACCATGTGGAACATCGCGGTTCCCCGTCCGGCATACGGCAGCGAGGCGGAAAGCTGTTTGGCTTCTTCCAGAGAGATCTCTTCGACCTGATCGAAGACTGGAATCTGGGATCCTGCCAGCTCGCCTGCGAAGTAACCCAGCGCACCCCAGTCGGTAGTGGACTTCATCTCTACCTCGACGTCGACCCGAACGGTGGCCTTGCGATGCTCATCCAGCAGAACGCCGAACTCGGGTATCCAGCCCAGGAAGGCCGCCGCCAATGAGCTCTCCATCCCATTGCGGGTCGTCCGTGCCCCTACCATCGAGTTGGCGTAGACCACCGCCGAGGACTCTGTCCAGGCACAGATCTCGCCGAACGAAGGCATGCCTCCCACCTGGTAGGGGACACAGGTCCAGGTCGTCCTGATCCCCGCTTTTTGGGCCAGTTGCTGCAGTTCCGGCTGGAAAAGGAGCTCCTTCTCACGCAGGCCCTTCTCCCGGAGCGCGGCCAGGTCCCTGCAATTTGCATGGGTCAGGGTGATGCACTTGACGTTCTCCTGGCAGAGCTGACGAAACTCGTCGAAGTAGGAATCCAGGGCTTTATCCGACAGTCCCGGCAGGCAGGGTGTGCGAAGGATACAGTGTACATTGGTGACGGGTATCAGCCGGCTGGCTCCCATGGCCTCGCCCCAGACGATGGACCACTTCAGATACCTGGCCAGGACGGCGCCACGCTCGCCCTTCAGTACGGCATCTTGTTCGGCTGTGAGTTTCATCATGCCTCCCGAGTTCCAACCGACGGCGATCACCGAGGGTCGGGGTTCAGGGCCTGTGTGACATGGCGGTGGCTTCCAAGCCGCCGTATCCCTTCCCTCGAGCCTTTGGCTCGAAAAACGGCGGCCTGGAGGCCACCCCCACGGTTTTCAGAAAATTGCTTGGAAAATGAAGTTTCAGCTTAGGGCTTGCGCAAAAATAGCTTGGCATTCTGGCATCTCATCTTCACGCCATCTTCGGCCGCTCCTCAATCGTTCGCGGCCAAATCACCTGAAGATGCCGGCATTGTCCACCCCTATCGAGGTGTGATCTCTCGGATCTTGAGATTGCGAAACATGATGATTGTCTCGGGATCATGCAGTTGTAGACCTATTGGACCCTTGGTGGGACGACCGGCCAAGGGGGCATTGCGTGCGACCTCTTGACCGTTCAGGTCGACCCGTATCTCATCTTTCCTGACCTGGATATCGTAGGCGTTCCACTCGCCCGGCTTCATGACTCCCATCGGCGCTCTCGCCATCATATAGATGCTTCCCGCGGGATTCTCACCGACATCCTGTCCCAGGATCTGGATCTCGTAGGCAACCTGCGAGGGCGTCTTCGTGGGATCGGAGAGGCTGCCGCTGGTGTAGCGAGCTCGGCTCTGGTCGTGGATCGAGATCCCACTGTTCTGCTCGACCGGAAGCCACCACTCCAGATGCAGGTCGTACTCTTCGAATTCCTTCACCGTATAGAGCCAGGCCTGGCTCACAATCACCTTGTAATCCGTTTCAAACCAGCGGTTCAACCTTGCCTTTAGACCGTTGTTCCAGGGAATCGAAGGGGGCTTTCGTGGATCTTGCTGCCCCATCAGATAGCCTTTCGGCGTGACGCTCCAGAGGCCATCTCCCACCGATTGCCATCCCTCAAGACTCTGCCCGTCCCAGAGTGGCACCCAGTCCTGACCAGAGACCTGGCCAATACCCAACAGGAAGAGCGCTGCCAGAGCAACAGTCGCTCTGCGACAGCGAGGGCAAACCCTTTTCGAGAATGAAGTTGGTTTTTCCATTGAATCCAGTCTCCCGACAGGTTTGCTTGGCAGCCTGGTTAAGCGTTCCCTCGCAAGGCGATATGAGGATCGGAAGCATCTTACAGCAATCAAGACAAAGGCGCAGCCGACGATGCCCTTGTTGTGTTACTATTCGTGCCTTCTTGCGCTAACACTGCTGCTGCCGGGGAAGACTTGGTAGCAGCCCCCGACGCTACCTGGGCACATGCAACAACGGGAAAGAGAGCGAAACTTCGCCAGCGACAACAACTCGGGGATCTGTCCCGAGGCCTGGGAAGCAATGACTGTAGCCAACCAGGGACACAGTCCCGCATACGGATCCGATTCCTACACTGCTGAAGCGCGAGATCAGATTTGCGAAATCTTTGAGACCGACTGCGAATCTTTTCTGACTTTTACCGGCTCGGCGGCAAACTGCCTCGCCGTGGCCCAACTCTGTAGAAGCCACGACGCCATCATCTGCCATGAAAGCGCCCATCTGGATCTGGGTGAGTGCGGGGGCCCCGAGTTCTTCAGCGGGGGTGCGAAAGTGATCGCAACCCCGGGAGACAATGGTCAACTCCACCCGGCTGGAGTCGAAGAGGTAGTTCTGGCTCACAGAGGCGACTTCCAATACCCGCAGGTGGGCGCCGTGAGCGTGACTCAGGCGGCTGAGATGGGGACTGTGTACAGCCTCGATCATCTGACAGAGCTGGCTGAGCTCTCTCACTTCCTCGGTCTGCACGTACATATGGACGGAGCTCGGTTCGCGAACGCCCTGGTGGGTCTAGGTTGCTCTGCCGCTGATATGACCTGGCGGGTGGGGATCGATGTTCTCTCGTTCGGGGGTACCAAGAACGGACTGGCCTTGGGCGAGGCCGTGGTTTTCTTCAACAAGGAGCTGGCACGAAGCTTCAAGTATCGCTGGAAGCAGGCCGGCCAGGTGGCCTCGAAAATGCGTTTTCTCGCTGCTCCTTGGGTAGGCTTCTTGAAATCGGGAGCCTGGCTTCGCAATGCCCGCCATGCCAATGCCTGCGCGGCCCGCTTGGCGGCCGGTCTGCAGGATCTGGAAGGGATCTCTCTGCTGTTCCCATGTGAGGCCAATAGCGTTTTCCTTGCAATCGAACCCCCGTTGGCCGAATCTCTAGCCGGACGAGGCTGGCAGATGGCTGCGATGCCAAACAAGACCACCCGCCTTGTCTGCAGTTGGGATACACGAGACGCGGATATAGAAGAGCTGCTCCAGGATTTTCGCGAGCTGATTTCCAAAGCACAAAAGGCACAAGAGACAAGATACAAGATACAAACAAATCCCAAATCACAAGCACCAACCGGGAACCAGGTCTCAAACCGCGAGGACCATGAGGACACCTGACACCAGGCCCTTTGAAATTTGGTGCCTGGAATTTGAAATTTGTTTGTATCTTGTATCTTGAAATTTTCTCTAAGCCGTCGCGATTGCAATGGATGCGGCTTGGTGAATAACATATGCGCTGCAGGAGACTTTTCTGAATGTGGAACCTCATTCTTTCCAATATCCGACAACGACCTACACGGACCTGCGTCAGCATCCTCGCTGTCTCACTTGGTGTGGTGCTTATCCTAGTCAGCGTCGGACTGTCCTTCGGACAGTTCAACGACCAGGCTGAACGGACGCGCCGAATTGGGGGCGATTTCATGATGCAGCCTTCGGGGGCGTCGTTGTTCCTGGGATTGAACAGCGGAGCGCTGCCCGTGAAACTCCAGCACGTAATCGAGAAGGTGGAAGGTGTCCACGCCGCCACACCGGTTCTCGTCAAATTCGTCAGTGAAGGGTTCCAGGCCCTCTTCGGGATAGCCAAGGAGAGCTTCGTGAAGGTCAACGGAGGCCTGGAATTTTCTGAGGGACAAATGTTCGAGGGGCCTTATGAGGTTGTCGTCGACAGCATCTACGCGGCTGCCAAAAAGGTGGAGGTGGGGCAAGACATCGAACTTCTAGGCCACGAGTTCTCGATCGCGGGAATTTTTCAAGCGGGAACTGCCGGCAGAATCCTCGTGCCCCTGGACACACTCCAGGACATGAACGGCACACCTCGGATGGCTACCGTCTTCTTCATTCGTGCCAGGCAGGACACGGAGATCGAAGTAGTCGAGGCCAACCTCAGGGAGGTATTCGAGAACTATAAGCTCTCACGAACCCAGGAACTCGAGGAACTCCTCGCCAGCAGTGCGCCCGCGTTTCAGGAGTTCAAGGCCGCGCTTGTCTTCATGTCGGTCGCAATCAGTTTTCTGGTAACACTGCTGGCAATGTACAGCACCATTGTCGAGCGCACGCGAGAGATCGGGATCTTGAAATCGCTGGGCGCCTCAAGGAGCTATATCGTCCAACTTATCGTCAGGGAATCGCTGGTGGTGTGCTTGTTGGGCGTGATTGCGGGCTTCATCCTGACTTGGGTTTTGATTACTGTGATTACAGTCCGGTTCCCTAGCGTGCCGGTGGATATACCTACGGCCTGGATCTTGACGGCGATCGTGATCGCTTTCGCAGGTGGGATTCTCGGGGCTCTCTACCCCGCCATCAAGGCAGCCAAGTTGGATCCGGTGAAAGCATTAGGATACGAGTGATCCCCAGGCAACGTCCCTGCGGTTGAAGATCGGTCAGTTCCTGCTGGTCTTCTGGCAGTTTCCAACTCGGGAATAATCCAGGTCTGGAGCAGGAGTCATAGACGCTCGCTGGTATACACAGAGATCAGGCCAGGAAGGAAGAGACAAGCATGCAGCGATTATTTTCGATCTTCGTGATATCAGGGTTCGCGATTCTTTGGCTGCAGACTGCCGGAGCAATCGCTCAGCAGGAGGGGACAACAGACGATGGGCTTCAGAAACAGGACCCGAAGACCACCACACTCACCCGGGGAAGGTACTATCGGTTCGAGGTACAGAAGCTACGCCCACTTGTTTCCGTGGTCCTGATAAAGCAATGGGTCTTCGGTACTGACTTCCCCAAGGGCTTACTGGAAAAGATAAAGGCGAATCCAGGCTTCAAGAAATCCGAACTTCCCCTCCTCACCAGCCAGAAAAGCGAACTTGAACCAGACACCGGCTACATCCGGTGGCGCGCCGAGGAAGGTAAATCGAAAAGCCCAGGAGCCCTGCTCTGGTACCTCAATGGAGTAAGCAAGGAACTCGCCCTGTACGTGGACCTGGTGCTCGATCACTCCCTGGCAGAGGGGAAACCTGTGGTCCAGTCCTCGTTTGGCCCACTCCGGATCTCTGCCGATCTCAAGATGTCTCTGATTTCGGGCGTCGGATATGACGACATCGTACTTCCAGACCAGAGTCTCGGTCCCTCTTCGCTTGACGTGCGGAATAGTCTTCACGTCAGTTTCTCGGGCAACCTTAGCGATCAGTCGAGCCAGTCGATCAGCACTGCAGACACCCTATTCTCCGGCGAGATGAATGGGATTCTGGGGCGCTTGAGACAAGTTGGTTTCAGCAACGACAGCCACCACGGAATCACACTGGGCTGGCTAGGCTACCAGCATCTGAAACATGGGCTGGTCTTCTTGAGACGAGATAGTACGGTGGACTTCGAGTACACGGTTAGCGGCGAGGCTTTTCCGCTGCTGCTCGTTCGTCGTCAACTCCAGCAGGATGGTTGGCCCATGGTGCTGCGCGGAAAAGAGTATGTGGGCCGTTCCGAAGATGGACTGCACGTCTTCCGACCAGTGGAATGTACACTGTCCCAGATCAGCGAAAAGGGATCCGATTAGAGGAACATTCATGTTTCGATCGTTCGTTCGCCTCGGAGTCTGGCTGCTGACTGCTTCGCCCCTTGTTCTGACACAGCAGGCTGCAGGTGCCTCCAGCAAACTGACCATCTTCACGACTTCCGAGGGAACTCGGTATGGCCTTGTCGGCGACCAAGATAGGACCCCAGCACCGACTCTCTTCGTTTTCGCCGGCGGGATTGAGACCAGTCTGACGCACCCTATCTATAGCCAGGCTTGCGAGATACTGAAAGCGAGAGGCGCCCTCTGCGTCTCCCTGGACCTGCCTTGCCACGGAAAGGATATCCGTTCGGGCGAACCAGAGGGCCTGAAGGGATGGCGTCACCGGGTCGACCAGGGTGAGGATCTCATGAAGGATCTGCTAGCGGGGGCTTCGGCAGTGTTGGACCAACTCATTGCCAACGGCCTCACGGACCCAGATCGTGTGCTTGCATCCGGCACCTCTCGGGGCGGGTACGCCGCAATGCAACTGGCAGCGCACGATCATCGGGTCGGTGCGGTCGCGGCCTTTGCTCCTGTAACAGATCTCCGTGCTCTGAGTGAGTTTGAAGGGCTAGAGGGAAACCCGTCGGCGCAACCTCTTGGACTGATCGAGTACGCCGACGAACTGGCAGGACGCAACCTCTGGTTGATCATCGGTGATCGGGACGACCGGGTCGGCACTCAGCATACCGTCGACCTGGCCCTCGAGGTTTCGCGACGATCAGCACAGAAGACGCTCACAACGCGGGTCGAGCTCCACCTGGAACCGACAGAGGGACACCAGGTCCCGGAAGGTGCCTATCAACGAGCCGCAAAATGGTTGTTGGATCAGGTGGGAATCAGGTCCGAATTGTAACGTTGGTCTCCAGGCCGCCTTCAGTCGAGCCAGAAGCGAGAACAAGACTTCGGGCTGGAGGCCGAAACTACTTCCATCCGTCGACCTGTACAGGAGAATGGATAATGACTTCGAACCCATTGATTGGAACCTGGAGACTGATCTCCTACGAAGCCCGGACAGGAGATGGCACAGTGAGCTATCCCCTGGGAAAGAACCCCAGCGGCTTCATACTCTATTCCGAAGACGGCTACATGTCGGTGACCATGATGACTGCCGACCGAACCAACTATGCCTCTAGCGATTTGAAGGGTGGGACGGCTGAGGAAAAGCTTTCTGCTGCTGAGAGCTACCTTTCTTACAGCGGCAAGTACACCTTTGAAGGAGACCGAGTGCTCCATCACGTGGAAGTGTCCCTCGTTCCGAATCGAGTTGGGACAACCCAGGTACGCAACTTGACAATCTCGGGAAACACCGTGACCCTGAGGACACCTCCCATGCTGATCAACGGAGAACAACAAACGGCTGAGCTGGTATGGCAGCGCGCAGAGTAGGAGGCCAGAAATGCTCGAACTGATCTGCCGCAAGACCTGAGGAACCTGTCGCAAGGCGGTCGCCTTGCTGAAGGAAAAGGGGATCGATTACCGATACCGGGAGTACACCGAAGAGCCTTTGAGTGAAATGGAGCTCAGAGAGACTCTCTCGTTGCTGGGAATGAAGCCCGGGGAGGTTCTGCGCCGCAACGATCCAGCCTTCCGAGAGCAGAGCCTGAGCGGCACCGAGCCCGACGATTTCCTGATCCAGAAAATGGCCGAGCATCCTACCCTGCTGCAAAGACCAATTGGGGTCCTCGGTGACAGGGCTGTGATCGGGCGCCCCCCCGAACGCCTGCTCGACCTTCTCCAGCTCTAGTTCCGGCCCTCCCAGTCGAGGTCAACAAGCCCATTGGCACCGGGTTGCGTCATAGCTTGCGGCTGGACTGTGGGGTGTTGCAGGATAGACGTTAAACCAGTAACATTCGTTGGCAAGTTTAGGCGTCTCAATTCAGTCAGAACCAGAAAAGGAGACAAGATGACTCGACGAGCTGGACTCCTCGTTTTGGGGTTGGTTTTTGCTTCTAACGTCATGGCCTCGGGTGCGAGTGCCGTGGATACGCTCAGCCAGGGAAAGGTGGAGCTTCAGTCGGCTGGGACTCTGGCCTTCGGTCCCGAAGGAATTCTCTTCGTGGGCGACTCGACGGCGGCCGTCATCTGGGCCATCGACACGTCAGATCGGCAGACGGCCTCCGCGGCCACCATCAACCTGAGCGGGATCGACACCAAGCTGGCTGGGTTGCTCGGCACCTCTCCCGACCAGGTGTTGATCAATGACCTGGCCGTCAATCCACTTTCCCACAAGGCCTATCTTTCGGTCTCAAGGGGACGGGGTCCCGAGGCAGATGCGGTTCTGTTTCGAGTTGATGCTGCTGGAAAGATCAGCGAACTGCAACTCGACAATATCCGACACTCGAAGGTCTCGCTGCCGAATGCCCCGGATCCTCAAGCGAAAGGTCGCCGTGGTCGAAGCCTCCGCCAACAGTCGATTACGGATCTCGCTTTTGTCGACGGCCAGGTGATCGTGGCTGGGCTATCCAACGAGGAGTTCGCCTCCAACCTGAGGTCGCTTGACTTTCCTTTCTCTTCAACTGACTCGGGATCCAGCGTTGAGATCTTTCACGGTGCTCATGGCCGATACGAAACCAACTCTCCAGTCCGTACCTTTGTGCCCTTCGAGATCAAGGCCGAGCCGTACATCCTGGCTGCCTACACTTGCACCCCCCTGGTCAAGTTCCCGATGGCCAATCTCAAGCCCGGCAGCAAGGTAGTGGGCACTACGATTGCCGAGCTGGGTAACCGCAATCGCCCCTTGGACATGGTGGTGTACAACAAGGAAGGAAGAGACTACGTACTCGTAAACAACAGCAACCGTGGCGTGATGAAGCTGGCGACCGCGAACCTCGACTCTTTCAGCGGGATCACTCAGAAGACCGGTGTTGCCGGTGTGCCCTATGAGACTATTTCTGAACTCCAGGGTGTGAAACAGCTCGACCGACTCGACGCCGCAAATGCCCTGCTGCTGGTCCAAACCGACGAGGGATCGGTTGACTTGAAGACCGTCGCCTTCCCTTAGTGGTTCCAGGCACCTCCTCAGTGAACCCATGGGAATTGCAGGCGGAAAGCGTCCCGGATACCTCGCTGCCCTCCTCCTCAACCTGCTCGTCCTGCAGCAGCCCCAAGGCACGCTGGCAACCCCGGGGCAAACACCGAGCAAGGAACAGGCGATTCGAATCACTCTGGAGTCCGCTGGAGGGAAATCCTACTTCAGGATAGTGGGTTTAGAGGATTGGAATCTGGACTCGGCCTCCGAGGCCGACCTGCTGAGGCTCTTCGCCGTCTACGTTGGAGAATTCTCCAACAACCTTCCCCCCATACTAGGAAGCCGTTCGCTGGAGAGTGGGATCCTGATCTTCACACCTCGGTTTCCACTCCAGCCGGGTCTTCGCTATCAGGCCGTTCTGGATCCGGACGCGCTAGGTCCTGCCCTGCCACGATCAGAAGTCGGGCCGAGCCGGATGAAGGTCAACTTTGACATTCCCGAGCAGATCTCATCCGAGTCTGCCGTCGTCGAGGCCGTCTATCCTTCCACCAATCTCCTGCCGGAGAATCTCCTCAAGTTCTACATTCACTTCTCTGCCCCCATGAGTCGAGGTGAAATCTATCGCTACATCCGTCTTCTAGATGACTCCGAGCAGCCTGTCGAGCTTCCTTTTCTGGAGATCGAGCAGGAGCTCTGGGATTCCCAACAACGCCGACTCACGCTCTTGGTCGATCCCGGCAGGATCAAACGGGGACTGCTTCCCCAAAAGCAGGAGGGCACGGCGCTAGTTTCGGGAAGGCAGTATCGAATGGTAATTCAGCAGGAATGGCCGGATGCTCACGGCAGGCAACTGCGAGAGTCCTTTGAAAAGATCTTCAGTGTAGGACCACCGGACCGAACACCGCTTGATCCCCAGGCCTGGGATCTGACGCTACCGAGTAGTGGCAGCCTCCAGCCTCTCTGTCTGCGATTCGGCGACCCGCTGGACCATGCGTTGCTGCTCCGGGTTCTCCAGGTAGTGGGACCCGGCCGTAACCCCGTCCCGGGTGCGATTGAGGTTTCGAACCAGGAGCGGCTCTGGTGCTTCAAGCCCGATCAGCCCTGGTCCGCGGGCGAATTCTACCTCTCGATCAGCACCGCGCTGGAGGATCTCGCCGGAAATCGAATCGGACGTCCCTTTGACGTGGATGTCTTTGAGCAGGTCGAGGAGCGGATCGTGGACAAGCGCATCCGACTGCCCTTTCGAATTGTGAAGGACTGAGTTCGGATGTACCTCTTTTTGGACGCTCTTCTTTCTCTTCTCCACTTCCTCCTGATCGCGTTCGTCTTGACCGGGTGGGCCCTGAAGCGGACCCGGAGAGCTCACTTGACACTAATGGGACTGACGGCCTTCTCCTGGCTCGGTTTGGGTTACTGGTACGGGCTTGGCTATTGCCCCTTGACCGACTGGCATTGGCAGGTCAAACGTAAACTAGGGGAAACTGGCTTACCCAGTTCCTACATAAAGTACTACCTGGACTCGACCACAGGTTCTGACTGGAATTCATCCCTGGTCGACACAGCTGTGGGAAGCCTCGGTTTCGCCGCTCTCAGCTTGAACCTGATCGTGGGAAAGCTGGAATCTCGCAGATCTGATGGCTTCGTAGCGGAGGGTTGCAAAGAGTAGGATGGGCACTCTTGCCCGTCAGAAAGACCGACGGGCAAGAGTGCCCATCCTACCTGCGTCAACGATGTTTGCTGGTGTGATATGTCCAAGAAAGGTATACTCTCTGGGTCTGTAACTTCAGATCTCCTGATCTCTGGGAAACTAATCTGGCCCCATTACGGCGGGTTGAAGCCGCTCAACCCAGTTTGGGCCCAGGAAAGTTTTCCCACGTCGATCGCTCGAATCGGCGCAACTGATTGACACCGTTCTAGTTACTCAGATCCATCCAGGGGCGCCAAAAATTTATTCCTGGGACCATCAG
>JAKZYH010000531.1:0-9637 GCA_047514575.1 Acidobacteriota bacterium | reverse complement strand
GATCAAACCGTTATAACAGTGCGAAATCAGCCTTCTGTGAAGTGGGTCTGCCCTGTGATGACGCAACCCAGCTACGGCGTCAACAACCTGGAGGCGAGCAAGCAGCGGGGGAATATCGAGTGGATCGTACTGTCCGTCACCATCGATGTACCCGATCACGTCTCCCCGCGCAGCCATGACGCCGGAGCGAAACGCGGCTCCGACGCCTCGATTCCGACCGTGCCGCAGCAGCCTGAGCCGGTCAATCTTCTCGGACAATTCCTCGACGATGGCTGCCGTCCGATCGCTGCTGCCATCGTCGACCACGATGATTTCATGGTCATCGGCACAGGACTGAAGGACGCTCGACACACCTCGCAGAAGTGCGGGCAGTGACGGACCGTCGTTGTAGGCAAGAACCACCATCGATACGAAAGACATCAGCGTTAGAACTCTGGGTTGGGGCGATAGACGCGATGAATTCCACTGATCGAAACCCGGGGATGCCTTCCTCCCGAAATCAGATGGATGCGACCGTTCAGTACTCCTGCTTGAATCCCATGCCGTGCTTCGGGTAGGCGTCCCAGAACCGTCCAGGTGTTGCGAATAGGATCGTATCGCTCGACCTGATCATTGCAGGTCCAAACCTGCTCGCCGCCAAAGGTGTAGATGGATCCCGAGTAGACTACCGATGCGAGACCGCCGCGGGGAAAGGGAATGTCCGCGACCCTCGTCCAGCGACGCACGTCGATGTCGTAGCGTTCGGTCACTGCAAGATTGTACCGTAGGTCATCCTTGCGACCGGAGATCGCGTACAGGCGATTTCCTACAGACTCCAGACGCAGGTGATCTCTTGGTGTCGGTACCGGAGGTTCTTCACTCCAGCGCTCGCTCTTGAGATCGAACCTGAAGAGTCCACCGCTTATACTGCGGTCCGGACCGATGCCACCGGCATACCAGATTGCGTTGCTCGTAATCGTTGCGCCGCCTGCTCCTCGAGCCTCGGGCATGGAGGGTCCCCGGCTCCAAGTCCCTGCCTTTACATCGAAAATATAGAGCGAGTCGAGAGGATTCCACTCGGCAAACATGAACCCGCGCAGCCTGATGCCAAGCGGACCGAATCCTGCGACAACATAGATCTTACCGTTTGCTGCGACGGCTGCGGGATGACTGATCGGTTCCGGCAAATCGGGAAGCACCTGCCACTGCGCCGAGACGGGATCATAGCTACTGAACGAGCTGAGCGTCTCCCCCCATGCCCCGATCCCGCCCATGATGTAGAAGCGGCCATCGTGGACGGTACTCCCCGACTCTGTGCGCGGGATGGGGAGGGGTGTGGCCATCTCGAAAACCCCTGCTTCTGTGGCAACGAGATCTTCAAGTGCAAAGACACTCCCAGAATAGTTCCACCACCAGATAAAAATAAGCCCGGCCAGGGCGACCAGGGTCGCTAGACAGGCAAGGAGTGATACGAGAGCCCCGCCGGCGCTCCCAAGAAATCTAGTGGTATCGCTGGCGTTTCCAGTCAGCGTTCTCTCCCCTGTTCGAACCTGAACAGAACCGAAGTTTAACAGGCCGGACTGTCCTCACGTCGAAAGGGAATTCTCCAGACTATTGTCCGATAACCGTGGCGGTGGCCTCCGGGCCGCCGTTTTTCGAGCCAAAGGCTCGACGGATGGAATACGGCGGCTTGGAAGCCACCGCCACGCCGGCCGAAGTTTCTTTCCTGTACGATCCGGCGCAGCCGGAGGCTGCGCGGGCAACGACGCTGCTGACGGGGAGTGCAGCGGCTATGTGCGCCTTCTTCTTCAGTAACGTCGCCGACATCCTGGTGTTCGTCTATGATTTCTGGGCACCGACGATGATTGTGCCCTTCCTGGTCGCGGTGTTTTGGTATCATCGGTCCCGCATTTACGCCGTCGTCATATCGATGATCGTAGGCGGAATCGTCACCGTTGTGTGGCGTTTCGGATTGGCATCACCGGGCGATATCGGGCTGGCTCTTTTCGGTTTCGCCGCGGCGTCAGTGGCGTTCCTTCTGGCCCTCCCGTTAACGCAAAGTCTGCCGATTGTCCGGCTTTTCCAACCGAACGGCCAGCAGGAGCTCAAGTGATTCCGACACCGCTACTGACAGCGCTACACCATTTGTTGCTGCTCCGCCGGCACTATCTCAAAGCCTCCGGGGAGGAGTGAGCGATGCTACCGAAGTCAGTGAATGTTGTTGTGATTGGCGGTGGGGTGCTTGGCACAAGCGCCGCGTTTCATCTGGCCGAAGCTGGCCAGAATGAGGTGCTACTGATCGACCGTGGACCGATTGCGAGCGCGACCACACCGCAAGCAGCAGGCCAAACAGGCTACTTGAACGTCGATCGTTTCGCTCTAGAGTTCGGAATCTACTGTATTGAGTTCTTCGAGAATTTCGAGCAACGTACCGGCCACGCTATCGACTTTCGCCAGTGCGGCAGCCTCCGAGTCGCTTTGACCGAACCATTTCGAAAGGACTTGGAGGGTCGGTATACGGCGGCACGCGAGCTGGGACAGGATGTCGAGTTTCTTTCGCCCTCTCAGGCGCGGGAACTCGTACCGACGTTTGATCCACCCGAGGACTGCCGCATCCTTCTGATTCCTCGCGAGGGATATGTTGAGCCGAAGTCGGTAGCCGTTGCCTATGCCGCGGGGGCGAAGGACCGTGGCGTTTCGATCGAAACACGAGTCGAGGCAACCGGTCTGCGAATCGATGATGGGAGTGTGACGGGTGTCCGAACGCGCGAGGGAACCATCGCTGCCCGTTCAGTTGTCTTGGCCGCGGGGGCGTGGGCACGGCAATTCGGTCAGCAGATCGGACTGAACCTTCGCACGGTGCCCGTCCGTCACCAAGCCCTCGTCACGGGCCGCCTGGCCGGAGTGCGGCCGCGGCAACCGATCGTCCGCATCATCGAGCCACAGATCTACGTCCGGCACGAAGCCGGTGGTCTGCTGGTTGGTGGCTACGGCTACCGCCCGCTGAGCTTCGACATGAATGAATTCGATGAAGGATTCGAGATTTCCTCACTCGCGGCGGACCCGGTTTACTATCAGCAACTAGGTTCGGCGGCGACAAAGTTCTTTCCGTCTCTCAGCGGCGCCGTCGTCGTCCAGGAGCGTCGCGGCCTACCGACGATCTCCCCTGACGGCCGGATGATAGTTTCCGAACCCGCCGGGCTGCGTGGACTCGTCGTTCTTTCCGCCTGCGGGGTGGGCGGCGTTAACCGTTCGCCGGGGGCCGGCCGCATGGTCGCCGATATCGTCAGCGGCCGCCCGCCATGGATCGATCCGTCCCTACTCAGCGCCGACCGTTTCGGCGACGAATATTCAACCGATCAAGGCCTGAGGGCTCGCTGCGAAGAGATCTACGCACGTCACTACCATGGGTTGGTCCGGGATGCTTAACACAACAATGTTAAACAGCTGGGAGTGGAAGGGGTTTTGGCAGGCCAGCGGCGATTGAGCGAAACTGCAGGCGTCGGCAGGTCCGCGTTGAAGATTTCGTGATTGGGGGCGGGAGGAGAAACAAACCGGCCTCCCGTCGTATATCCAGGAGCCACACATGGGGACGGCTCTACCCAAAGACGTGAGATTTTGCCTGAAACTGACCAATAGGGTAAAAAGGGGTTATCCTTTTCCTCCCCAGGGAGTGTCATCGTTTTGAAAAGACTGATTCTCGTTCTGGTTCTGGGCGGCCTGTTGACCTGGCTGGGCTTGCGTCTGTATCGCAAGCTGTCCGTGGAGTCCATGGACGCCCCAGGCAAGGGATCAGCTCTGCTGGTCGAAACCGCCACCGTTCGGACTCACACATTTGAAACCAATCTCGAGCTCTTGGGTGAACTGAAGCCTCAGGCGGTGGTCGAGGTCATGTCTCGGATCAGTGGACGTCTGCGGGAAGTCCTCGTCGATCGGGGTGATCCGGTAAGAAAAGAGCTGCTGCTGGCGATTGTGGATGATGTGGATCTCCTGCAGCAGATCCACCGGGCGGAGGCTTCTATTGCGGTAGCTGCTGCTGCCGTGAGCCGTGAAGAAGCCACTTACGAAAACCTGAAGATCCAGGTCGCCCGCTACCGTGAGCTTCACCAGGAGAATCTGATCGCAACCCAGGACCTGGAGGATCTGGTGAGCAGAATGCGGGTCTCACAGGCGCAGCTGGAGTTGGTCAGGGCCCAAGTCAGACAGGCTGAGGCCTCGCTGAGTGAGCTCAAGATTCAGCACGATCAGACACGGATCTACTCTCCATTGAATGGTTTCGTAGGGATGCGCCATCTCGAGCCAGGTGCGTTGGTGAATCCCAGCGTCCCGATCGTCTCGGTACTGAATCTGGAGCGAGTCAAGACTCTGGTACCGGTGTCCGAAAGCGGAATCAGCCGTATTCGAGTGGGATTGCGTTCCGAAATCGTGGTCGACGTCTATCCGGATAGGGTCTACCAAGGCAGCATCACTCGCATCAGCCCCTACCTCAATCCTGAGACTCGAAGCGCCGACGTCGAGATCGAAATAGTGAATCGTGACGGCACACTGAAACCAGGGATGTTCGCCCACGTGAGAATCGACGCCAAAATCTCGGAAACCGCGCTCAGCATTCCCCGCTCCGCACTGCTCTCTCGGGGAGCTCAACAGGGAGTCTATTTCCTGACCCGTGACCGGACTACCGTTTTCCGGGAGATCCAGATTGGTCGAATCGAGGACGACGTGGTGGAGGTTCTCAGGGGCCTGCAGGAGGGTGCCCAGATCGTGAGCACGGGAGCACAGAATCTGAACGATGGTGACGAGGTGAGGGCCGAGTGAACCTTCCCGATTTAGCAATCCGACGGCCTGTCTTCATCATGGTGGTTTTCCTGATCGTGGCCTTGATGGGTGGGATTTCGTTCGTCAACCTCCCAGTCGACTTGATGCCGGACGTCTCTTTTCCCACCATCAGCGTCACCACCAGATACGAAGGCGTGGGACCTCAAGAGATGGAAGAGCTGATCACCATTCCATTGGAACGAACACTGGCCTCCACCCCTGGCATCAAGGAAATAACTTCGCAGTCCTCGGAAGGAAACAGCCGGGTTCGTGTCTCTTTCGAGTGGGGTATCGATTTGGACTCAGCCGCCGCCGAGCTCCGCACCAGGATCGATCGCATCAGAGGGCAGCTTCCAGAGGATGCCGCCCCCCCAACCCTGTACAAGTACGATCTCAGCATCTTCCCGATCATGTTTCTGGGGGTTTCCAGCGAAATGCATCCCAGAGACCTGCGTGAGTTCGCGGAAAAGCAGATCCAGTACCGATTCGAGAGAATTGCAGGAGTCGCCCAGGCGGACATCTGGGGAGGGCTGGAGCGTGAGATCCACGTCGTGATGGATCGCGCCAGGATGCACACGCTGCGACTCAGTCCTGCCCAGGTCATGACGGCCGTACGCCGCGAGAATTTGAACGAGCCCGCTGGTCACGTCGTCGAAGACACCTTTGAAGTTCTGATGCGAACCCAGGGCGAGTACGCGTCCCTGGACGAGATCCGTCGAACCATGGTGACCATACGACAGGGAACACCCATCTACATCAAGGACATCGCCACGGTCGAAGACAGTCATCAGGAGATTCGAAACCTGGTTCGTGTCAACGGTGTCCCTGGAATGCGGATGGGCATCCGCAAGCAGTCCGGAGCCAACACCGTCCAAGTGTCACAGGACGTAGAGAAGGAGATCGAAAGAATCAATCGCGACTATCCACAGGTCCGAGTCTACGCCCTCTACGACACCGCAAAATTCATCAGCAGAGCTGTGGCGAATGTTCGGGACGCCGCCCTCTACGGCTCCATTCTCGCAGTTTTTATTCTCCTGATATTCCTCCGGAATTTCCGCAGCGTGCTGGTAGTTGCCATCTCGATACCTATCTCGGTGTTGGCCGCCTTCGGGCTGATGTATTTCAGCGGATTTTCGCTGAACGTCATCACTTTCGGAGGGCTTGCACTGGGGGTGGGTGTGCTAGTCGACAATGCGATTGTCGTCCTCGAGAACATCTTTCGACATCGCCAGGATGGGGAAGATAAGAACACGGCGGCTCGAAAGGCCACCCAGGAGGTTGCCCTGGCCATCACCGCCTCGACTCTGACGACGATTGCGGTCTTCCTGCCGGTTGTCTTCATGAGCGGGATGTCGGGAGTCATGTTTCAGCAGTTGGCCTGGGTGGTGTCGTTTTCGCTTTTCAGTTCACTCCTGGTGTCCCTGACGCTGGTTCCCTTTCTTTCCAGCCGGTTCATTCGGGTCCGAGAACCCAATCCCAAGAGTTGGATCTATGGGCTCGTCCACAGAAGTGGTCAGTGGATGGATGGACTGGACAGGAGTTACGGAGAGTCCCTCGGATGGTCCTTGAGACATCCCGTCCTGATCATTTCGAGCAGCGTCCTCTTGGTGGTCGCGGGTTTTCTGCTGCTGCCATTCATTGGTATCGAGCTGCAGCCGGAAACGGATGAGGGTCAGATCCGGATCAGGCTGGAGATGCCTGAAGGGACCCGGCTGGAGGTGACGGATCGGATCGCGCACCAGGCCGAGAAAATGGTGCGAGAGCAGGTACCCGAACTCGACAGCCTCCTGGTGGAGGTCGGTTCAGCCGGAGGTTGGAGAACGGCCAACACCAATACCGTCACCGTTCGGGCCTACCTGGCTCCGCTTGCCCAGCGAGAGCGCAGCAGCCAGGACATCGCTGAGGCCTTGCGACCGACGTTTGCGAGCTTTCCGGGGGCGATCTCCCGTGTCCGCACCAGTGGAGGCAACTATGCCATGCGTTGGGCTACCGAAAGTGAGGGAGATCGTCTGACCCTCGACGTCCGTGGCTACGACATGAGCCAATGCTTCGACCTGGCTGTCCAGATCAAGAGAATCATGGAGTCGCTGGAAGGAGTTTCTGACGCCAGCATCAGTCGAAGTCCAGGACGCCCGGAAAGTCACATCAGGATCGATCGGGCCAAGGCGGCAACCATGGGACTCACGGTCTCAAACGTCGCGACCACGGTTCGCGCGAGTATTGGAGGCACCGTAGCCAGCTATTTCAGAGAGGGAGGGGACGAGTACGAGATTCTGGTTCGCTATAAAGAGGAGGACCGGCTCAGTACGAAAGATGTGATGGCCATTCCTATCCAGACTCCGGCGGGATTGGTGGTGCCGCTCCACTCCTTGGTAAAGTTCGAGCGAAGCGAAGGTCCCAATTCGATCTCCCGAAAGGATCAACAGCGCATCGTCTCCGTGTCGGGGAACCTTTCGGGGACCCGTGACATGGGATCTATCGTGCGCGAGTTGGAAGAAGATGTGCGGCCACTGGTAACATCTCCCGACATCGCGCTCGTATTCTCCGGCGAATGGGAAGAGCAAGAGGAGGCGACCTTTCTGCTGAAGATCAGCTTCGTCCTCGCGGTGATCCTGGTCTATCTGGTCATGGCAGCTCAGTTTGAGTCATTCAAATATCCCTTCCTGATCATGTTCTCCATCCCCCTTGCCTTGATTGGAGTGGTATTGGCACTGTTCTTGACCGAGACGACCTTCAACATCCAGGGGTTCATCGGCCTGATCATGCTGGTGGGGATAGTGGTGAACAATGCCATTGTGTTGGTCGATTACGTCTTGCAGCTCCATCGCCAACATGGACTGTCTGTGGTCGATGCACTGGTTACGGGGGGCCGACGACGGCTTCGACCCATCCTGATGACCACACTCACCACGGTTCTGGGACTCACCCCCATGGCCATAGGAATCGGAGAAGGTGCGGAGCTTCAGGTGCCCATGGCCCGGGTTCTGATCGGCGGCTTGATTTCATCTACATTCATTACCCTTTTCCTGATCCCAACCCTCTTCCTCACAATGGAGCGATTGGGGACTGTTCGCCGCAGAGAGCCATCCAGACTGGAACCGTCCCTGGGCCACTCCGGGTAGCTCCGTTCCAAGGGTCTTTGGGTGGCTCCTCGAAAGCTAACGGGAGACGTAGGTACTGGAATCTGACTTCCATACAGAGCCCGCGGCTTTTTTTGATCCGGGTTTAGACCAACCGGCAAAGGTCGGCATCTAACTCTGATGAGAGCTTGATTCCACGCTCTTACCTCCACGCCCTGGTGAGCCCGTCGATTCGGCGGGCTCACGCGCTTCTGAGCCTCACTTGATCTGGACGACTCTCTCGGTGCGGGACGACTCGTAGACTGCCGCGACCACGCGCTGGGCTTCGAGGCCATCTTCAATCGTAATGGCGGGCTCCCTGCCTTCGGCCAGTGCCGTCGCGAACTCCATCAGGACCTTGATGTGAGTGCTTTCTTCGAAGTGGTAGCTCTTCTCTCCTTCTCCGGTCTCCACACTCAGATGGCCTCGAGAGAACTTGTCGTGCAAGGGGTAGGATCGGATGACTCCCTCAGTCCCCAGTATCTCGATCATGGAATTTCGGTTCTCGTCCGGGTCCCCAGTACTCCAGTGAGCGGTGGCCACCACCTGGATCCCATCTGCGAATCGCAACAACGAGCTGACCGTATCTTCGACGGCATAGTCCTCGACCAGGGTGTCTACGAAAGCGGTCACCGCCACGATCTTCCCGAAGAAGAAACGAAGCAGGTCGACCCCATGGCTCCCCAGGTCCATATAGGGTCCTCCTCCGGACTGAGCGGGATCCTGTGACCAGGCGCTCGGGTTCGCCGGTGATCGCCCTGAGAAGTTCCAGCGAACCGCGCTGACCTGACCGATGTCTCCTCGCTTTAGAAGCTGCTTGATCTTCTGGTGACGAGCATTGAATCGCTGGTAGTAACAGGTCATGGCGGTAATGCCAGCCGTGCGACAGGCTTCCAGCATGACCTCTGCCTCAGAAACGTTCAAAGCCAGCGGTTTCTCGCACAATATGTGCTTACCCCGGGCGGCGGCGGCCAAGGTATTGGGACAGTGCTGATCCACGGGAGTGGCAATGTAGACGGCGTCCACCTCAGGATCGTCTAGTAGTTCCTCCACGTCATCGTAAGCCCGACGGGCTCCGTGTTCATGAGCAAACTCTTCGGCACCCTCCATGCTCCGTCGCATCACCGCGACCAGCTGGCTACACTCCGATTCACGCATCGCCGGAGCCATGACCCGGTGGGCGATGTCTCCAGCACCAATAATTCCCCAACGAACCGGTTCTTTCTGCATCATCTTAATCTCACCCCCAGAAACACTGATCCCATTCGAGAAGGAAACTTTGCCACCAACATATGGCAACGATCGCAGGAGTCCTTCGCAATTAGTTTCAACTCTCGCGCCGCCTCCGGCTGCGGACCGCCGGATCATTCGAAAAAGAAACTTCGGCTGGCGTGGCGGTGGCTTCCAAGCCGCCGTATTCCTTCCCTCGAGCCTTTAGCTCGAAAAACGGCGGCCTGGAGGCCACCATCACGGTTTTCAGAAAATCGCTTGGATGAATCTCTATCCAACTATAAATCAATGGGTTACGCTGTTTCTCTGTCGAAAACAGCAAATGAAGTTTCAGCTTAGTGGCCCCCCGGCGCTGCTGCCCCATTCGAGAACGAAACTTCGGTCGAGGATAGGCGATATCGTGCGTCACTCCGTGGGGAAGGTCACTCCGTGGGGAAGAGTTGTCCAGCTCGCTCCCTTCTTCGTCGTCCTCGACGGCCGGAACTTGGCCTCAT
>JAKZYH010000530.1:0-4006 GCA_047514575.1 Acidobacteriota bacterium | reverse complement strand
GAATTCTCGGCACCGAAGCGGGATCAGCTCTGAACCTAGGAGTCGCTTCAGAAAATTTGTGATTCGAAGCTTGGAACCTGTTTGAGATTTGGAGCTTGAGATTTGGAATTTGTTTGTATCTTGTATCTTGGTGCTTGCGTTCCTTTCTTCTTCTCCCATCGGGAGATACGCTAAACAGGTACCGAGCCTTTGACTCGATACACGGCAGGGGAGATTCTGCTGTTGTACAGCTCTCTCCCCGGGACTGGGACTCATACTGCTGACAAGTCAAGTCGTTCGCCGCTCTGCCGGACCTGACTTCGTCGTACTGTCCTGCGATGAAATGCTCAATCCTGGGGATTCTGGACCAGTTTGAAGACACCGCCATCGGTCCCAGCGTAGAGCGTGGAAGGCTCGGAGGGATCCAGGGCCAGAGACCAGACATGGGGCTGCTTGGAGACACCCTTTTGTGTCCAGCCAGAGCCGACCTGGACCCACACGTGGTTCTCGTCATCGTGCCGGTATACAACTCCGGCGGCGGCATAGAGAATGTCGGGATCCGAAGCATCGAGGGCCAGGGCTCGGACTATCGGAAAGGGGGGCAAGCCCTTGTTCACGTCTGTCCAGCTGGACCCACCGTTGCTGCTCTTGAAAATGCCATCGCCGAAACTGCCGGCATAGAGGGTGGAAGGCGTGCGGGGGTGGATCAGCAAGGCCTGCAGTAGTTCGCCCCTGAGTCCGTCATTGACCGGTGCCCAGTCGACGCCCTCGGTGCTCTTGAAAAGACCATCTCCAAAACTCCCGGCATAAAGAATCCGGGGAGAGGAAGGATCGATCTGCAAGGCGAAAACGGGGCCGCCGGACAGGCCCTTATCCAGGCCAACCCAGCCCAACCCCTCATCCTCAATCTTGAGGACGGCACCGCCAAAGGTGCCTGCGTACAGGGTTGAAGAAGTCCCAGAATCGATTGCCAGGGTGTGGACATCACGGGCAAGTGCCCCAAGTGGCAAACCCCGATTGAGTGCCGTCCACCGCCCCCCCCTGTCGACGCTCTTGAAGACGCCGGCCCCATCGGTACCGGCATAGAGCAGGGACGGATTCGAGGGATCGATCACCAGGACCTGGATCCGGGAGCTACCCAGGCCCTCGTTGGCGGTTGCCCAGCTGTCCCCGCCATCCAGACTCTTGAAAATCCCGCCACCGTCCGAGCCGGCATATAGAGTCGAGGGAGTTGAGGGATCGATTGTCAGAGCCTGGATCAAGATGTCGCTAAGGCCCTCATTAACGGCTGCCCAGCTGCCCCCTCCATCCAGACTCTTGAAAACCCCTGCACCATCCGTACCGGCGTAAACCCTGGAGGAAGAGTCCAGCGCCAGGGCTTGGACCCGAAGAAAGGGTGCCAGGGCATCCTGAACAGCAGTCCAGCTATCCCCCCCATCCGCACTCTTGAAGAGTGCACCTCCGTCCGCTCCGGCATAGACGGAGACGGGAGCCGAAGGATCCATAGCCAGAGCCCAGACCAGAGTTTCGCTCGATCCCTGGCCTAGAGCCGTCCAGCTGTCCGCGCCGTCAATGCTCTTGAATACCCGACCGCCGAAGGTACCGTGAATGCTGGCGTAGAGGGTCGAGGGAGTGGACGGATCGATAGCCAGCGACTGGACTGAGCCGCCGCTCAACCCCCTATTTGCAGATTCCCAACCCGCTCCGCCGTCGCTGCTCTTCAAGACTCCGGCAACTGAAGTACCGATGTACAGGATCGAGGGAGTCGTAGGATGGATCGCCAGAGCTTGGACGTCGAACTTCGCGAGGCCGTCGCCAAGGACGGTCCAATGAGCGCCGTCCCGGCTCTTGACGACTCCAGCCTCAGTCACCAGGAAGAGAGTTAAGGGGTGGTGAGAGTCCAGCACCAGAGCGCGCACATCCTGATGAATCGAACCGTCTCCCAGGAAGGTCCAATGGGCGCCACCATCCCGACTCCTGAAGATTCCGGCCTCAGCCGTAGCAGCATAAACGGTAGTGGGCGTGGCCGAATCGACTGCCAGGGCAGAGACTGTCGCCCCGAAGGGACCTTGGGAGGTCCACTCGTTGATGCCGGCGAGAATGGAACCGGTAGGGAGCAGAGCGATGAAAAGCGCGGCCGCAAGAGTAGACGTCGGATTGGCCAGCACAGGCATGATTTCTTGAACCGATCCGAAACTCGCCGAACGCAGCTTTACGGGGTCGCACCGACCTGATACTATCCTTGGAGCGTATAAGGTCATTTCCAGAAAGGCCTCCTCATGATAACACTTCTGGGCGAAGGACAAGACCGGTTTTGCGACGGGGTATCCCGGCGCAACTTCCTGAGGATTGGAGCCTTGAGCCTGGGGGGGCTGGCCCTCCCCGAGATTCTTCAAGCGCAAGCCCAATCGGGCACTCTCTCGAAGAAGGCGATCATCATGATCTTCTTGCCGGGAGGTCCGCCCCATCAGGACATGTTCGATCTCAAGACCGAGGCGCCCTCAGAAATTCGCGGTGAGTTCAGCCCCATCCGAACCAACGTACCCGGCATTCAGATCTGCGAGCTTCTGCCACGCATGGCCGGGATGATGGACAAACTGGCGATCATCCGGTCCATGGTGGGGGCAACCTCTAGCCACGCTGCCTTTCAGTGTATGACTGGACGAGACCCTAGAGGGAACCAGCCCCCCGGCGGCTGGCCCGCCCTGGGATCGGTGCTGTCGAAACTCCACGGGCCTCGGGACCCCGCCCTGCCGCCTTACGTGGGTCTGGCCCCGAAGATGGGCCACGTGCCCTGGTCCGACCCTGGGAAGCCCGGCTTTCTGGGACCAGCCCATGCTCCTTTTCTGCCCAATGCTCACGGCAAGGGCGACCTGATCCTCAACGGAATCTCTCTGGAGCGTCTCCGCGACCGCCGGACCCTGCTCAGCAGCTTCGACCGTTTTCGCCGAGAGGCGGACGCCAGCGGTTCGATGGAAGGATTCGACGCCTTCACACAACAGGCGTTCGGAGTGCTGACCTCCAGTCGGCTGGCCGAGGCCCTGGACCTGGAGCGCGAGGACCCCAAGCTGCGAGACCGCTACGGCCGGGGCACGGCGGGTAATCAGCTGGACGGTGGCCCCAAGCTGCTGGATCAGTTTGTCCTGGCCAGGCGCTTGGTCGAGGCAGGAGTCCGCTGCGTGACCCTGGCATTCAGTCGTTGGGATTGGCACTCGAACAACTTCAAGCGGGGCAGAGAGGACATGCCGATGCTGGACCAGGGAGTCACTGCCCTGGTTGAGGACCTCCACCAACGCGGGTTGGATAAAGATGTCTCGGTGATCGTTTGGGGTGAGTTTGGCCGCACCCCCAAGATCAATCCCCAGGGGGGACGGGATCACTGGCCGCAAGTCTCCTGTGCCCTGCTGGCCTGTGGTGGAATCCGGACAGGACAGGTCATCGGTTCAACCGACCGTCTCGGTGCCGAAGCCAAGGACCGCCCAGTGCACTTTCAGGAAGTGTTCGCCACCCTCTACCAGAACCTCGGCATCGATACCAGCAAGGTCACCGTCCCCGACTTGTCGGGCCGGCCTCGCTACCTGGTCGAGAGCCAGTACAAACCCTTACCTGAACTCATCTGACCGGCCAAGATCGGCGTGCAAACAAAGCTGGAGACTCGGATCGTGATCAGCAGATCGAGACTTCTCCGGTCAGCCGGGGTGTTGATCCTGGGTACCTTGCTGACCCTCGCTCCTCTCGGTGCCGCCAAGATCTCGGACCTCGGTAACTCCGAGAAACCCACCAGCCTGCG
Organism: Acidobacteriota bacterium; assembly: GCA_047514575.1. Lineage (GTDB taxonomy): Bacteria > Acidobacteriota > UBA6911 > RPQK01 > JAJDTT01 > CAUZIZ01. The sequence continues at coordinate 237 of JAKZYH010000530.1, read as the reverse complement.
GATCGATACCGGCCGCCCGGGCGAAGCTCCTCCAGACCAGGAGACTCTATTGGTGGGGCCGGAGGCCCGGCAGCAGTTGGTGGTCACAGCCGGATTCAGCAGCGGGCGACTACAAGACTACACCCACCGCGTCAGCTATCAGGCCGAGCCCGGAGGGGTTGTCCAGGTGGATGAGAGCGGTTGGATCACTCCTCTGGGAAATGGCGGGGTCGACATCACCGCTCGCAGCCCCGACGG
>JAKZYH010000529.1:0-13542 GCA_047514575.1 Acidobacteriota bacterium | reverse complement strand
GTACAGGTCTGCATCTGATCGTCCGTGGCACCCTGCCAACGAATGGGCGACGGCGCACCGGCAAGATCGAGATGTATGACGACGGACGCTATTTCACAATCACTGGGTTTCGGGTCAACGAGACAGAATGTGTGGAAGAGCGACAGGAAGAGCTTGATGGTCTGTATCTGAAGACCTTCGAGAGCAACGGTAGGCCAGAGCCGCCCAAGCCTTCACGCGAATTCGATCTGAATGACCAAGCCCTAATTGAGCGGGCTGAGAAGGCCACCAACGGAGCCAAGTTCTCCCGTCTGCTCGCGGGTCAATGGTCCGGTGACTATGACAGCCAGAGCGAAGCTGACCTAGCCTTCTGCACCATGCTGGCCTTCTGGACAGGAAGGGACCGCGGGCGCATCGATAGCATCTTCCGCCAAAGTGGCCTGATGCGCGAGAAGTGGGAGAAGCGAGCGGACTACCGAACGCGCACACTTGATGTCGCGATCGCCGGCACCTCAGAAACCTACGGATCTCAGTCTGTCCCAAAGACCTTGACCCATTCTGCTTCTCAAATTCGGAAAGTCGAGAACCTGACTGATCTGGGTAATGCTCGCAGGTTTGCTCAGCTTCATGGTCAGGACGTTCGCTTTGTCAGCCAGTGGGGATGGCTCGCGTGGGACGGAACGCGTTACAGGCCCGACACAACAGGCGAGGTCCAGCGTCTGGCAAAGGAGACGGTGGGGGCCATCTACGGAGAATCTTACCGACTTGAAGACAGCCGCCGGGAGGCCGTCGCCAAGCATGCCTTACGGTCTGAGGCGAAGTCACGAATCCAGGCGATGATCGACTTAGCCTGGTCGGAGCCTGAGATTGTGGCCACTCCCGACGACTTTGATCGGGATCTCTGGCTACTCAACTGCCAGAACGGAACGATCGACCTACGAACTGGGAAACTGCGAGAGCACAGGCGCGAAGATCTGATTACCAAGTTAGCCCCGGTAGAGTTTCAAGAACATGTTGGGGGCGAGATCTTCACCCAGTTCTTGGACCGAATTATGGAAGGCAAACCCCAGGTTGCCAACTTCCTTCGACGGCTCATTGGCTATTCACTGACTGGACTCACAACCGAGCAGATTCTCGTGATTCTCTGGGGGCAGGGCAGCAACGGAAAGACCACCTTTTTGGAAGTCATTGAGGAAATGATGGGAGATTACGCACAGCATACACCTGCTTCTACGTTCATGGTTCAGCGGGCCGACCAGATTAGAAACGATATAGCACGCCTCCAGGGTGCCCGTCTTGTGGTTGCTACGGAAAGTGAGGCGACAAAGCGTCTATCCGAGAGCCTGGTCAAAAGCCTGACGGGGGGAGACTCGGTGACGGCCCGGTTTCTTCACAAAGAGTTCTTCGAGTTCAAGCCCCAGTTTACGCCATTCTTGATGACGAATCACAAACCGCTCATTTACGGTGTGGATCACGCTATTTGACGACGGGTCAAGCTGATCCCGTTCACCGTCACGATTCCCGACGAGGAGCAGGATAAGGAGCTACCCGAGAAGCTCCGGAAAGAACTACCAGCGATTCTTTCTTGGGGAGTCATGGGCTGCTTGGAGTGGCAGCAGGTCGGCCTGAAGGAACCCACTGAGGTGACAGTGGCTACCGAGGCCTACCGTTCCGAGATGGATGTCCTGGGCGAGTTCCTTCAGGAATGCTGTTTCGCAAGCAGCACCGCTGAGACTCTAGCCCGCGATATCTACCAGGCCTACTTCGGCTGGTGTGAGCGGAGCGGGGAGAAGGCACGCAGCCAAAAATGGTTGGGTTCGAGACTGTCTGAGCGTGGATTGCAGAGGAAATCGGCGTCCCGAGGCCTCTCAAAGTGGATTGGAATCGGCCTTATCGTCAACACGGTCAACTGAGAAAGACCAATGGTCAACACACTTAAACAACGATTTATCAATTATTTAAGTCAGGGTGTTGACCGTGTTGACCATTATTACGGGTTTTTTTGCCTATTTCCCCCTTCGCGAGGAAAACCTGAAAAAAGGTCACTAAGGTCAACAAGGTCAACACACCGGAGGAAATTTTGAGCAATTCTAGGAACCGCAAGTGTCAGCCTGTGGCAACAATTTCAACCGAGATTCTACGACTCATTTCGACCCGCTACCGGACCCAGCTCGATTTTAGTCTTGCAACTCTCGTAGCGTGGATGTAATATCGAAGATGCTAACGTCAAAGAGGGTATTCTGATGGAATCGGAACCCGTAGAATACAAGGTTGGCCCCGGCATTCTGCCGCCTTCTTTGGCGTTAGCACCCTTTGAAGGTTCCATCGGCAAAGTGTCGGGGCTTTTTCGTGGAAGCGGGCCCGCCAGGTGTCGCCACACCGAACGGACCCTGACCACACAACCTAACGAGGAGGTTGCATGGCTTACCAGATTGTACTCACCAAACCAGACAGACTCACTCTTGAGACTGAACGCACCTACTTCGCCGCCAGGAGGGAATCATGGCTAGGGGAAGCCTGAGACAACGCTACAAGGGCTCCTGGAGCATCATTCTGGATCTGGGCTACAAGGTTGACCCAAAGACCGGGAAAAAGAAGCGTAAGCAAAGATGGTACACCGTCAAAGGGACCAAACGGGACGCCGAGACCAGACTCACTGAGCTCCTTCACCAAGCCGACCACAACACGCTCACAGAGCCGACCAAGCTGACGTTTGGGGAATGGCTAGACACGTGGGTTGAGGCAGCCGTCAAACCGCCTGTGAGACGACTCAGGACATACGAGAGCTACAAGAGCATTATCGACCGCCACCTGAAGCCGAACCTGGGCCAGATTCTCCTGCAGGAGCTGGATGCAATTCACCTTGAGCGTTACTACCGAAGCAAGTCCGCGACACTATCCCAGACAACGCTCGAGCATCACCACGCCGTCATCAGCCGAGCCCTCAAGTCGGCCATGAAAAAGAGACTGATTGAACGCAACGCGGCCCCACTTGTTGAGAACAAGCCCAAGGCACCCCAAGTCAGGCGCGACGCGATCGAGCATTGCTGGGATGAGGCAGAAGCCAGGCGCTTCTTAGAGGCCAGTAACGCCTTCGGAAGGCAAGCCGCCGCTTTCTACGCGCTAGCCCTTGATTCGGGAGCCAGGAAGGGCGAAATCTGTGGTCTGCGCTGGTCGAGCGTCGACCTGGAGGCCGGCACAATTCGAATTGTGGACCAACTGCTCAAGCCCGGCAGGGAGCCTGTATTCGGGCCGCCTAAAACCAGCAAGGTCAGAACCATTCCCCTTTCGGCTCAGACCATCGTCCTGCTTCGCAAGCATCGTGCGAACCAATTGGAGATGAAGCTAAAGAACCGGAAGCACTACCGAGACCAGGGGCTGGTCTTCGCGAAGGAGTGGGGCGAGCTGTCGCGCAAGTGGGACACGCTTGGGGACCCCCTTCAGATGAACAATCTAGGTGAGCGCCAGTTCAACAAGATCATCCAGGCTGCAGGCATCCGCCGAATCAAGTTCCATGGAATGCGCCACACATGCGCTACCTTGCTACTGAAGGCTCGCGTTCCGGTGCACGTGGTTTCTGAAAGGCTGGGTCACAAAGGGGCGGAGATCACGATGAATATCTATGCTCACGTGCTGCCGTCGATGCAGAGGGAGGCGGCAAACACGCTAGGCGAAGTCTTATTCCGCTAACAACTAACGACCGAAAGAAGAGGGTAACCGGCGATATACGTCGCGCCGATGCCCCGCCCGGACCACGGTAACAATTTGATTAGCATCATCCACATGATAGATCAAACGGTAGTCAGCTGATCGAATTCGGTAAAATACCCGGTTCGGTACGACCAGGGTTTTCATCTGCGGCGGGCGCGGATTCTGCGCCAGGGAGAGGATTTGACCGTGAATTCTTTCCAGAACCTCTCTAGGAAGATTTTTTAGATCTCGTCTTGCCCCTGATAAGACCTCGATTCGATAAGCCAAGTCACAGCTTCAGCTCTTCTCGGACTTGGTCATAGGGGTAGCGTTCTTCCGAAGCAAAGGCCTCACTGGCCTCCTGGGCATCTAGTAGATCCTCCAAGAGCAGAAGCGAAGTTAGGATCGGTGCGCTATCCGCGAATCCAGCCGTGATTTCATCCTCTTTGGATTCAGATGCTATAAAACGCACACGACTTGTGCCAGCAATTTTAGGGTAACTGAGAATTTCAGCCATTCGCTTTGCTCCTCCCCCTATTTTATCGTCCATTGTTTGCTGCGTGCCCATTTGAAGCTACCAGGACGGATTACTGCAATATCCACCTCGCCTCCACATATTGGAGACCCTAATCCGAAGCGCCACCTACCGATCACGACGCGGGCAGCATATTCCGCAAAATCGATCGCATCCTGCAAAGGCATACCATCGAATATCAGAGGTAACTCCGGGACGCTGTCATCAATCCACTGTTGAATAATTGCCTTGTCAACTCCCCTTTTGATTAGGTCGTCTAGGGCTTTGGGATCATACCCCTTTATTAAACGCATTAGCGCGTCACCTTGTCCAAACCAGCTACTGCCAAAGCTGGGCTTACCATCGGGTTGATCAGGGCGAACCCTGTCAAGTTCCTTGCTGTCTGGGAACAGTACAGTATATTGCTCGGCGAAGAAGCTCTTTGACGAATACCCTCCTATTGCCAGTCCCATGATTGGGAACCTTTCCTCGTCCTGAAACGCTGCCTGGTAACTCTTGTCGATAAAAGCGACCAGATCGCTGGCTATGGTCTTGACACTGTATTCGCTGTTCTCAAGCATTGAGGGGTAGCCGTACTCGAACTCCATAACAAGGCTCTGAACCGTCCTGTCGCGAATACTTGCTGTTCCCCACGTCATGACACCGATCGGATAGTCTTTGACCTGCGCCACCTTACTTGCGTACTCGAAGGTTTGCAGAATCGTCTGTTGTATTCCTGACGCTGTCTGAAGCGGTCCTTGAAGAACAACAGCACTATCCGCTGCGAACACCAAGCCTTCGGCAACCTCTACGCTTATGCAGATCGTCATGACTGGGACTTCTGATTATGGAAGAGTCGGAACCTGCGCACAAGTAGACCCGTTAGCTATCCGTTAGCTATTCGAGGAAACCGAGTTAGTAAGTCGTTTATTTTCAACAAAAGGCGAGAAATGGTGCCGGAGGCGGGATTCGAACCCGCACACCCTTTCGAGCGCCACCCCCTCAAGATGGTGTGTCTGCCAGTTCCACCACTCCGGCACAGAGCTATTCTTTGGGTTCCGCCTCTGCGGGCGCGGCTTCCTGAGCGGGTTCCTGGTCTGCTGCGGGCGCCTGATCCGAGGGCGGCGCCGCTTCCGGGGCAGCAATCGGAGCTGCTTGTTCGGCAGCCGGCGAATCCTCCAGCACGCTGGAGGTGGTGCCCTTCGTGAACAGAATCCCCAGCCCCAGAGAAGTGACCATGAAGGTGATGGCACAAATGGTCGTGCCTTTAGTGAGGATAGTGGCCGCCGAGCGCACGCCGAAAGCCGTCTGGCTGCTGCTTCCACCAAAGGCCGAGGCCAGGTCACCCGCCTTCCCCGACTGAAGAAGAACGATCAGGACCAAGACCGTACAGGCCACGATATGAAGCAAGATAAATAGAGTAAACATAGTTTTCAGTCCGCCGTTCTGACCATTTCAGCATGCTCCACCCGTATGGACGAGGATGCTGATTCGATTGGAAAGATCCTATTATACCCGAGTCGCTCGTTATCCCTGATCACCTTGGTCGTATTTCACGATCTGGACGAAGGACGCCGCATCGAGGCTAGCGCCACCCACCAGGGCTCCATCGATGTGCTGCTGCCCTAGAAGCACCCCAGCGTTGTCCGGCTTGACGCTTCCCCCATAGAGGATGCGTACTCCTTCGGCCGCTTCTGCTCCAAACTGCTGCGCGAGCCACTGTCGAATCATCCCGTGGATCTGATCGGCGATCTCGGGTGTGGCCGTCTTCCCCGTCCCTATCGCCCAGACCGGTTCGTAGGCCACCACAATCCGGGTAAGAAGATCGGTATCCAGACCCTGGAGCGCTCCCTCCATCTGGCCCAGAATCACGGTCTGGGCACGACCCGACTCCCTCTCTTCCAAGGACTCGCCGACGCAGAGGATGGGAGTGAGCTCGGTGGTCAGCACCTTATTGAGCTTCCGCCGAATTGATTCGTCGGACTCCGCAAAGTACTGCCTTCGTTCCGAGTGCCCAAGAATGACGTAGTCACAGCCGCACCCCAGAAGCATCCCCGTGGACACCTCACCAGTGTAGGCTCCTTCGTCCTCCCAGTGGACGTTCTGTGCACCCACCCGAATCTGCGTTCCCTGGAGCACTTCGCAAACCGTGGAAATCGCTGTAAAAGGAGGGCATATCACGACCTCGACCTGGGATGCCGAGGGTTGTCCGGCAAGCAGAGACTTGACTTCCCGAGCCGTCGCCTCGGCCTCGGCACGAGTCTTGAACATCTTCCAGTTGCCTGCCACGATCGGCTTTCTCATCTGCTGCTTCCTTGTCGTCTGAATCAGACCCGAACTGCCTTGACCCAGCCGGATCGGCCGTCCACGTTATCCTTTATTCGACAGGACTTCAACTCCGGGCAGCGTCCTGCCAGCCAGGAACTCCAGAGAGGCACCACCACCGGTTGAGATATGAGTGATGCCATCTTCGACACCTGCCTTTTTCAGAGCGGCTACCGAATCGCCTCCACCTACCACCGAGACGCTGTCGCTGGAGGCAACCGCGCGAGCGATCTCCATCGTTCCTCCCGAAAATTCCTCGATCTCGAAAACCCCCATGGGCCCATTCCAGATCACGGTCTTGGACCTGCCAATCTCTTCCGCGAAGGCCTTTCGAGTCTGCGGACCGATATCCAGTCCCATCCAGTCCGCTGGGATGGCATCAACCGAGACGGTACGGACCTCCGCCCCAGGCTCGCAACGAGGTGCAGCCACCACATCTCGAGGCAACACGAGCTGGAGTCCGCCGGCAGCGGCCTGGACCATCAACTCTTCTGCCAGCGGAAGCCCCTTCTCCTCCACCAGGGATCGTCCTACCTCTTTGCCTGAGGCTTTGAGGAAGGTAAAGGCCATCCCACCTCCCACCAGAAGGGTCTGGGCGAAGGCGAGGAAATGCTGCATCACCGCGATCTTGTCGGAGACCTTGGCCCCGCCGAAAATGGCTATTGCCGGCTGCTCCGGAGAGGAGATAACCTGGGAAAGGTACTGTAGCTCTTGTTCCAGGAGGAGGCCGGCAGCTCCTTTGCCCAGGATCGAGGGGACTCCAACCGTAGAGGCGTGGGCCCTGTGCGCCGTGCCGAAGGCGTCGTTGACGTATTCTTCGGCGAGATCGGCGAGCTCTCGAGCAAAGCCGCGGTCGTTGGCCGTCTCCCCTGGGTGGAATCTCAGATTCTCCAGCAGCAGTAGCTGGCCCTCGCCGAGAGCTGCCACAGCCGCCTTGACCCTCGACCCCACCGTCTGCTCCACAAACTCCACAGGCCTGTCGAGGAGAGACGAGAGATGGGCAGCGACAGGACGCAGAGAGAGGGTTTCTGACTGCTCTCCCTTTGGTCTCCCCAGGTGTGATGCCAGGATGACCCGAGCGCCCCTTTCGAGTGCCAACTCGAGCGTCGGAAGCGAACTGCGAATTCGGGTGTCGTCCAAAACCCGTCCCTGATGTAGCGGGACGTTGAAGTCCACCCGCAGGAACAGGGATCGTCCCTCAAGGTCCAGGCTTCGGACGGATCTCTTTTCCATGGGGAGTATGAAGTCGCCGGTTGGCTTCGAAGGGCCAAGGCGAGGCGAGATTATGCTGCTGACCAGCTCGCTCCCTTCTTCGTCGTCCTCGACGGCCGGAACCTGGCCTCATATCGCTAACTGGTCAAGTCGTTCGTGGCACCGCCGGACTTGGTTTCGCAATACTGCAACCCCGTCCGTTCACGACGTTTCCGGTACTGCCCACTGCCCACTGCACCACTGCACCACTTCTCACTATTCAAGCGGCCGCCACCAGTTCCGCCAGTTCCAGCACCCGGTTGGAGTAACCCCATTCGTTGTCGTACCAGGCCAGGATCTTGACCATGTTGGACCCCAGAACCTGGATAAAGGGACCGTCGACAACCGCTGACGCCGGATTCTTGATGAAATCGGACGAGACCAGCTCTTCCTCGGTGTAGACCAGAATTCCCTTCAAAGCGCCGTCGGAGGCCTGCTGGAATGCCTGAGCGATATCCTCCTTCGTTGTGTCCTTCTCGAGCGTCGCCGTCAGATCTACCAGGGATACCGAGGGGGTGGGAACCCGGATGGAGATTCCGTCCAGGCGCCCCTTCAGTTCGGGAAGCACCAGGGTCACCGCAACCGCCGCTCCGGTCGTCGTTGGGATCATCGAGAGGGCAGCCGCCCGGGCTCGGCGCAGATCGCTGTGAGGAAGATCCAGGATCTTCTGGTCGTTGGTATAACTGTGAATCGTCGTCATCAGTCCCTTGGCCAACCCGAACTCCTGGTGAAGAACCTTGGCAACTGGAGCCAGGCAGTTGGTGGTACAACTGGCGTTCGAGATGATGGAGTGACTGTCGGGCTCATACATTTCAGTGTTGACGCCCAGGCAGATCGTGACATCAGGATTCTTGGCCGGTTGGCTGATGATGACCTTTTTCACGGATTCACCGAGGTGCTTGGAGGCATCCTCACGTTTCGCAAACAGCCCAGTGGACTCGATGACGATATCGGATCCGACCTCGCTCCAGGGAATCTGGGCTGGATCTCGCTCGGAAAAAACCCTGATACTCCTACCGTCGAGAGTCAGGCCGTTTTCATTACTGCCGACCGCGCCAGGCATCTGGCCATAGATAGAGTCGTACTTGAGCAAATGTGCCAAGGTCTGGGGTTGTGTGATGTCGTTTATCCCAACAAATTCGAGGGCGGACCCACTATCTATTGCTGCCCGGAGCACATTCCGACCGATGCGCCCAAAACCATTGATTCCAATCTTCACTCCCATTTCTCCTCCTAGGGATAATCTTCAATCCCACAACACAATTCAACGAAGCAAGCGCGCAGCGACGAACCGGATGCATTCTAGCGGACTTTGGCGATCACCTGAAGGTCTAAACCCGCATTTCTCATCGCCGGCCTCGCAGTGCTGATTTCGAGGCTGGCCTCCTCCCCTTTCCCTCTCGTTTTCAATAGACCTTGGTTCCGTCGGGATGGGTGTGGAACCTGCGATGTCCCCACAGCCAGCAGTGGGGATATTCCCGAACCACCTCTTCGATGTAACGATTGAAGCGGGACGTGTTGACTCGAATGTCCGTTACTTCGTCCCCGGTTCGCGTTAGCTCAACCGGAGGATAGAAGCGGATCACATAGTGTCCTCGCTTTTCGTCCGGATAGATGAAACCCGGCACCACGGGTGCGGAGGTTCTGAGTGCCAACGCAGCCACTGCCGAATTGGTGGAAGCCGGTCGTCCGAAGAGGGGGACGTAGACCCCGTCCTGCAGTTGAGTGTTCTGGTCGATCAGCAGCCCGACGTCTCTCCCCTCCCGCAGCAAGCGAAGAATTCGCCGCAGTGAACCCTGTTTGGACACCACCTGGTTGCCGAATCTGGAACGAATTCGGGCGACCCAACGCTCCAGGAAGGGGTTGTCGAGAGGACGGGTGATGAAGCTCAGGGGATGACCGTATAAGGCGTGTGCGGCAGGCAGAAGCTCCCAAACGCTGATGTGCGCCGTCAGGAAGAGGACGCCCTCGGATCCCTGCTTGGCGCTCAGATAGTTTTCCAGACCACGACCCTCCTCATAGCGGACGCGCTTGCGAACCTCGCCCGAGGTGAGCCGCGCCAGCCGACTCATCTCCACGGCTAGATCTCCCAACTGACGATAGCTTCGGAGTAGGGTCCTGCGACGCCAGGAATCATCCTTTTTCGGAAAAGCAATTCCCAGATTGGTGAGGCCGACTCGGCGATGCTTCCAATCGACCAGATAGACCAGGCTGGCAATTGCTCCGCAGAACGCGTACGCCAGGCCCCTGGGCAGCAGGCACAAGATGAGGAAGAAAGCCCGAACGACGGCAAAGATGGCAAAGTCGGCCAGCATATCGACCTACGATCCTGGAGCCCCGCCGGTCTTGAGCAGCACCCTCCCGGCCCGACTGGAATTGGGTCTACCCCTCTCCAGAACGATCCGGCCATTGACCAGCACCCACTCGATCCCCTCACTGTGTTGATGCGGATCGCTGAAGGTGGCCTTGTCCCGGATGCGCTTGGCGTCGAGGATGACGATGTCAGCCCATTGTCCGGTGCGAATCAGCCCCCTATCCTGAAGCCCGATGATCTCCGCTGGCAGTCCCGTTGCGGTGTGGACAGCGAAGCTGAGATCGATGGCTCCCAAGGTATTGACATAGCGGTGAAGTCTCCGTGCAAAAGCGCCGTAGGATCGGGGATGAATCTTTTCCTTCCCGCTCCCTGGAATTCTACCGTCCGTGCAAGCCGCAACGAAGGGCTGCTTGATGAAGGTGATCACGTCCTCTTCGGACATGTGGAACCGGGTGAACAAAGCACCCTCCAGAACCAGGTCCAAAGAGGTCTGTGCCTCCGAGAGCCGCCTGCGCCGGGCGACCTCGGATAGTCTCAGGCCCAACAGGCTCCGATCGGGGTGCTTCGCGATCCGAAACTGGTCACCGCCCCCGCCGAGTCGAAGTTCCCGCTCCAGGCGCTGAATTGCTTTCTCGCGCTGCTGGGAATTCTCCATCAGCCGCTGTAGACGCTCAAGAGAACCCTTTTCTGAGCGCAGGTGTTCCCGTAGCGAATCGATCAGTCCCGACTGGATCATGGCAGCGGGCTGCCGCCCCAGGAACTCATGGGTGTAGAGCGCCTTCAGAGCCGGGTTGAGTCGATAGGCCGTCCGCAGCAGCTCCTTCATCGAGAGTTCCAGCAAGAACTCCCAATCAGAGCGATCCAGGTCCTGGATCGATTCCTCGAGGGATTGCGGAGACACATGGATCCCATCACTCGAAGTCGCATAGGGATAAAGATCCGCATAGACTGCCAGGCCTGCCTGCCGGGCTTTCTTCAAACGCGCTACCGCCGCACCGGCCTTCCCCCAATTGCGAGGCCCGGCACACTTGATGTGAGTCGCGACAGAACGAACGCCGGTGGCTTCTGCAATCTCCACCAACTCGTCGATAGCCGTGAGTAGATGATCACTCTGGTCCCGCAAATGACTGATGTAGAAGCCGTCGGTCTCCTTGACCGGACGGACACTGGCAATCACCTCTGCCGTGGAAGAGAAATAGCCCGGAGAATAGCTGAGCCCAGTCGAGATCCCCCAGGCCCCCTGCTCGAGGTATTCCCGAACCTTGGCGGCGACTCGCTCCGTCTGGGAAGGAGTGGCAGGCTTCGAACTCCAACCCATGACCTCTAGACGGACGCTTCCCTGCCCCACCAATGGGACGACGTTGTTTCCAAGCCCGTGACTCTTCCACTTGACGATTTGGGAGCTCAGGCTGGATCCCACCGGCCAGGGGTGGCGCCCATCCTGTCCCACCACCACGGTCGTAATCCCCTGAGTAATGTTGTTGACGGCGGCAGCCAGGCGGGGGTCGGAGAGTCCCGCCTCTGCATGGCTGTGGAGATCGATAAAGCCGGGAATCACGTACAGGCCGGTGGCATCTATGGTTCTGTCGGCCTTCAGTTCCCCCAGCTCCCCTATGCTTGCGATGCGGCCATCGCGAACATGGATATCTGCACTAAACGCGGAATCTGAGGTTCCATCGATGACCCGTCCACCCCGAATCACGACGGAAAGCGAGTCGGAAGATGGCACCTGGAGCGCCTCGGCAGCCGCAGCAAAGGCGGCAACGGTGAGGAAGATGGCGAAAACTATCGCAGCCAGAGATGTCCGAAGCTGAGAGGCTCGGGTCAAGACTCACCTCCGGGAAATTCCCAACCCCCTCCCCGAGGTAGTCAGGAGGACCTGCGGAGCAACAAGACGGAGAACCACTGTTGAGGATCATGGTAGCGTTCCACCAACTCCAATCCGAAAAACCGAAGCTGGCTGAGGAGCAAAGCCAAATCGAACTTCCGACTGATCTCCAGCAGGATCGGCTCGCCTTCTTTCCACCGAAACGATGCTTCCATCTCTGGAAATCGGATCTCGTGGGGAGAAGTAGCCACTGCATACATCTCCATCTGATTCTTCTGTGAATTGTAGAGCGGGGAATACTCCATCTTCGCCCTGTCGAAGTTACTACCGGTGAGTTGGTTGATGTGGTCGAAGGCGTTGAGGACGAAGTCCGCCGTCAATCCTCTGGAATCGTTGTAGGCGCGCTCCACGATCTCGGTTTGCTTTACTTCATCCACACCAAGCAAGAAGAAGTCGTTGGGTCCCATACTGCTGGACAGCTGATGTAAGAAGTGCCCGAATTGCACCCTGGTAAAGTTCCCTACGGTGCTGCCCAGGAAAACGAACAGCGTAGGGAGCTCAATGTCGATGCTTGCGATCGCTTCCTCGTAGCGTGCGACCAGGCCCTGAAACTGGATCTCGGGAAAGGCCTGCTGTTGGGCATCGCGCGAACCCGTCAAGGCCAGAGGACTCACGTCGACCGGGGCAAAGATTCCTCGCCCACGCTGTCTCACCTGCTCTCTCAGCAAGTGCCGCGTCTTCTTCGAGAACCCTGCGCCCAACTCGACCAGACACTCGACCGGCGCCGCAGCGATGATCTCCGCTGCCTCTCGCTCCAGGATGCCATCTTCCAAGCGGGTGAGGTAGTACTCGGGGAGTTGGCTGATCTCTTCGAACAAGTCAGAGCCCCGATCATCGTAAAGGTAGCTGGGATCGACCCAGCGAGGCTGATCGAAGAGGGTCCTCAAGACAGCGAGAACCGGGTCCGGCTTTTCAGAATGCTGCCGTGGGATCCACAGCGACTCATCCAGCAGTCGCCAGCGGTGCCGGTGCCCCTCTGCAAGCACATTGGTTCCAGAGTCCAATTGGTTCTCGACAAACCCTTCACCGGCAAAACAGGAGGTGGAAATCTTAGCGTCCGCACACATCGGCTACGTTCGTCCTCGCTAGGGGATTATACACAGGCTACCAGCATCAGGGTCGTGCATGATTTCCTAACAAATGAAGTTTCATCTTAGCACCGCGACCTTTGAGGGCATGGTCCCCGAGGGCACGAACCACCCGTCGTGACCCTTCCCGACTCAACTATAGTAAGATCAGCAGCGTCGTAGCTGATTGCGACGCCGAGAAGGAGACGCTTTGAAGCTCTTGATTGAGACGGTTCGAGTCCTGTCGGCCTCAAAGTCAATAGACAGCAAGCTGTTGAATGTTCTGGGCGTTCAGGTCATGCGCACAGTGGTCGCCAAGACGATACACAGCATGCGCAGGGGGTGCACGACAAAAAAGTGACGAATGGATCATTGCCGCGGCTCGATGATCGGCCCTCCATTCCCAAAAATCCTCAAAGCGTCCACTGAGTCGAGCGCAACGAAGGGCCATGATGGAATTGGCTCCCCGTACGCTCCAGTGCATCCCGGATCGTTTGAGTCGAGCTCCGATGGC
>JAKZYH010000528.1:0-6013 GCA_047514575.1 Acidobacteriota bacterium | reverse complement strand
GCGTCACCCCTGTTCTGAAGCTATACTGTGTGACAATGAGAGCTACGAGTAGCTTTATCCTCTTCGCCTGCCTTCTCGCCGCTTGCTCACTCGCTTCTTCGGGTGAGGAAGATTCGTCAATTTCGGCGGGGAACTTTCTCTGGATCGGCAAAAACTTCTGCACCGGTGGCCAGCCGTCTCTCGAGGATTTGAGCAAGCTCAAAGCCCAGGGTGTTCGGAGCCTTCTCAATCTGCGAAGACCTGGGGAAACGGATCTGTTCCAGCAGGAAAAAGAAGCGGCTCGATCTCTTGGTCTCAACTTCTTCAACATTCCGGTCGATTCGTCAAACCTGCAGGCAGAGCAAGTCGACAAGTTTCTAGAAGTTGTTTCCGAGGAGTCCAATCACCCGGTGTTCATCCACTGCGCTAGCGCCAGTCGAGTGGGCGGCTTCTGGATCATCTATAGAGTGCTTCACGATGACTGGAGCATCGAGAAGGCCGAAGAGGAGGCTCGTCGCATCGGTCTGAGATCGTCGGGGCTGTTGGAGTTTGCGCGTAGCTACCTGGAAGAGGCGCGTCGCTGATTCGCAGGGGCCCAGACCTTTCAGTATTCACAAGGTCTTGCGGAAGCGCTTGCCAATCCCAAGGAACCGGGTCTGACGACCGGGGGTTCCAGAGGACCATTGACGATGGATAGTCGGTCGAAACGCGGTTGGTTTTTCAGAGAGCATGTGTCGGTTTTGCCGATCTTTTTCATGCTAACCCTTCCCATCCTGGGCAATGACGTCTGGCGCGAAAGCAGCTTTGAGGATTTCGCTGACGGCAGCTTCGGGGATGGAGGTGCCAACACCTACGTCTCCCGGAAAGGACGGATCCAGCTGATCAACCGCTGGGATCTCAACCACGATGGGTACATGGATCTTGTCTTTTCCAACACCCATCCCCACCGCGAGAAACTGGATGCAGAGATCTACTGGGGGAACGGGAAAGACTTCGACGTTTTACGCAAGTCCTACGTTCCGAATGACGGAGCCCAGTGGTCGTCCGCAGCCGATCTGAACAACGACGGCCAGATGGATCTGGTCCTGGCGAATTACACCAACGGGACCTGGGATGGGATGGATTCCTTCGTCTATTTCGGAGGAATCAAGGAGCTGCAAGAGCGGAAGGATGCCTCCCAGTGAGGATTCTATCCCTTTTCGCGCAAGCTGACGCTGCCGACGCGTGCGGCCCAGGGCAGTGCGATCGGCGATCTGAACCGGGATGGCCATCTCGATATCATCTTCGCTCTGTCCGCCGGATTCTGGGAGTATCGAGTCGGCTTTCGGGGGGGAGGCTACGAGTCGCCTTGTCCGATCTATTGGGGGTCTGAGAAGGGATTCGATCCCAAGAATTCCACCGACTTGCCCGCCCTGGGAGCGTCCGACGTCGCCGTTGAGGACCTGAACGGAGATTCCTGGCCAGACGTGGTATTCGCCAATCAGGAGGCGGGCGGGAATGCCGACGTCAACTCGTTTGTCTACTGGGGCGGCCCTGAAGGCTTCGATCCGGGCCGGCGGACCGAGCTTCCGACCCACCAGGCGTGGTCGGTGGAGCTGGCCGATGTCGACGCCGACGGCCGCAGCGATATCGTTTTTGCGAATGGAAAGGGGCCCGTTTCGTACGTCTATCTGAATCGCGATGGCGGCTTTTCGGAGCAGGACCGGCATGAGCTTCCCACCCATAACGCTCGTGGCTGTGTGGTGGATGACTTCAACAACGATGGCAAACCCGATATCTTCTGCAGCAATCACCAGGCGGAAGGGAATCCCCTCACGTTTTCCTACCTCTACTGGGGATCGGCCGAAGGTTTCTCGGCCGAGTGCCGTCAGGAATTCGAGACTGTCGGTGCCTGGGGCGTCTCGACAGCGGACCTGAACCAGGACGGCTGGAAAGAAATCATCGTCTCGAACTACAAGGAGCACTTTTCCTTCGATGTGCCTTCCTACATCTTCTGGAACAAGCCCGAAGGGTTTCTCGATACACGGCGCACCTCCCTTTTTACCCAGGGGGCGGTTGGCAACCTGTCTGCCGACTTCAACGGGGACGGCCATTTGGATCTCCTCTTCAACAACACCGTTGGTCGCAGCCGGGGAGGGAACAGTCCCATCTATGTCTATTGGGGGGATCAGCAGGGGAACTACAGTCCCAAACGAAGGCTGTCCCTACCAGCAGTCGATCCCTACGAGTGGGCCGCCGCAGACCTCAATGACGATGGATGGACCGAACTGATTGTGTCCAATTTCGGAGAGACTGTGCGCTGGAAGCAGGAAAGCAATATTTACTGGGGCAGCCCCAAGAGCTTTTCTCCCAGCAGGCGTTCGGCGCTGACTGGGAATGGAAGTGCCGGAGCCACTGTGGCGGACCTGGACCGGGACGGCTATCTGGATATCGTGCTGTCCAATGCTCCCAAGGCAACCGATAAGGAGAAAGGTGCGTTTGTCTTTTTTGGAGGAGCGGATGGTTACGTGGTGCCCGAGCGTCTGGAACTTCCCACAGGGCGCTCCGGAATTCCCGCAGTTGCCGACATCAACCAGGACGGATTCCTCGATCTGCTCTTCGCCGGCGGGGATGAAGGTGTCCCCATTTTTTGGGGAGATGGGACACGCAACTACTCTTCCTCTCGCCGGGACTTCGTTGCCGGATCAAAGGGGCTCCGTGACGTCGAAGTGGCAGATTTGAACCAGGACGGCACCCTGGATCTGGTGCTGAGTCGGAGTATCGAGGCAGGCAAGCGGCTGACCACCGGCTTTGTCTACTGGGCTGCCGGGCCGGGGGAGTTTTCGAAGGAGCGACGAGATTCCTTCGAGATTGAGGGCACGAACCTCATCACCGTGGCGGATGTCAATCAGGATGGCTGGTTGGATCTGGTCTGCCCCAACTACAACACGGGCTCCAGCCGGGCCACCCTGTCGCGAATCTACCTGGGAGGGCCGGATGGCTTTCCCGCCGAGCGGATGTTTACCTTGCCTACCAATTCGGGCGCAGGGAGCCTGGTCACCGATTTCAACCAGGACGGGTACACTGATATCCTCATGGTCTGTCATCGCTCCGAGGGAGATCCCAACCAAATCGGATCCTTCGGCGATCACGTCACCGATTCCTTTCTCTACTGGGGAGGGGCGGACGGATTTCAGCCAGACAGGCGACTGGGAATACCCGCCCGTGGACCCCACAACGACTCGGGTGTCGACCTGGGCAACATCTATGATCGCCGTCATGAATACGACTACATCTCCTCCGTTCACGTCTATGGCGACTCGGTTCCTCGCGGCATTACCTGGAAGGCCCAGACGCCGCACGGAAGCCGGGTACGCCTGCAGCTGCGCAGCGCTGCCGGGGCCGAGGGGCTGGAGAAGGCTTCCTGGATGGGTCCTGGGGGGGCCGGCACCTACTACGAACAGCCGGGAACCCTACGCCGTTTCGATACTTCCCACCAGGCGATGCAATATCGGGCTGTTCTCAATCCAACGGCAACTGGGGCCGTGTCTCCCATTCTGGAGGAGGTTGTCGTTGTTTTCGATTAAGAGGGTGCCGACTGTGCGGATAATCACAATCCTCTGTGGGGTAACACTGGGACTCATCTGGAATTCACCCGCTGAAATCCAGGAAGAGTCGTACAATTACGACGAATCGAAGGTGCCGCCCTACACGCTGCCCGATCCCTTGCTGACATCCAGCGGAAGCAGGATCACGCATAAAGAGACCTGGCGCCGGCTCAGGCGAGTGGAGATTCTCAAACTCTTCGAGACTCACGTCTATGGTCGAAGCCCTGGACGACCACGGACCACGGCTCATAAGGTGTTGGTTGACCCCTCGGCCCTGGGTGGCCTAGCCACCCGCAAACAGGTCTCAATTTTCTTCAAGAACGACAAAACAGGCCCCAGCATCAACCTACTGATCTACCTTCTCAATAGCGAAAAAGAGGCGGTCCCCGCCTTTCTGGGACTCAATTTCAATGCGAATCACTCGATTCACACTGACCCCGGCATTACGCTCTCGGACCAGTGGATGCGTCCCTCCAAAGAAGAAGGGATCGTCGTCGATAATCGGGACATCGATCCCGACTTTGATGACGGCTTCCAAAATGGGGTGCATCCCCTTTTTTACGAAGGAACTCAGAGCCAGCTGGCCCCGGATCAATGGGGGGCGATTGGCGCTTGGGCCTGGGGACTCAGCCGAGCGCTAGATTACCTCGAGGCAGAACCCATGATCGCTCGTCACTTCCCTGACGAAGCACCTACTAGTCTCACTTTCCAATCACAGAATCGATGTTGGTTGCGAGTTCTTTGAGATCGGTACCCCCATGGCTCGCATACCGCACGTAACCTCGGCTGTCGACGAGTACATAGAGCGGAACCGCCATTAGGAGACCCTCCATACTGCCGAACATCTTCCATAGGGGATCATCATCTCCCCTCTTGCTCATGACGTGAGCCCAGTTCAGTTCGTATTCGCCGATGATCCTCTCTGCGCTCGCCGCTTTCTTTTCGTTGTCGACGTTCACGGCGATTACTTTGACCCTGCCTTCCCACTCCCGCTCGAGTTCTTGGAGTCTTGGAAACTTTGCTACGCACGGACGACACCAGGAGGCCCAGAAGTCCAGTAAGTACGTCTTGCCCCTTAACTCTCCTGACGTGATCGTTTTGCCGTTTGTTGTCTCTAAGGCAAACTCAGGCGCCGGCTCGCCGATACGCGGGATTTGAACTTCGGTCCTAACCAGCTTGACGAAGGATCCGTCTGGGGAAAGCACAGCGATGAGGAAGGAGTCAGCGCAGGACTTGATGATCTGCAGCGATCGGAACACTTCTTCCATTCTGCCGATCTTGCCATCGCCGTCTGTGTCAATATTGATGTTACTGCCCCGCCTGCCATCATCGAAGACGCCGTTTCCATCTAGGTCATGCGCGGCAAAGAATGTCGGCAAGGACCCGGGAATGGGTCAAGCTGCCGTCGGTGTGAACCTCGAACGCACGAACCTGGCTGCGGGGCGTGTCGTTGACGTACAGCACCGACTCGTCGGGAGAAAAGGCGAGCCCGTTGGGACGGTCGAAATCGTCGGCGACCCGTGCGAAAACACCGTCGTGCGAAATGCGGTACACGCCGTTGCACGGCTGTTCTTTTTGCTTACTGTACGACGACGATTCACCGGGAATGATTCCGTAGGGCGGGTCCGTAAAATAGATCGTGCCGTCCGAGCGGCTAATGGCGCAGGACACTTCCCGCTCTTTCGCCCGTCAGTTTGCCATCCTGTAGGGTGACTATCCCATTGACCAGGACATGGACCATGCCCTGACACACCTGATTCGGTTCGAAGGTCGTTCCGCGATCGGAAAAGGCTGCGGGATCGAAGATTGCAAGGTCCGCCCAGTTCCCCTTCCGAATGACTCCCCGATCCCTCAATCCCATGCGTTCTGCAGGCAAGGACGTCATGCGGCGTACTGTTTCCTGGGGGCTGAAAAGGGCCTTGTCCCGGGCAAACGTACGATAGTAGTAACCTGCCCAGGTATAGGATCCGTGGAAGGTTTCGTCCTGCAGGGGCCCATCCGGCGCCAGCGCGATTGCATCCGAGCCCGGCATACAGTAAGGGAGGCTCACGGGCAGATGTAGATCTGCTTCCTCGTAGGCCAGGCAGATGACCATCAAGGCGTGCAGATCATCGATTTCCGCCAGTAGGATGTCGTAGATCGCATCGTAAATACCGACACCCCAGGTATCAGCGATCTCGAATATGCTTTTCTGCGAGATCTCGGGCAGGGCCTTGCTGCGAAAAACGACAATTCGATTCCAGTCACCCTGTGCCAAGGAGACGATGATGCTGGAGTGTTGGCTCATCTCCTTCCGAGTCTTCGGGTCGTTCAGCCGCTCGGCAATAGAACCAGGACCTCCCTCCAGTGCCCACTGAGGCAGCATCGTGCTCAGATTGGTGGTTCCATACATGCGGGTGTGCTGATCGGTCGTCACATCCTGACCTCTGGCACGAGCTGCTTCTACC
>JAKZYH010000527.1:0-2762 GCA_047514575.1 Acidobacteriota bacterium | reverse complement strand
GGGTAAAGCGACGTGGATCCCGGCCTCGCTCCTGGGAGACGGCACTGACGGCACGGGCCATGTTGGAATTGACGAGTCGATGAATGCCATAGGCGGCTTCGGTTGCATCAATAGCCAGGGGTTCTCCCACGTTGTCGAGAAGGGCCCGCTCTGCTCCCAGTCGGTTCAGCCGAAAATCTCCACCCAACAGGTAGTCCGGGTTGAGATATCCAAGAAGAGCGTTGGCATCTGTGACCGTCGGCTCGGAGCCGCCTTTGCCGTAGCAAACGGGCCCGGGCACGGCCCCAGCGCTTCGAGGCCCGACTTGAAGCGCCCCTCCCTTGTCTACCCAGGCTACGCTGCCGCCTCCAGCGCTCACCTCCGCTAAATCGATGGTGGGCACTCGGAGGATGTATCCACTGCCCTTGAGGAGGCGATGTCCTACACTCATGCCTCCTCCAACCTCGTACTCCGGGGCCCGGAGTATCTCCCCAGCCTCGATGATCGAGGCTTTGGCAGTGGTGCCTCCCATGTCGAACGTGATCATGTCTCCAAGGCCGAGGCGGCGACCCAGATGAAAAGCAGCTACCACGCCGGCCGCTGGCCCCGATTCGACACAGTACATCGGCTTCTCAACGGCCAACTCGACTGGGGCCAGACCACCGCTGGACTGCATAACGGTCAGCGGCACGCGGACTCCCATCTTCTGGATCCTCTGATCGAGCTCGGTCAAATAGCTGGCGACGACGGGGCGGACATAAGCGTTTATCACGGTGGTGCTGGTTCGCTCATATTCTCCCATCTCTGGCAGAAGAGAGCTCGAGACGGAGAGGCTCAAATCTGGAATCCTGCTTTTGAGATAGCTTGCGATCTGGTTTTCGTGATCCGGATTAGCGTAGGCATGTATCAGGGAGATCGCGACCGACTGGATCTTCTCCGCACTGAGAAATTCGACGGCACGTTCTACATCTGCCATCTCTAGAGGGGAAAGCACCTCGCCCTGGAAGTTGACCCGCTCCTTGACCTCGAGCCGAAGGCGCCGTTCGACCAAAGGCACCGGTTTGCGGTAATACAGATCGTAAAGCCGAGGAGTTCGGATGCGAGCCAGTTCAAGAACGTCCCTGAACCCCTCCGTCGTAATCAGTGCAGTTCTCTCGCCCCTGCGCTCCAGGATGGCATTACTAGCAACCGTGAAGCCATGACTGACCTCGGTGACCTCCTCCGGCCCGATCTCAAGCTTCCGCATCGCCTGAGTCAGAGCCTCGACAACCCCTTGGCTATAGTCGTCCGGCGTGCTGGCAACTTTTGTAACGATCACTGTGCCGTCGTCGCCTATCAGGACAACATCGGTAAATGTCCCCCCGATATCTGCTGATGCCCTGACCGATTTCATGGCGCTGAGAATACCATTTGTGGAGAAATCGCGAATTGCACGTTGTGAGGAACCCTAGCCCGCATTTCTCATCGCCAGTCTACTACGGCAAGCGATGAGAAATCCGGGCTAGATCCCGGCAAAGTTCGGCTGGAGCTTGTGAAACCCTTGCCGCTGCGCCCAGACGTCGAGTGGAAGCGCGGCCAGCTCGTCGACATCTGGAATTGCAGCGATCTCCCGGGAGAGGTCAATGCTGTGAAGGTAGGTCTGGCAAGCCTCACATGCCACGACCTGGATGTGCTCAAAGCCGGACGAGGCATAGTAAGACATCCCCTTCTCATCGTCCTCCCCGCAGGCTGCGCACTTTCCTCGTGCAAACGACCATTCGTGCAGGCAGAGAGAACAGACCAGCGTCAGGGCCTTCCCGTGGCCTTCAGGCCTCAGGACCGAGACTTGAGGTCGATGTCCACACTGCGGACAGCGCTCCTCACTGGCAGAGGGCGGCTCCAGATCCATCTTGATGGAATAGGGTTGCAGCAACACCCTCGCGAAGAGACTATCGGGCGAGCAGGTGTCCACTTGACTCCAGTAATCTTCAAGGGCCCTGCGAAGACCGGGCTCGTCCAGGGTGGAGGCCCGCTGCCGCATCGGCGTTGGACCGATTGTGGTAATCAAGTTGACCAGAGGAGTGTGAAAGTCAGGTAGCGCCGCTCGCTGTCCGACCTCCTGGAAGATACCTCGCTGAAACGCAACCAGTTCAGCAAAAAAATCCAGGACCTCCTGAGAGGACGGGTAGAGATCAACAAGTTGTCTCGCTCGGGCTATCCGCCTGGCACTCAGCGCTTGGAAGTCTCTCGATACCATTTGGGATGATGGGAGGTAGCCCAGCGAGGACCAACCCATCCATGGATCATCCCCCGGAAGGCCCCGGGTACGGCGGCGGTACCCATGTAGATGTGCACGATGATGGCTAGTAGGGAAATCAGGGCGGCAATCGGATGAATCAGGATGGCGGCCAAGCTGAGCGATCGAGGCATGAGGGCCGGCCACCAGAGGACGACTCCGCTGAGGAACAAGATCAGGGTAACGACGCACTGAGTCCAGAAGAGCATTTTCTGACCGGCGTTGAAGCGCCCGGCCTCCGGAAGACCTGAAGCGTCGTGCACGGCATAGCGATGGGCCTGACGAAGCCACTTCTTATCTTCCCTGTCCAACCTCATCTGGCGGGCCCAGTTGCGGAACATCAGCCCCAGGATCAGGCTGAAGATAATTGGGTCATCCGGTAAATGGGGAGGTGGGTGGTTCGCTTGCGATTCAGGTCCGGTCTGTTTTTGCTCTGGAATTCTCCTAAAAGATATATATCAGTAGCAGCAGAGGCTTTGGGAACTGTGGGAAACTCCGAGCAGTCATC
>JAKZYH010000526.1:0-9431 GCA_047514575.1 Acidobacteriota bacterium | reverse complement strand
GTTCCCACGGCCTCTGCTACTGCAGCCGACTATATGGACAAGCGAACGGGGAGCAGATTTGGGATCCGGAAGGTGCCAACCACGTCCCCACCTCCCCATTTACCGGATGACCCCTTTTTCTTCGGTCTATGGACAGCTTCGGATTCGACAGAGTTCCCGACAGCGAGGACGCCGGGGCCCCTTTCTTCTCGCCGCACGGTAATTGGATAGGATTCTTCACCCCCGGCAAGCTCAAGAAGGCGTCCGTCAACGGTGGCCCACCCATCATTGTCGCAGACGCCTCCGGCCCAGGCAGTCCCGGAGCGAGCTGGGGCGTTGACGACTTCATCGTTTTCGCTCCGAACATGGTTAGTGGACTCTGGCGCGTTTCTGCGGATGGAGGAACACCGGAACGGCTCACTCGGCCCGATTTTGGAGAAGACGGCCGTGCACATGTCTGGCCCCAGCACCTTCCAGGGGGACAGGTTTTGTTTTCCGTTTGGGGGGGGAAGAATGGGCCTGAAGTGCGTATATTAGACCTTGAGAGCGGCCGCATGACTTTGGCCCACCCAAAGCTTACAAATGGCATTTATCTCTCATCGGGTCATCTCGCTTTCGGTGATCTATCGGGTAACGGAAGCTTTCTTGCGGCACCCTTCGATCTGAAGGAACTCGCCGTCAGCGGATCCGATACACCGGTTTTGAATGGAGTCCGCCTCCTGGACAGCAAGTCCGCATACCCCTACATAGCCATCTCGCAGACCGGAACGGCGGTTTACGTAACCCACGAGATGGGCGAAACAACCTTGATGAAGGTGGGCCGGGATGGCGCGATGACTACTTTGCGGACGAAGAGCCAGGGTGCTTTCGCCGACGTTCGCCTATCGCCAGACGGCAAGACGGCCGTCTTTCATGACGAGCAGGGTAGGCTTTGGAGTCTCGATATAAGGAGAAAGGCGGTGAGCGGCCTGTTCAGCGGGAAGCACAAAAATGCCATCCTACCCATCTGGCATCCGGATGGAAGACACGTGACGGTGGCGTCCGCCGGGGGGGCAGGCTGGGACCTCTACGAGATCGACGTGGAGGAGCGCGGGGAGCCTCGTCTGTTGCTGCCCCGGCAATTCCCCCAGTTCCCGTCGTCCTGGTCGGGTGACGGGCGGCTCCTCTTGTATTTCGAAATACATCCGCAGACCGGATCGGACATCTGGGTCCTTCCCAGGGACGAAGAGCCGGAACCGGTTCTGCAATCGCCAGCCAACGAGACCTCTCCCGTGTTTTCTCCAAATGGCCGCTTCCTGGCTTACGTGTCGGACGAGTCCGGTCAGCGGCAGGTTTACCTGAAACCCTATCCAAAGGGTAGCGTTGTCGTGGTATCGATCGACGGCGGGACAGAGCCGGTGTGGTCGCGCGACGGCAGCGAGCTTTTCTTTCGGCATGGAGACGAGTTTCTTGCGGTCAGGTTCACGAGCGAGCCGGAGATACAAGTCTCCGTACCTGCCGTACTGTTCGATGATCTGCCTCTCGAGCGTACAGATGTGTACGGGCATCGCTCTTACGATGTTGCACCGGACGGCCAGTATTTTCTGGCCGTTTCCGACCGCCCTACGACAGAGTTCAAGGTCATTCAAAACTGGTTTGAAGAACTTGAGCGCAAAGTACCGACGAAGTGATTAGATCTGATGATGTACGCCTTCGGTCTGTGGCTGGGCATGATGGCTGTGCTCCTGGATGCTTCCCTGGGGAATCCCGAGGAGGAAAGCCAGGCCGCACCGGCAACGGTCACTCGGTCTTCGTTTACCCTCCCCGACGGTGAGGTGATTTCCCCGTCACAATCCCTGGCGCTGTCCCCTGATGGAACTCAGCTGGTCTACGCCGCCCAGCGAGATGGCACCAGACGACTGTACCTGCGTCCCCTGGATCAACTGGAAGCCAGGCCCATCCCCGGGACCGAAGGCGGCTGGGCTCCGTTCTTCTCTCCCGACGGCCAGTGGGTCGGCTTTTTCGACGATTTCCGACAGGCTAAGGGCAAACTCAAGAAGTGGTCCCTGCGCGATCAAGAGGTCGTGACGATCTGCGAGGTGGGGGAGGGGAAAGGTGGGAGCTGGGGTGAGGATGAGACCATCATTTTCGCAAAACTACCCGGTCTCTGGCGAGTTTCGTCAACTGGGGGCACGCCGGAGCCGCTGATCCCAGAAGGAGACTACTACTACCCCCAGATTTTGCCAGGGGGTAGGGGCGTGCTCTTCTTGATCTTAGACATAGGAGGAGTGGGGACGAGCATCGGAGTGCTCTCCTTGGAAACTGGCCAGCACAGCATTCTTGTCGCCGGAGACGGCAGAGCCCGCTACTTGCCCACAGGGCACCTGGTTTACGGCCTGGGCGGCTCCGTTTTAGCGGCACCCTTCGATCTGGGCTCGCTGAAACTTCGGGGACCAGGGGTACCTGTGGTAGATGGCGTGTTGTTGGCAGGAGGGGTGCATTCGAGTTTCGAGGTCTCACAGAACGGATCGCTTGTGTATGTACCCGGATCGCATATGCCTTCGGAGGATGCGCTGGTCTGGGTGGATCGCCAAGGGCGGGAAGAGCCACTCCTCAAAACCCAGATGCAGCTATATTTGTCGAGGTTGTCCCCGGATGGCAAGCGACTGGCCGTTCAGGCAAAGGCAGAAGCGGGATCCCACAAGTTCTGGACCTGCGAGATCGAGCGATGCGTCCTTTCACCATTGACCACTGGAATAGCACCTGTCTGGAGTCGGGATAGTACAGAGCTCTTCTTTTTTCGGGCCGGCGACATCTGGCGGATTGCTGCCGGCGGCAGTGGCGAGCCTGAGCGGGTTTTCGAGCGGAAGTTGAATCAGTTGCCCTACTCCATTTCTCCCGACGGGGTGGTTGTGGCTTTCCTGGAGTCCCCGGAGGGTGAGGTCAAGGACCTTCTGACTCTACGGTTGGATGAAAGCTCAAGGGTCGAGCCATTCCAGGTAACCGGGTTCAAGGTAGACCATCCGGTCTTCTCACCAGATGGGAGCTGGGTCGCCTTCACCTCCAATCGTTCCGGGAGAGACGAAATCTATGTGAAGAGCTACCCGAGCAAGGGAAGACTGATTCCCATCACAACGGAGGGCGGTAGTCGCCCGCTCTGGTCACCCGACGGGCGGGAGATCTTCTATCGCGATGGGTCGAAGATGATGGTGGTTTCTATTGGAACGCAACCTGATCTTGGAGTCGGCAAACCCAGGGAGCTCTTCGAGGGAATCCTCCCCCCCGTTAATCTAGCCCGTCAATACGACCTCACCCCGGATGGCCGGCGGTTCGTCATGACCAAGAAAGGCCAACAGAAGTCGACACCAGCCCGAAGCATCAACCTCGTCCTCAACTGGTCCGAAGAACTGAAGCGGCTGGTGCCGACCGGAAACTAGGAAAAGGGTTGTGATCGGCCAGAGCATCAACCACTACAAGATCACGGCCAAGCTCGGCCAAGGCGGCATGGGGGTGGTCTACCAGGCCACGGACACCAGGCTAGGCCGCGAGGTCGCGCTGAAGATCCTGCCTGAGAAGTTCGTCGAGGATCGTCAGAGAATGAGCCGCTTTCAGCGAGAGGCTGAGGTTCTGGCTTCCCTCAATCATCCCCACATCAGCACCATCTATGGACTGGAGGAAGCGGATGGCCTTCGGGCACTGGTGCTGGAGCTGGTCGAGGGGCCTACCTTAGCCGAGCGAATCGCAGAAGGTCCTATACGTGTAGAAGAGACTCTTCATATTGCCCTGGAGATCACCCAGGCCCTGGAGGCGGCTCACGAGAAGGGCATCATTCACCGAGATCTGAAACCAGCTAATGTGAAGATCACGCCCGAGGGCAAAGTCAAGGTCCTGGACTTCGGCCTGGCGAAGGCATTGGAGCCG
The DNA here is from genome assembly GCA_047514575.1 of Acidobacteriota bacterium. Classification (GTDB taxonomy): domain Bacteria; phylum Acidobacteriota; class UBA6911; order RPQK01; family JAJDTT01; genus CAUZIZ01. Next base: position 5,552 of record JAKZYH010000526.1, on the reverse strand, counting down.
GAGCTGTCACACCAGGAACTCGCGCACTCCCCCACGCTGACGATGGAGGCGACACAGGCGGGGATGATCCTAGGGACGGCGGCCTACATGAGTCCGGAACAAGCCCGTGGAAGGCCCGTAGATAAAAGGACCGATATCTGGGCCTTCGGATGTGTGCTAATGGAGTGTCTTACGGGGAAACAGGAATTTGGAGGCGAGACGGTCTCCGACTCCATCGCCAAGGTTCTCCAGAAAGAGCCGACCTGGGAGGTTTTACCAAAGGCGACCCCCTTGGCCATCCAGAAACTTCTGCGCCGCTGTCTCGAGAAGGATCTCGGTTCGAGACTGAGGGACATTGGCGATGCAGGTCTCGAGATTGTGGAAGCGTCGAGTGAGCCAGTGGGAGTGGCAACTGCGACTCCAGCCAGATGGCAGCGGCGGATCCCTCTAGCCGCCCTTGGTTTGTTGATGATCCTTGGGGGTGCGCTTCTGGGGCCTTTCCTCTGGAATCCCGAGAAGGACAGCCAGCCCCCACCGGCAGCGGTCACTCGGTTTCCTATTGTCCTCGCCGCCGATGAAGAGATGCCTGGACACGCATCCTTGGCGCTGTCCCCTGATGGAACCAAGCTGGTCTATGCTGCCATCCGAGATAACACCCATGGGCTGTACCTGCGTTCCCTGGAAGAACAGGAAGCCAAGCTCATTCCGGGTACGGAGCAAGGCTGGGCTCCATTCTTCTCTCCTGACGGCCAGTGGGTCGGCTTTTTTTCCGGTTTCCAGCGGGGTACTGGAAGACTGAAGAAATGGTCGTTGCTCGGTGGGGAGCCCGAGACGATCTGCAATCTGGTTACCGGGCAAGGTGCAAGCTGGGGGGAGGACGACACCATCATCTTCTCAGATGTGGACCGTCTCTGGCGAGTTTCCTCAGAGGAGGGCTCACCTGAGCCGGTGATCCCAGAAGGACATCAATACTCCTACTATCCTCAGATTCTACCCGGGGGGAAGAAAGTGCTCTTCTGGATCTGGGATGGCCTGGCGAGATCGAGCGTTGCGGTTCTCTCTCTGGACTCTGGCCAGGAGAGGGTCCTTATGGAGAGCGTCCTCAAGGCCCGCTACCTGCCCACAGGACACTTGGTTTACGGCCAGGGCGGCTCCCTTATGGCGGCACCATTCGATCTGGAGTCTATGGAGCTGGGTGACGGGAGGCCAGTGGTGCGCGGTGTGTGGTTGGGTGGACGTGCTAGACCGAATGCGAAGTTCGAGGTCTCCCAGAACGGCTCGCTCGCATATGTACCCGGATCGGATGTGCGCCGGGAAGACGCGCTGGTCTGGGTCGATCGAGACGGGCAGAGGGAGCCATTCCTCGAAAGGCAGATGTCGCTATTTGTGCCGAGGGTGTCCCCGGACGGTAAGCGTCTGGCTTTTCAGGCGCAAACGCAAGCAGGCAAGGGGCCCTTCAATATATGGACCTGCGAGATCGGGAAATGTGTTCCTTCGCCATTGACCTCCAAAGGTGGAATGGCACCTGTCTGGAGTCGGGATGGCACGGAGATCTTTTTCGGGGGCGGTGACATCTGGCGGATCGCTGTGGACAGCAGCGGCGAACCTGAGCGGATTCTCAAGAGAGAGATGGGAGCAGCGTACCCCAACTCCTTGTCTCCAAACGGTAAGGTGCTGATATTTCAGAAAAGCGGCAATATTCTTGCACTACGGTTGGATGGTAGCGCAAAGGTCGACCCAGTCCGTGTAAACCGGTTTAGAGAACACAGTGCGGACTTCTCACCAGATGGAAATCGGATTGTTTTCACCTCCAATCGTTCCGGAAGTGACGAGATCTATGTGAAACCGTATCCGAGCCAGGGAGCTCTGATTCCCATCACAGCGGAGGGCGGTACTCGCCCGCTTTGGTCACCCGACGGGAAGGAGATCTTCTATCGAAATGGGGCGAAGTTGATGGCGGCTGAGGTTCAAATGCAACCTGATCTCAGTGTCCGCAAAACCAGGGAGCTCTTCGAGGGAACCGCTCTGGACCCGATCATCGCAGCACGTCACTATGACGTCACTCCGGATGGTCGGTTCGTCATGGTGAAAAGAGTGAAAAGCGAAGGGGGGCTAACCCACAACCAGATCAACGTTGTCCTCAACTGGTCCGAAGAACTGAAGCGGCTAGTGCCGACCGGAGATTGAGTACACCTCAGAAAAGAAAACCGGAAGCCGAACTGGATCTGCCGCGTCTCTCGTCAGTCTTCCACTGGTATGATTGTGACATGAAAGTCATCTCAGGGACCGTCGTCGCAGGTAAGATCGACGTGCCAGAGGGTGTCTTGGCTGAAGGAGATCGCGTCGCGATCGTGGCCTCGGAGCCCGCGGAACCCATCCAGCTCACGGAGGAGCAGGAGGCCGAGCTGGCTGCCGCCGTGGAGGATATCCGGAATGGCAGGTATCTGGACGGTCAAGACCTGCTCGCCGAGCTGAGAAAAAGCACTGGAAGTTGAGCCTCCGTGTTCGAATCTCGCCGCGCGCCACCAACCAGATTCGCCAGGCTGCCAAGTGGTGGCGTCAACACAGAGAGAAGGCTCCCGACGCTTTCGCCGATGATCTTGAGCGGGGAATAGAGCTCATTCCGTCGTTGGCTTCCGTTGGAGAGCCGGTACCCCATTCGCGCCTCACCGGTGTAAGGCAGATGCTCCTGGTGAGGATTCGGTATTACCTCTACTACCAGCACCATAGTGGAGACAACACCGTAGATGTGCTGGCACACTGGGCGTGGTTCAGGTCCGCCGTTAGAATGAGAAGCGGAAGCCGAACTGGATCTGCCGGGCCGTGGCCGCCGAGGTCACACGGCCTGCACTCGAGAGGGCCATGTTGCCGTTGGGAGCGTTGAAGATGGAGTGGTTGAAGGCGTTGAACAGGTCGACTCGGAAGTCGAATGTCTTGTCCTCAGCGAAGCCAAACTCCTTGTGCAGGGAGATGTCTACGATCGGCACGCCGTCGTAGCGAAGCGGATACGGGGCCGCATTGCCCAGTGCCCTCTGCGCCGCTGCATGGCAATACGTCTCGCCCGCTGCACACAGAGACAGGTCCTGGATGCGCTGTCCGGGAGCATCCGGATTCGGAACGCCAGGCGCCGTAAAGGCACTGGTGTCGAACCAGCGCTCAACCGTCCCTGCGCTGCCCAGGTCACCGTCGCCAACCCGATCCACATAGATGCTGGAGAAAGCTCCCTGGTTCCAGAGATCCCTTCCGTACCAGATCCGGTAGGGCGCACCGCTCGTCAGGGTGATGATACCCGTCGCTTCCCAGCCACCCAGGAGGGTCCGCGAGAGGCCGTCGGCACCGCGGAAGAAGGGCAGCTGCCAGATCGTCGAGTTGTAGAACGTGAGAGACCGATCCGAGCGCATCGGGGCACGAAGCGCGTGACGCTCGTAATCCCGCGATCCCGACCAGTCGCCCCAGGTCCCGTTGTAGTTCAAGGCCATCGCCTTGGACCAGGTGAAGCCCGAAGACATGGCCAGACCATCCTGGAAGCGGCGCTCCAACTTCAGCTGCAGTGAGTTGTAGTTCGTGTTTCCGTGAGGCCGCAGCATCGGGAACGGAAACACCTGAGGGTATCCCCGGCGGGCGCGCTGTCCGCTCCACTCCCGAGTCCCGGTATCGCCTGGGATCCAGGCCCGCGGCCCAGCCGTGATGATATCATCCGTCACCTGCACCGAGTCGCCGCCTACCAGAGGTCGGACGTAACCCTGAGGTAGGGCCACATTGAACGGGCTAACCTCACGAATGTGACGTCCCTGGTTGCCCACATAGGCCACCTCCAGCTTGGTGCCCTGGAAGAGCTCGTGCTGGATCGACAGGTTGTAGGAGTAGACCTGTCCCTCCTCCCAGTCCAACTCGGAGAAGTAGCAGGTCAGGTACTCACCCAACTGGCTTTGCGTCGGCAAGTTAACCCGCTGGCCCGTAAACAGCGTCGGCGTCTCGAATCCAGTTTTTGTAATGACCCCCACCTGACCCCTGGGGGGACGCATGACCCGGGCTCGCAGAATACCGAACTCCTGGTCGTAGGTCAGACCCACGCCGGCGCGCAGAACCGTCCGGTTGGTGCCGAACAGTCTCCACGCCAGGCCGAAGCGAGGCGCGAAGTAACGCCACTTGTTCTCGTAACATCCGCGCCGGTCCAGGTTCGCGAAGGGTAGGGCAATCCCGTCCGGTCCCTGCCACTGTGCGATGTCGAAGCCCTGGGGCATCATCTGTACCGGATCGATGCGGCCGTTGGCCTGGCTGTAGTCGTAGGCACAATAGTAATAGTCCGTGGCGTACCGACCCGTCGTGTCCCCCTCGTAGAAGGGTGCCCGGGGCTGCTCCCACCTCAGACCCAGGTTGAGTGTCAGATTCGGGCCCAGCTTCCAGTCATCGTTGATGAACCAGTTGTAGTGGCTCTGGTTGAAGTGACCCGTGTTCACTCCCAGCCCCAGGTTGTTGCCCGTGATCGAGGCGGGCAGGCCCAGATAGAAGTCCGCCCAGCTGTCGCCAAACGTGGCCCCGGCGATGGACCCATCGGCATTGCGTTGGATCTGACCCGTGGCGAAACCATCGTAGTTATCCCGGCCAAAGCCATAGGCCGGAATGAAGTGATAGTTCACGTCCAAGTTGCGGGTGTGCTCGATACCGAACTTCAGGTAGTGATCGCCCCGCCTCCAGGAAGCCGTGTACTTGAAGCCCATCCCCCAGTCGGAGAGGGGTGATTCTGTGGCTCCGTTCCAGGGCGTGTAGCCTGTCGGCCGGATGCCCACCATGTTGGCCCCACCCCGGCTCCCGTCGGCCAGGAACACATCCCAGCGGTCCCCATCGTCGTAGCCCAACTCTAAGGGCCAGTTCGTCTGGTCCAGAGGACGAGAGACCAGCCACCGGAACTTCCAGATCGACGCCGTGAACTCCGTCACCAGGTTCGACCCGATCGGGTTCACCCAGCCGATTGCAGACTGCCACCCTCGGGACCGATCCTGAAACTGACGATAAATCCCTTCCTTCTCCGCTCCCGGCACGCCCAGGTTGCCCGTGTGCACAGTCGAGGGCGTCCGCTGCCAGCTGAAGCGGCCGAACAGCGTGTCGTCGCTGTCGAAGTGGTGATCTACCCGCGCCGACCACTTGTCGATCCGGTTGTTGTCCTCCTGGGCATAGGCGTAGTTGTTGGACGTCAGACCCGCCTGGTTGGGCGCCACGATCCCGATCCTGGACATGATTGCCCGGTAGACCGCGCCCTGCATGCTCGACGGAATCTGGTTGTTGGCGAAGGGCTGGCGCTGGCCATCCACCACCTCAAGCGGGTTGTAGAGCGGAGCGATGGGCCCGTTGGCTCCCGCACCCGAGAAGTCGCCGTTGACCATCGCCGCCGAGGGCACTGTGACGAAGCCAGGCCGCTGCAGATCATCGACGAAGCGCTCGTAGTGGCCGTGGAAGAACGTCCGGTCCTTCACAATCGGGCCACCCATGGATCCGCCGAAGATCTGGTAGTCCACCGGCAGCTTCTCCTGTCCCGAGGCGTTGGCGAAGAAGTTGGCCGCATCGAAGTCCTC
>JAKZYH010000525.1:0-15712 GCA_047514575.1 Acidobacteriota bacterium | reverse complement strand
GTCCGGGGCAGGGTCGTCGAGATCACCGAAGACGGAGCCGATGACCACATCGATAAAATGGCGTCGAAGTACCTCGGAAAGGACCGATACCCCTTTCGAGGTCCCGGTGAGGTGCGGGTGAAGTACTACATCGAGGCAGACCGAATCGCCCGGATTGGGTAGTCGGTGAGTCCTGGTGCCGGCTCATTCGGTGAGAAACTCTGGTTACCTCTGCGACGATTGTCGCTACTGCTTCTGACAGAGCCGTGACTGCGAAAGAGCGGATCTGGCATTCCGGATGCCGGAAGAAACGGACCAACCCGACCTTATGGAGCGGTGGCCTCGAAAGAAACTTGGGTTGGAGATAGAGGAGATTGTGCGGCTGTCCGGCTCTCTCCTCGGAACTGGGTTTGATGTTGCGGACATTCTACTCGTGCACGGCGCTGAACCCTATTTCAGTGTGTCAAGCCCAACGAGCCTGCCGCCTACAACAGCGACTCATCGAAGGATCGTAGGGGACAGCGTAGGTGATCCGCTAATCCTATTTCGATGACCATACTAGCTAGATTATCTAGCTAGCTCGTCTGGGTCAAATTAGGGCTTCGCGACCAATAATATTGAAATATGATCATCGAATATTCATAATTCAATAATGATTGGCAGGATCATCTCTTCCCGCTTGGAGAAACTGCTTGGACAGTTTCCTGTTGTGGTTCTGATCGGGCCGCGACAGGTGGGCAAGACGACACTTGCCAAATCTTATCTGGAAGGACATCCTTCTGCCGTCTATCTCGATCTAGAACTGCCCTCCGATCTGGCCAGGCTGCAGGAGCCCGAGCTTTATCTAGGTTCCCACGAAGAAAGTCTGGTCGTCATTGATGAAGTCCAGCGACGCCCTGAGTTGTTTCCCGTCCTCAGGTCGCTGGTGGACCAGGCCCGCCGACCGGGCAGGTTTCTGCTGCTCGGCTCTGCGTCCCCTGGTCTGTTGCGGCAGAGCTCCGAGTCGCTGGCGGGACGATTGTATTATCTCGAGCTGAGCCCATTTTCATGGTGGGAAATTCGAGAGGTCGCAGATCTCCAGACTCATTGGTGGCGTGGCGGTTATCCCGAAGCCCTATTAGCCTCGGGCGATGAGGAGGCCCGCCTTTGGCAAGACGGTTTCATCACGACCTACCTGGAACGAGATCTGCCACAGCTCGGTTTCAGGATTCCCAGCCCGGATGTACGCCGATTCCTAACGATGCTAGCCCATAACCAGGCCCAATTGTGGAACGCCAGTCAGTTGGCCTCGAGCTTGGGTGTCAGCGCGCCGACGATGAAGCGGTACTTGTCCATGTGTGAGGAGACCTTTCTGATCAGAGTCATCAAACCCTGGCATATCAATCTGAAGAAGAGACTGGTCAAGTCGCCCAAGGTCTACGTTCGTGATCCCGGGATCTTCCACGCGCTTCTTGGGATACCCAGTTTTGAGATGCTTCAGGGGCATCCCCAACTCGGTGCCTCGTGGGAAGGCTATGTGCTGGAACAGATGATGTCGGTTTTGCCTGCCGGATGCGAGGTTCATTTCTACCGTACCTACGTAGGCGCTGAGATGGATTTCGTCATTACGCGCGGACTCAGAATTCTAGCTGCGATCGAGGTCAAGAATACCTTGAGTCCGCGGCCAGGTCGGGGACTCTACGAATCCCACCGAGATCTTGGAGGGCCACCCACCTGGATCGTCTATCGAGGCCAGGAAAGCTATCCGCAGCGCGACAACCTCACGGTCATGAGCCTGTCCCACCTTCTCGACGCTCTCGCCAAAATCACCTGAGCGATTGATTTCTACTGTGAGAGCGGGCACTGGAACAGAAATAGACTGGCCCTTTGTCTCCTCGGGATTGCCCAAAGACTTCGGTGAAGCTCATATGGGTCAGCTGGTCCGTGTGGACCTGCTGTTAGGAGGTGATCTAGGGTCGGACCACGATTATTCTCGTAGAATCAATATGTTGTGCTATGCGAGACAACGTGATCTGACCCCAAATTACCAACGAAAAAGCTATGTATTGGAACAGATGATGTCGGTGGAGGGGTGGAGGGCCCGGCTCTTGAAAGATGCCAACTACCCAGAACTGAAACCTCGAAAGTCTTTGTCGCGGAACTTGATCGCTACGGCTACTCGCTCGACGGAAACAATCGGGCGCTATGGTGAACCGTCAGAATGTGAACGTCCTCAACACCGACGAGCCGATAGACAATCCGGTATGGCTTCCGAATCAGCTCGCGCACCGCTGGATCGGCGAACTCTGGCACAATGCGACCGGATTCCGGAAAGTACCCAACCTGCCCTGCCGCCTCAGCCAGTCTGGCGACGACAACGGCGGCGTAGTGCGGCGAATCCTTACTGATGAACCTGCGGATAGCGCCGAGGTCTTCCCGCGCTTGGCTGGTCCAGAGGACAGTTCTCACGTGAGAAACTGTTTCTTGACCTCTTCGTGTGGGACAACTTGACCCGCTTCGGATTGGCGGAGCCCTTCTTCGACCTTCGCTATAAAGCACAGTCGCTCGATGGCGTCTTCGATCGTAGCATCTTCTGGAAGGGTCTGTAGCGCCTCAATCACTCGCTGCTTTTCGGTTCCCGATGACATGATCGAAATTTTACCACCATAGCGGAGAAGTCTGGTGGATCCATCCCCGGAGCCTCGCTTCAGCCGAGATCGTCATCGGGGCGAGTGATCCTAGCGATGCACTTGCCGTTACGGCAGCTATGTGCTCGCGCTTGACTTGAGCCAGCAGTCCCGGGCGCCTGCCGTGGCAAAGTGTAGTAAGCGAACTTTCTCTCCACCTCGAAGCCCTAGAGCGCATTATTGACCCGAAAAATCGCGTGTAAGGGCTCTCAGGAGACTTGAAATTGGCATAAGTTATTGTCTAATAGTGAGAAATCGTGGTCCGACCCCATCCTCCCGGTCTAACAGGATTCTCTTAGCGGCCGCAGTGTGTGTCAGGGCCTCCTGACATTCACGCTGAGCCGGGCGGCACCGGGCCTTAGATCAAGGGTCCATTTTCCGCATAGGAGACTCCGGTGGACACGTATTGCCTCAGAATGCACACTGACCGCCGGCGGGTGGTGGCGGAGTCGTGTTGAACATCAGGTCGTCCCCGGTCTCGGCTACCAATACCAGGAAGTTTGTGTAGGCAGAGGCGACGCCGAGACCTTCGAAGAGCTCCGAGAATCTCCCAATATCGAGCTTGAAGTGACTGACCCCATCTTGAATTACCCGCAGGCCGAAGGTCTGTCTCACATAGTCGTTATAACGGCAGTCCAGGTATCCTGCCGGGAGTCTCACCTCTTCGCCCTCGGGAAGGATCCGCATCCAGAGGCCGGTGTTGCCCCTCCACAGAGCCATGATCACCTTCTTGAACACTTCGTCGCCGGCCAGAGCAGCACTGACCTTGTAGGCGAAGTTGACAGATCCTTCTCCGAGCTTCACGTTCTCCGGATCTCGCACTGCCTGGACGATCTCGACAACCGATTCCAGCTGGTTTTCGCCCCTCAATAGCGCCTGTACTACGGCGGTCCATTCGGCGCCCAATTCAGCACGAGCGGCGTTCTCATTGAGCTTCAGTGTTTTCAGGCTCTCATACTCTTCAAGGATCTTCTCGATCTTGTCGACCGTGTCCTGGGCCGGTTCCGCCGAGTCCGCCAATGGACTTGCGATTGTGGCGACCACGGCAATAATGGCCGTTGAGATGGACTGTTCCAGCAGCGTAAAGAGCCCAGTCGGGTCGGTCCGATTGACCGGGTTGTTGTGCGCATATGCGTATTTGTTCAGCGAACCGGGGTCGAAGATCAGACCTTCAAACGGATCCCTGGCCGTGAAGCGTCCCTGGTTGGGGTCCATATAGCGGGCTCTGAGATAGTACAGACCCAGAGTCGGATCGAGTTGCTCTCCGGCAAAGAGATGGGAGTTGGAACTGGATCCGGTCAGCGTTGTCAGGTTGCCGAAGGCATCGTACTCGTAGCTATCTGTCACGGATCCGCCTGCGTCGGTCAAAGCACGTGTACTGCCCAGGCCGTCGGCGTGGTAGTAGTGGTTCGATCCATCCAGGGTCGAACGCAGCAGATCCTGTCCGTAGACGTAGCTCGAGCGGATCGCCCCCAGCTCGTCCCTCTCGACGACCACCTGTGGAAGACCGCTCGAATCCAGGGGATCCACCAGGAAATGGGTCTCAGCCGATCCCGTGGCGCGGCTGACCCGGTTACCGGCGGCATCGTAGGTGAAGGTCGTAAGGATTCCATCGGCCGCTGTCTGCTCAACCAACTGGTTCCGGGCATCATAGACGTAGCGGGTCAGGTCGGCTCCGATAGTCTTGGTCAGCCGGTTGCCGTTATTGTCGTAGGAGAAGGAAGTCGTGCCGGCCTTCAACAGCTTGTCGTCGACGTCGTAGGTGAGAACCTCGGCGTCTCGGCTGATCCGATTCCCAACCGCATCGTAGCTATAGCTGGTGATAGCCACCCCGGTCTGCTCCTGGGTTAGTCTGGAGAGAGCGTCGTAGGTGTAATCCACGATCCGACCGCTGGGCGATTCCGTCATCCGGGTGCGATTGCTCCTGGCATCCAGCTCATAGCTGAATCCCGCCAGCTCGGGAGCACCGCCTGCAGCGGTGTGCTCGACCGTGATCAGGCGGTTGCGACTGTCGTAGCCATGATGCGTTTCTGTCCCATTGGCGTTGGTGATCTGGACGAGATTCCCAACCGAATCGTAGGTGTAGGTGCTTACTCCCAAATCCGGATCGGTGACGCTGGCCAGTCGGTTCGCCGCGTCATAGCTGTACAGGGTGATCCCGGCCGGGGACTCGACGGAGGTCCTGTTGCCTGCGGCGTCGTAGCTGTAGACAAGGGAGCTGCCATCGGGAGGGTCGATGCCCACGATCCGATCCATCGCGTCATGGCTGTAACTGGTGACTCCCCTGGGATCGGTGACGGTTTCTATCTGGCCGGTTGTGGTATAGGCCCAGCTCGTGGTCGTGGAGTCGGGAAGGGTCCGCAAGACGCGCCGGTTCATGGAGTCGTAGACATAACTGGTGGTGTCCCCGTTGAAGTCGGTTCGGGAAAGCAGGTTGCCGGCCCGGTCGTAGCTCATGCTGGCCGAGACGCCTGAGGGAAGCGTGGTCTTGACCCGGTTGCCGTTGGCATCATACTCGAAGGAGGTCGTGTTGCCATTGGCATCTCTCTGGCTGATCCGATTGCCGACTTGGTCGTAGCTGTAGGTGTGCTCTCCTCCCAGGGCGTCGGTCACCTGGATCAGGTTGCCGTCGTCGGCGTAGTCGAACGTAGTGGTGCTTCCCTCCTCGTCGGTCCGGGTGGCGATCCTGCCGCTGGTGCCGTAGGTTCGGGCCCGACTGCTGCCGTCTTCGAAGCTGGTGGACAGCCGTCGTGGGGCTCGGAAGAGACTGCTGTCGTACCTAAACTGGGTGACGTTTCCGAGCGGGTCGGTTTGAGTCGTCGCAGCTCCGATCGAGTTGGGAGTGAAGCTCCAGGTGTTGCCCAGGGGATCGGCCCTGTTCGTCAGACGGTCGGCCGTATCGTAGGCGTAGCTGGTGGTGCCCCCTCTACCGTCGATGGCCTCGACCAGACGACCGGCGTCGTCGAAGTTGTAGCGCACACTGGAGCCATCGGGGTGAAGAATCCGGTTGATCTGTTCCAAATCGTTGAACTCGTAGACCGTCACCCTGTTGGCGTTATCGGTACGGGAGGCAAGCCGGTTCTCCAGATCGTAGCCGAAGCGCTCAAAGGTGCCGTCTGGAAAATTGATTCTGGCGACCTTGCCTCTCAACGAGTAGGCAAAGGTCGTCGTGTTCCATTCGGGATCCGTCGTCGACGTCAGCCTGCCGTTGGCGTCGTAGCTCTGGGTACTGACATTGCCCAGAGGATCGCTCACGGTCAACAGCCGTCCATTGGCGTCGTAGGTGAAGCCGGTGGTTTCATCGATGAGCCCCGCAGCCGTCGTTCTCTTTCGGGTGCTTGAGGTGCGTCTTCCGCTGGCATCGTAGGTGTAGCTCATATCCTGGCTCTCGGGACCCTGCTGTCGGGTGAGGTTTCCGAAGCCGTCGTAGGTGAAGTCGGTCGTCCCTCCCAGCGTCGTTGCCTGAATCGGGTTTCCGGCGCCGTTGTAGGTGAACTGATTCAAGAGCTCATCGTTGGCATCCTTCATGGTCAGGAGGTTGCCATCGGCATCATAATCCAGAGAGGTCTGACCACCTTCCTCATCGGTCATGGTGCTCAGCAGCCCGTCGGCTCGGTAGGCATAGGAGAGGGTATTGTCCAAATCGTCCGTCTCCGAAAGCAGACGGTCGGCGGCATCGTAGGTGAACGTCCGGGTGTGGTTCAGGGGGTCGGTTTGGCTGGTCTTGTTGCCTCGAGCATCATAGGTAAAGGAGAAGGTAAAGCCCGTGGAGGAAGCCGCACTGGTGACGTTGCCTTCCGAATCGTAGGTGAGAGTGGACGTTTGATCCAGGCGATCGGTGACCGTGGTGGTTCTGTTGAGCAGGTCGAAGTCGAGCTGGGAGCGGTTGTCCTCCGCGTCGACATGGGCCACTAACCGTCCGTCGGCGTCGTACTCGTTAAGCAGTACCCGATTCCCCAAGGGGTCGATGATGTTGATTAGCAGGTGCTCATTGTCATACGCGAAGACGGTCTGGTTCTGGTTTCGATCGGTGACCCCCACCAGATCACCGGCGGCATCGTAGTCATAGGTGATGCTCTCGCTCAGCGGATCCGTGATCGTGGTGATGCGCCCTGAGCCGTCTCGGGTGAAGGCGATGCTCTTACCGGTGGAGTGTGTCACGCCTGAGGAGGTAATCGAGATGGAATTGCCGTTGCGGTCTTCGATTCGAACGGTGCCGTCCGTGCGGTCCAGATCGAAGATGCGGCCGTCGGCGGTGGTGAGTCGGACCTGATCGGGGTCATAGGGCGTGAAGTCTCCTGCGTTGAGGACTCGATTGAAGCCGTTCTGGTAGAAGACCTGGCTGTTTCCCAGAACCTGGAGGCTGGCATCGGGTCGGACGCCGTCGACGAACTCAAAACCAGCGTTGGCGAAACAGCCGCCGGCGCTGGATCCGGTCACCGAGAGGGTGGTCCGGAAGAGGTAGAACTCCCGGTCCGAGAGACGGACCTCGGTCAGGTGGGAGAGAGTTTCGCTGACGACCTCGCAGGGGAGGCCGAAGGGCGGAGACCCAGCCAGGATCTGCCATCCCTCGCCCGGCGTGCGGTTGTTCTCGTAGGATCCCCGAGCGATGTCGAGACTCCAGCCGATGCCGAAGTCCCGTTTCGTCCTCACCCGGCTATCGTAGTTTCGGGTGATGATGATGGGGATGCCTGCGACCGGAATCTTTAGATCCACGAAGGACAGCCGCAGAATGCCGAGTTTGGCGTGTCCGTGGACCCGGATCACCCGCTCGATGGAAGCGGTCCGTCCATTGAGGTCTTCGGCAAACAGCCTCAGACGGTACATTCCGTTTTCGAGCAGGGTGGTATCGATCTGGCCCAGAACGCCATCTAGAATAGGGCTGCTTTCTGAGGCCAGGACCCTTTGGCCGCTTTCGCTGATCCGAGAGAGACTGAGGACGTACTGGAAGAGGTTCTCATCGTCCACGGTTCCCACGACGTCCGTCTGGGAAATCAGCTCGGCGTCCTCGTTGGGCGAGATGATGCTGACCACCGGCGGGGTACTATCTCCCGGTACCGGACCCAGGGAAACCAGCAGATTCACGGCAGATCCTTCGAGGACATCGCTTCCCCCAGCGGGGTCCTGGCTGAGGATCCCTCCTTCCGTCAACGCGCTGTGGCGGGTCGAGATAGCTCCCACTACCAGACCAGCGGCCATGATCGCGGTCTCGGCGTCTACCTGCAGCAGTCCGACCACGTCCGGTACAGAGATGATGGCGGGTCCGAGGGAGACGACCAGATCGACGGTTGATCCTTCGACTACGATTGTTCCCATGACTGGACTCTGGCTGATCACGTCGCCTGCGGGCACGGTCAGACTGTTTTCCTCCGTGATTGTCCCTACGGTCAGGCCTGCGGTTACAAGGACTGCTTCTGCATCCGACTGGAGAAGTCCCACAACCCCCGGAACCGCGACCGTTGCGTCCACGCGTACGGTGAACTCCTGGGTGTCGAAGAGTCCTCCAGAGTCCTGGACTCTAAGGATGACGTTATTGGTCCCAACGTCCGAGGGACTTGGAGTCCAATCGATCCGGCCGGTTGCCGGGTCTATATTCATGCCAGAAGGCGCTTGGTCGAGAGAAAAGAGAAAGCTTTCCCCGGTGAAACCGTCTGCATTTGCGGTGGCGTCGCCAAGTAAGGATCCATTATTCGTCCTTGCCGAATCCCTGGCGTGACCGTCGCCAGTCCACCATCCGACCATTCCGGAAGGAGGCGGGACGCAGCCGGGAAGATTGGACGCCTTGCACTTTCCGGCTCTCCCCGCATTGTAGAGTTGCTGGACTTCCGCGGCGGACAGAAGACGATTGAACACCTCTACCTCGTCTACGCGCCCGTTCAGGAAAACACTTGCCTGCAGATTCCGCCTTACTTGGGCCCCAGCGGCGAGTTTGGCTTGGCTACCCTTGATCTCACGGAGGGCCCCGACACTCTGGGTCATGGTGATGGGATCTGCCGATCCGTCGATGTAGATCTTGACGCGGTCCAGCCCGTCGTTGGTGTCCAGCGTACCGTCGTAAACCAGGGCTATGTGGTGCCAGACCCCAACCTGCAGAGGGGTGCTCGCACGATAGGTTCGCAATCTGGTTGCATTGTTGGAGAGGTGGATGAGGACATCGAGAATACCGCTACCTCCCCCTCGTACCAGCATGCGGAACTGTCGCGCAGCCTGCAGGGCGTCCGATCCCCCTACGGCTGGGCCCCCAAACTTGCTGACTAGTGCCCCGGTGCTGCCCAGATCAGCAATGTTGGTCCAGAGATCGATCGTGAACTGCTTGTCCTCTCCGGCGAAGACATCGTCCAGGACATCTCCGAAGCTGACCGCATCGCCGTCGCCATCGAAGCCAAAGGCCGGGGCGAGGTCGGCGTCTGCGATCTGCGGTTGGTACTCATAGAGCGCAGCTTGAACGGTCCCGAGTGAAGGCGTCGAGGTGATGGAAGGAGGATGATTGACGTCTTCGACGGTCAGGGTAAAGCTCTGCGTGGCGGCGATGCCATTGATGTCTTCTGCACGCAACATGATGAGATAGGCACCGGCCTGGAAACTTGTCGGAGTCCACTGAAGCAGACCCGTGTTGGGATCCATTGTCATCCCGCGAGGGCCTTCCTCAAGGAGATAGGTCACTACATCGCACAAGTTGTTATCGACCACTGCTTCGACGTCGTAGGTATAGAGTTGCTCTTCTGTCACAGTGGTAATCGGTGTGCTGACGATGGTCGGAGGGTCGATCGGATCGGCACAGAATCCGCTGGCATTGACTGGGCCTCGGCCTGCCAAGCTGATGATTTGGCCATCAGCGTCTCGGTCGATGACATGCAAACCGAATGTCCCATCAAAGACGGTGTGTGAGACATTTCCATTCACATCGCTGGTCGAGAGGCCGATCCCCTCTCCGAGGTTGGTGAGTTGGAATCCGGCTTCAAACGTATTGTCGAAGTGGCTCCTTACAAAGGGGAGAAAGCTGTATCCGGGGCTCTTCGACAGTCCACTAATGGTATCGTTCGTGGCGTAGATCCCACCGCCTGAGTTGAGAAAAGCCATGATGTCAGCCGACCGGGCGACGAGAATATCGACCTCTGCCTGAGTCAGAAGGCCACCGCCGTCGGACGCAACGACGATGGAATCGTACTTTGTACCGAGTAGATCCAACTGCGAGTCGAGTGTGGACGCGTCGTGGTGCCTGAAATCTACCCCCTCTACGAAACCACTCTTCTTGATTCCGTTGACTCCTCTGTTGTGCTCCGGTGAAGGTTCAATCCGGGACTCGACAAAGAGGAACCCCGCTGGTGCGACCCCGACGAATGGATTGACGACAGGGTTCCGGATGAAGTTGATGGCTGCCTGGTTTATGTTCCGGGCACCAAATGGATTGCCTCCGGTGCTGTCTGCATGAGAGTCGGCGTCGTGGCCGGTCAAGAAGACCGAGCCAGCACAAGCCGTGGTGGCGACGCAGATCGAATAGTTTTGCAGGTCGAAGAGGCCCCCTAGGTCCTCGACTCGGAGCGTCACGTCGGCGGGGCCAACCTGGTCGGCTGTCGGAGTCCACTCGACCTCTCCGGTCACGGGATCGATCTCCATGCCTGCCGGGCCGGTGTCGAGGAAAAATCTGATGATATCGTCTGGATTCGGGTCTATGGCTTGGGCGGGATAGGTGTACAGCTCTCCCTCTCTCGCGCCGCTCGGCGGTGCCGAGGTGAACTCTGGCGGTAGGTTCGTGCCGACGACCGGTGCTCCGACCGTGAGGGTGTAGCTTTGAGTGTCGAACAGCCCTTCGACATCCTGTACCCGAACGGTCACCGGATGATCGCCCCTTTGGGACTCGTCGGGAGTCCACTGGATCAGGCCGGCCAGGCCATCGATCCCCATGCCGGCTGGGGCCAGATCGAGAGAATAGGTCAGGACTTCGCTGGGGTCGGGATCCGTCGCCTCCACGTCGTAGGCGTAGAGTTGATTCTCAGTGGCGAGGATGAGGGGCCCTGAGACGATGAGCGGGGGGTCATTCACATTGACGACCGTGACGGTGAAACTTTGGGTATCTGATAGACCGGTACCGTCGTCGACACGTACGGTAACCGGGTGATCACCGAGCTGCGAGAGACCAACGGTCCACTGGATCAAACCGGTGGTACCATCGATCTCCATTCCAACCGGGAACACATCCAGTGAGTACACCAGCAGGTCGCCTGGATCTTCATCCGTGGCCTCCACGTCATAGAGGTAGAGCTGGCCGTCCGTGGCCGAGGTCAGCGGCGTTGAGGTAATAGAGGGCGGGTCCTGGATGTCAGCCACCGCGATCACGAAGGTCTGGGTGTCGAAGAGTCCTTCTTGATCCTGTACCAGCAGGGTAACCGTATGATCTCCGGTCTGAGTCGAGGTCGGAGTCCAGTCCACCAGACCTGTGCTCAGGTCGATGGTCATCCCCTGGGGTCCTACCTGAATCGAGAAGGTGAGGACATCTCCTGTGTCGGGGTCGGTCGCCTCGGAGTCGTAGGTATAGGGCTCCCTCTCGGTGACCTCGGTCAGAGGCGTCGAGGTGAAGCTGGGAGCTTCACTACCGACGCACTTGCCGGCACTCCCCGCGCAATAGATGGCCTCGATCTCGTCAGTCGTCAGAGCCCGATGGAAGATTTCGACTTCGTCGATCAGACCCTCATAGAAGTGCTGGACTCCCTCGCTCAGGTTATCGTTGACCCCACCGATTCCGACCCAGTCGTTGCTGGCGGTGTTTCCGCCCAGGCTACCGTTTGCACGACCACTCTCGACACCGTCAACGTAGATCAGCAGCAGACCACTGGCTGCGTTCCAGACGGCTGCGACGTGATGCCATTGCTCGTCGTTGACGAGTTGACTGGAATCTGCCCGAACCGTCGCCGGAGTGCCCTTACCTCGCAAGAGGGCAGAGACACTGCCACCGCCGAAGACGCGAAACCAGATCAGTGGACGATCGCTGCCGCTGGTGCCATCGGACTGTCCGAAAATGATGCCGGAAGCCGGCTGAGTTCCTTTATTGATCCAGGCGTCAATGGTGAAGTCGTTGTCTGTGTTCAGGCGTGTGGACGCCGGAAGCAGCACATAATCATTCGTTCCATCCAGGCTGAACGCCTCTCCGACCCGCCCGGATGCAAAGCTGGTACCATTGCGCAAAGTGCCATCTTTTCCACTTCTAATATCCGTGGCATCTCCCTCTGCCTGATACCAGTTCATGAGATTAGGAGGGGCGGGGACACAGGCCTTTTCGACGGTCAAGGTGTAGGTTTGAGTGTCGAATAGTCCCTCAGCGTCCTCGACCCGCGCCGTGACTGTGTAATCACCGCCTTCACAAGCTCCTGGAGTCCACTGAATCAGACCCGTGTTTGGATCGATCGCCATTCCAGAGGGTGCCGTGTCGAGTGAGAAGGTCAGCTGGTCTCCGGGATCCGGATCGGTTGCCTCGGCATCGTAGGCGTAGGGCCTTCCCGCTCTGGCATGGGTCTCCGGAGCAGAGACGAACGTCGGCGCGCCGGTCAGAGCGACCACGGTCAGAGTAAAACCCTGAGTGTCGAAAAGACCTCCCTCGTCCTCCACTCTTAGACTGACGGCGTGATCGCCTACGTCCAGTGCACTTGGGCTCCAAGAGAGCTGCCCCGTGGCCGCATCAATGTTCATGCCCGAGGGTCCGGCTACGGAGAAGTTCAAAACGGTCCCTGGGTCTGGATCCGTAGCCTGCACCGGGTAGTTGTATGTCGAACCAGGATTGGTCTCCGTGATCGGGCTGGACGTGATCACGGGTGGGCGGTTCAGCGTCAGATGAACCGCAAGTGACCCAGCGTTACCAGCTGCGTCGACCGCTTGGAAGTCAAAGTTGTTCAGACCTGGGTCGAGCGTCACGGGTCCGTGGTCGAAAACACCGGATTCAGCAACTGGTACTGGCTGGCCGTTCACCGTCAAGTCCGCCGGTTCGCTCAGCTGTCCGATCAGGTTCTGCTGGCGGTCTACTACAGAGCTTCCGTTGGCGGGAGAGCTCAGAGTGATCACCGGTGCTGTCAGATCTACCGTAAACGTTGTTTGTGCCGGCTGAGATACATTACCCGCCAGGTCCTGAATAGTGGCAACCAGTTGGATCGTCCCCTCCGGGAAAGGAGAAGCCAGGGTGCAGGTACCTGCGCCGTTGAAGGTACAGTTGACATTCAGTGGATTGCCGTTGGCTGTGAAGATCAAGCTGGAGAAGTCCAATCCGGAGCCCTCGTCGGAGTAGGTGAGTCCAATCGAAGGGGAATCGGTATCGAGGATGGAATCCTGCTGAGGTGCCGTAAGGGACAGTTCGGGAGCAGTGGTGTCTACGGTAAAATCCACCTGGGCAGTTTCGGATGGGTTCCCAGCCAGGTCCGAGATGGTTGCGGTGAGCGTCACCGGACCCTCTGAGAAAGAGGAGACTGGGGCACAGGTGGCTTGGCTCGCATCAGAAGTGCAGCTGACGGGGAGCGGATTCCCATTTGCCAAGAGCTGCAGACTTGAAGTGTCGGGACCCGAACCCTCATCGCTGTAACTGATCTGGATCTGAGGGGTAGCAGTGTTGTGCAGACTGCCCTCCTCCGGAGCCGCGATCGTGAGAGTCGGAGTAACAGTGTCCACCAGAAAGCCAACCTGGGCCGGTGCGGAAGTGTTGCCAGCCTCGTCCTGGATGGTAGCTGTTACGGTGGCGGGTCCATCCTCTAACGCTAGATCGGGTACGCAGCTGCTCGTCGATGTGTCAGAGGAACAGGTAACTGGCAGCTCACTGCCGTTTAGCTGTAGGGTCAACGTATCCGTGTCGACGCCGGATCCGTTGTCGGAGTAGGAGAGCTGGACCGTGGGCTGGTTCGTGTTTAAGTTGGCATCTTGCTCGGGAGCCGTAATGGAGAGGTCAGGCGCGATCGTGTCTACCGTGAAGAGGACCTGAGCGGTGTTGGAGACGTTTCCTACGAAGTCTTGAATCTCCGCCGTCAGGATGATTTCTCCTTCCGAAAGGGGAGAGCTGGGGGTACAGGTAGCCCCCTCGAGATCGAAGTTGCAGCTGGCGGCAAGCGGCTGGCCATTGGCCGTGAGGACGAGGCTGTTCGGATCGACACCGATTCCAATGTCGCTATAAAGAATCCGGATCTCCGGAGTGTCGGTGGTGATAAGACTGCCGTCGGTAGGAGATAAGATAGAGATCTCCGGGGCAATGAGATCCGCGTACAAGGCCAGATCCCAGATGCGTCCCGTCAGATTCAGGACCGGATCCTGACCGTGGAATTCCAGCTCGTGCAGAATCTCTCCATCTACCCCTACATGGGTCAGATGCTTCTGTTGCGCGGCCCAGACTGAGAGGTCTGTTGGGTCCGAGACCACCGCCACGATGGTTTGCGTAAAGGGTTGGGTCTCAAAGAGCGTCTCTCCCAATTGATCCAAGCGCAGAAGTTTCTTCTTCGCTGCCGCCCAGACCCCACTGTCGACCGTCGCAGCCACTGCCTCGATATCTTTGATCGTCTGTTCAAAGGCTGAGTCTGCAACCGGGTCATAGCGGAGAAGGCTGCTTTTGAGGGCGATCCAGAGATCTCCTGAGGGCGGGTCCACATCCAGGTCGCTCACCTTAGGATTGCTGCCCAGCATCAGGCTGGCAACCATCTGTCCGGTTTCATCCACAGCCTCAACCGTTTTCGCTGAAGCAACCCACAGAAGTGAAGAAACGGGGTCAAGAGCAAGGGCCAGGATGTTCTCGGAGTGAGAGAAAGTACCGAGGAGCTGACCCTGGCTGTCGAACTGCTGAAGGTTCTTCCCAATCCCGAGCCAGACGTGTCCAGAGCTCGAGTCCACCACCAGATCCTCCCCCGGACCTGTCTGATTCCCGCTACCCGAACCGTTCATTTCCGATAGGGGGATCTCGTACAGCTGGGTCCCGTCAAAACCATAGCCGAGAAGATTCTGATCGCCATGGGCCCAGACAACTCCACGCCGGTCATCCACCCCAATCGAACGGATCTGCGCCGAGGTGGGAATCTCAAACAGCAGCGTTCCCTGTGAGGCATCGATCTTGAGAATGCTTGTCGTGGCTCCCACCCATAAGGCATCAATGGCATTCGGGTTGGGCTGGGGTGCGGGAGGAGGCGCAGCATGGACCGTGAGAGGGCTCCACCAGGAGGAGGCTCCTTCGAGCAGGATCTCCAGGATGGCCGGAAGGGTCCGCTTATAGGTATGGCCGATCTCCACCAGGGGCAGCGCCTGCGCAACCATGAGCAGGATCAACAGCTGGGCTATGCCTCGGCAGAGGCCAGAGCTACGTTGAAACATTGGGTTTGAACCTCCGGTTCACCTGACCCTTCCGGGCTTTGCCAGTTCAGGTTTTGACTATCTATTCCTTAATGGGCTCAACGGACTCTCCAAGGGCCCTGCGTGCCATCCCGTATGCCAACGACAGACACTTGTCGGCTTCCCCGCGTAGGTCTTCGGCGTTCGGGATACATTGTTGGTTTGGAATCACGCCCTTCTTTTCGAGCTGTTCTCCGTCGGGAAAGACCAGCTTGCTGATGGCTACCTGGACGGCGTAGGGAACGACTCGGTCAATTCCCTCCTGGTAGGGAAAAACCCGTGAAACGGTTACGCGGCCCGCGCTACGATCACCGATTACTACGGCGTGACCTTGCAGCTGAAAGTGGCGGGCGAAGACTTCGGCTGCGCTGGCGGTCCTACTGTCCGTCAAGATGAACATGGGGCCGGCTAGGCTGGGTTTTCTCGGTTTGGCCTTGAGGGGCTCTGTCTTTTTCCTACCCACCAATTGGGCAATCACCGTGGGCTGGGACTCGAAGAAGCCGGTGAAGTGCTGCAGGCTCTTGATGGCTCCTCCCGGGTTTCCCCTCAGATCGACGATGGTCGCCCGGGACTTCTTGATCTTCTTGACCAGCTTGGAGAAGAGTCCCTTGTCGACGTCAAAACTGGGGATCCGCAGATAGCCTATGCCGCTCTTCTCGTCGAAGTCGTAGTAGAAGGTGACTTTGTCCGACTCTGCCTCCCGGATCAGGTTGTAGATGTTG
>JAKZYH010000524.1:0-8758 GCA_047514575.1 Acidobacteriota bacterium | reverse complement strand
CGATAAGACTCTTCACCTCCTGCCGTCCCAGTAGCTCGTGGATATTGCTCTTGATGACTTCCGTAAGATGAGTAGCCAGAACCGTCGTATTGTCGACCACCGTGTGGCCAGCCAGCTGCGCTCTCTCTCTCTCTTCTGGCCTGATCCAAAGCGAAGGCAGGTTAAAGGTCGGCTCGACCGTGGGAATCCCTTCTACTTCGCCGCTGGCCTCACCGGGATCGATCGCCATCAGGCTTTCCGGTCGTATCTCCCCACGCGCTATGGCAACTCCCTTCAGAAGAATTCGATATTCCTTGGGCTTCAACTGTAAATTGTCGGTAATGTGCACCGCGGGAACGACGACACCGGGATCCAGGGCCAGCTGTCGACGGATCGATTTCACCCGGGATAGAAAGTCGGCTCCCTGTTTGGCATCGACCAACTGAATCAATTGGTAACCGATCTCCAGTCCCAGGGGATCGACACGCATCAGCGCGTCCATCTTTTCCTCTTGAGATGCCCGCTCCGCTTCGGGAGGGGTCTCCACCAGTTCAGCTTCATACTGCCGATTTCGATAGGCTCGCCAACCCACAACCGCTGCTCCTGAACCCAGAAGGAAAAAGGTGAGAAAAGGAAGTCCGGGTGTAAGGGCCATCAGGATCAACATCACCGCACCCAGCAGCACCGGCTTGGGGTCGCTAAACAGCTGGATCGCTACCTGCTCACCCAAATTGGCCTCAGACGAGGCTCGGGTCGTCATGATTCCAGCGGTGACCGAAATCAAGAGCGCCGGAATCGCCGACACCAGACCGTCTCCGACGGTGAGCACCGTATAGGTTTCGATTGCTTGGTCAAAAGGCATGCCCTGCGACATCCCCAGGACAAGACCGGCGACGATATTGATCAGGGTAATCACGATGCTGGCAACGGCATCCCGCTGGGTGAACCGTACTGCTCCATCCATCGCGCCGTAGAACTCGGCTTCACCTGAAATCTGCTTCCTTCTCTGGCGTGCCTCATTCTCATCAATTATTCCCGAGTTCAAATCCGCATCGATGCTCATCTGTTTTCCCGGCAGAGCGTCGAGGGTAAATCGGGCCGTGACTTCCGAGATCCGGACGGCGCCGTGGTTCACCACGATGTACTGAATGGCGATCAACACCACGAACAGCACCACTCCCACTACGTAGCTGCCACCCACTACGAACTGGCCGAAGGATTCGATGACCCGACCTGCTGCCATACTCCCCTCGCCTCCGTGCAGCAGAATCAGCCGAGTGCTGGCCACGTTGAGAGAGAGTCGGTACAGGGTGAGTAGAAGAAGTAAGGTAGGAAATACTGAGAAACCAATGGGTTCCGTCACGTAGAGCGATACCAGGAGAATAACAACTGAGATAGCAAGGTTCAGGGCGATCAGGAAATCCAGTACGGCCGACGGCATGGGGACGACCATCACCGCCAGCATGCCCAGGACGGCTACTGCCATCAGTAAGTCAGCTCTCGCTTTGATCAGCTGACGACCAATCTGTTTATTGAAGATAGTGTTTGATGCTAGTGTGCCCATCTCTCCAACCACTCGGTCTAAATACTGAATCTAAGATGAAGCAATCTGAGTGCCAAAACCGCCTGCAATCGAAACTCTCCGGAAGACCGGTCACAGAGCACTCTCGAAAGAGGAAATATCAGGCGCGGACACAATCCTATTCGTTCGCTCTAGGCGACATCTTGCTCTTAGGGTGGCTGCTGACAATGGGGTGTAACGCTGTCAGGACGGACGATACAGCCCCTGGGCGACCTATGGGTCTTCCTTCAAAACGGGCGATCCTTCAGCCTGAAGACATAGGCCAGCACCTCTGCAACCGCCTTATACAGAGCTTCAGGAATCTCCGAGTCGACTTCTACGGATTGGTAGAGTGCCTGGGCAAGTGCCACATTTTCGACGGTAGGAACGTCATGTTGACGTGCAATCTCCTTGATCCTTCGAGCCAGAAATCCCCTACCCTTCGCCACTAGCCTCGGAGCCGACATCTCGTCGATCTCATACTTCAGAGCGACGGCGTACTCGGTCGGGTTCGTAATCAGCACATCCGCCGACTCAACAGCCTGCGCCGTCCGCTGCTGTGCCAACTCTCGCTGCATCCTCCTGATGCGACTCTTGACCAGAGGCTGCCCCTCCATCTCTTTGAAATCTCTCTTGACCTCTTCCCGGGACTGCTTGAGATCCTGAGCATGGCGGTATCGCTGAAAGATATAGTCGGCCAGCGCGAGAGCGGCTAGAAAAATGCCGATCCTGAGGGCAATGCGGAAGACGATGGAACCAAAAACACCGAGAATCTGACGCGATTCCATTCCAGCGGTCCTCTGCAATACCTCAATTTCCTGGTAGAGAACGCCACCCGCCAGAAAGCCTACGGCCAGTACCATTGCCAATGCCTTACCCAGCTTCATCAAGCCATGAGTGGCAAAGATGCGCTTCAGGTTACTCGCAGGACTGAAGGACTCTGGTTTGAAACGGAATGCCTTGGCCGAGACGACGATTCCGCCCTGCAGGATAGACCCACCAAGCGAGAGAGCCATGGTGAGAAGCAGTGGGATGGTGGCCAGGACAATGACATTCCAGGCCAGATCCAGCATGAGCTGCGAGACTACCGGGACGGTGATCTCACGCCCCAGGAAACTCCGCCAAAAGTGAAAAAACGGACGTTGGAAGGCTTGGACCGTATGCGGTCCCAGCAACGCCAGAAGGCCCAGCATCCCCAGGTAGACCAGGGCTGCGGAGAAGGTCCTTGCTGCGGGGTACCTTTCCCTCTTTACGGGCGTCTCGCTCTTTCTTCGGAGTAGGTTTCTCAGTCTTGTCAGAACCTGCCACTTAGTGCCCCGTCTCGTGAATACAATGAGGTTTGTGGCGAGCGCGACGGGCCGAGTCCGCGAAGCGTCTCGACGCGAAGCGACGACACCCATGCCTTGCCATAGTGGAGGAGAAGCGACAAAAGAATCGGCCCGTCCCGTCACCACCCGGAGGGCAGAGGGGGCTTGTGGACGATCTCTCGAGTTTGGTCGCATCGACCCCGTTGGTCGTCGTCGAAGATGGCCAAGCATCGTCTTCCTCCTCCTGCCTTGATCTCGCCTCACAAGCCCCCTCTGCAAACCTCATCGTATTCACGGGACGAAGCACTATTGCCCCAGTAGTTGCAGGAGCCGATACAGGCGAACGTGAAGTTGAGCCATGTGCTCCCCCGCAAAACGCACGGTTACAGGCGCGGTAAAGCCAAGGAGGACGAAACCCCCAAGGATCTTCAACGGCATTCCGACGATCAGGATGTGAATCTGCGGAGCAGCCCGCCCTATGATCCCGATGAAGATGTCCGATATCGCCAGCGCCACAATGATGGGAGCTGCCAAGCGGAATCCTACTGAGAAGATCTCTCCGGAAACCTCCACTATCTCGGCTGCGACAGAGGGGGAAAGGCTGAACGAGCGCCCGGGGAGAATGTCGTAGCTGTCAACCATTGCTTGAATGAACCAGTGATGGCCGTTAAGAGACAGAAATATCAGCATTCCAACCAGGTTCTGGAGAATCGCCAGAACTGGTGCCTCGACCTTAGTCTGGGGATCAATCAAGTTGATGACGCTGAATCCCATTTGAAAGCCCATCAGTTGTCCCGAGAACTGAAGTGCAGCCAGAAGAAGGTTTCCCAGCAGGCCCAACATCATCCCCAGCAGAAGTTCCATACTGACCGCGAGTATGAGATTGAAGATTCCGGGAGAGACCGATGCAACCTTGTTCCCGACCGCCGGATAGAGAAGGAATGTCAGACCCATCACCAGTCCGGCGCGCATCTGCGGTGCGATGCTCGAACTCCCGAGAATGGGGGTAAACACCATCAGCCCCGCCATGCGAGCCAGGACCAACAAGAAAGAGACGAGCGGTGCCAGAGACCACTCAATATTGATCATTGCTAGTTTACGTAGAGGCTGAATTGGGAAAAGAGTTTTTGAGTGAACGTCAACATCGTCTGCAGCATCCACGGGAGCGTCATGAAACCCATCACTCCGATAGCGATAATTCGAGGGATGAAGCTCAGGGTGGAATCCTGGATCGAGGTTGCAACCTGGAGAATACTAACACCCACACCAACGACGAGCCCGATAGCGAGCAGTGGCGCGCTCAAGGAGAAGGTGACTTCTGCAGTCTGTCTGAGTAGGTCTACCAGAATCTGGTCGTCCATCGTCCTGCTACTTGTAGAAGCTCCCCACCAGATTGCCCACGACCAGGTTCCAACCATCAACCAGCACGAAGAGCAGGATCTTGAACGGAGTAGAAATGATGATCGGGGGAAGCTGGATCATTCCCATCGAAAGCAACACCGAGGCGATGACCATGTCGATGACCAGAAAAGGTAGGAACAGAACGAAGCCGATTGTGAACGATGTCTTCAGCTCGGAGAGCATGAAGGCAGGGATGATCACCCGCAGGCCCAAGTCGCCCCTGTCTTTTGGCCTCGGAAGCTTTGCAATTTTTATCAACAAGGCCAGATCGTCCTCGCGGACATGACTCAACATGAAGTTCCGCAGAGGAATCGAGGCCTTCGCCAGGGCGTCAGACTGACTCAACTGCTCCTCCTGGTAGGGAAGGATCGCATCGTCATAGATCTGATCCAACACCGGACCCATGATGAACAGAGTCAAGAACAGGCTCAGGCCAATAAGAATCTGATTGCTGGGAGCCGCCTGGGTACCGAGGGCCTGCCTCAGGAAGTGAGCCACTATGATGATCCGGGTAAACGCAGTCATAGACATGACCATCGCCGGAACGAAGGTCAAGAGAGTCATGAGGATCAGAATCTGAAGCGGTACCGAATAGGAGCCGTCGCTGCCAAAATTGATCTGGAGCGAGGGGAATTGGGCCTGTTGTGCCCAGGACGACTGCTGGCTCAGTCCGACTACCAATGCGAAGCAGCACAGACCTCGAGCAACCCGTGGCAGCAGACTTCCTGCTCTGAAGCTGAAGTCTCTTGAGCCGACGTCCCACATCATTCGCAACGGGAACGCGCGCAGAGCAACCGACGGGGTCGAAGGAAAAGCCTGGCAGCAGGCCGAGGGAAACTGGCCCAATTTCATCCTTCGCCCGAGCTTCAGAATCTTTTGAAACGGGGAATATCTACCGCCGAGCCAAAGGTGAAGTGCCTCCCTGAGTGCTCCCGAAATGGCCGGGACCTTCAGGTTCACCGAGTGGCCTCCAGGACTTCAGTGAACTCGACTTCCTTGATTCTGGCTCTTTCGGGAGTCTCGACAGAACTAAGTGGCTTCTTCCGCCGAGAATCCGTCTCGCGGGAGTCAACATCCGTCAGTAGCGTGATGGATTGGTGCGTCGAACCGAGCAAATAACGCCTGCCTTGAACATCGACTACCAGCAGATTGCGCTTGTCCCCTAGAGGAGTTGCCTCCACCACCCGAACCATCCGGCGACGCCCACTTCCTGCCCATCGCGGACCGAAACGCTGTGCCAGAATATAGAGAGAAAAGATGAGTCCGAAGACGAGCAGGATGGCACAGAAGGTCTGAAGCGTGAGTACCGACATCCAGCTTCACGCCTCGGCCACTCGAGCCGCGGTGCCCTCCTTGGTCCTGATCACTTCAGCCGAAGCCAGCCGAATTTTCCCCACAGTGAGTTGAACATTCTGGGACGCTGGGCGATCGAGCCTGATCTGGTCGCCCTCTTCGAGTTCCAGAATCTCCTTCACAGTCTGCGTGGCCTTCCCGACCAGGACTTCAAGCCGATATTCCACATCGAGGAAAGGCACCAATTCAGGAGCGTTCTCCAGAATCAGATCCTCCTTCAATAATCGGGGAGAGCCCCACTCATCCATCATCGCCTTGCCAGACTATTGCACGATCAGCTCAGTGACGTAGACCTCGAGAACCTTTCCAGACTCTTCCGGAACCACCTCGCGAACGCCGCTCAGAAGCTCAGATTTAAGTTTCCCCTTGGCCGTTGGCGAAGTCAGCTCACTGAGCTTCCACTTCCCCAAGGTGGTCAACAGATAATCCTTGAGTTTTGGCATGAAGATGGCAGCGCCTTCTTCCTCGGCATCAGGATCTTCCTTCTCCAGACCAAATGACAGTCCAATGCGGAGATAACGCATCTCGCCTTCCTCAGAAAGATTCACGAGCAAGGGGTCCAATGCCAGGACATAGTTGACCTTGGGCGGGACTTCGACCACCTCTACGGGTTCCTGTGATCCAGGAATCACTCCCGCCCAGTAGAGTCCTCCACCCGCCGCTAAACCCGTGGCGAAAATCCCAACAATGACAAGAATCTTCGTCATCTTTCCGGAGCCAGAAGATGGTTCTACAGTAGTCTCTTCAGCCGGCTCAGCCATGGTATAACCTCCTTTTGCAGCCCAACAATGACCTGCACGGCGCATGCCAAACTGCTGGATGCCACTACTGCTTTCTTTTTCAGGGATTTAGTGGAAACTTGAACAGACAAAGCGGGGAGTTCGTCAGGAAGCTGTCAACACAACGCGGAGAACTTGCCAAAAGATTGACAAAATTCCCCTGGGAGCGCACGCTTCCCTGCTGGTCGCTTCGCCGACGCGCACGGGGAGGAAGCGGAAAGCCCTCAAGATCATCTGGCCCTCTCATGCCCGATCCTCTAAGGCTAGTCGCCTTTCAGCGCCGGGTTTGGGTTACTCTCGGTCGGAGTCTTCACTGCGACCGGACATGAGAAGTCCAGACTAGGCTAGACCTACCGCTTGAGCTGAATCGCTTCCTGAGTGATCTCGTCAGCCGTGAGAACTACCCTTGAACTTGCCTGGTAGGCTCGCTGGAACAGGATGAGCTTGATGAACTCCTCCGTGATGTCTACGTTGGAATTCTCCAGGGCACTTCCCTGAATGCTCCCTCGGCCTCCAGTGCCGGGCACTCCAATAGTTGCGGCACCCGACTCCGAACTGCCGACATAGCTATCTTTGCCAGCTGGATTCAAGCCGAACGGGTTGGTGAAGGTAGCAATAACCACTTGCCCCAGCACAGACGTGTCCCCACTAGCGAACTGGGCCTCGGTGAACTTGCCCTCGATAACCCCGTTCGCCTTTACGAAAATTGACGAGAGGGATCCGGCACCTCGTCCATCCTGGTGTGTCAACTGGGTCGAGCTCGGAAGATCAAGCTCTCTCACGTAGCTGTCTCCACTGGAATCGAAGAGCTCCCAGGTCAGTGTCATATCTGCGGCTCCGTTGGCGAAACTAGCAGATGCGTTTAAATTGATACCGGTAACGTCCGCAGCTGGAGTCGTCACTTTGCCGTCGGTACCAAACACCAGAGAGCCTGTCCCCACCACGACCGGAGGATCGGTAGCGACTCCACCAACGTAGTCCACAGCCGGGACAGTCATCGAATAATCCCATCCGGTGGCGGTCTTTGTGAACTGGGTGGTCAGGTTGTGCTCTCCCCCTCGGCTATCAAAGAAAATGAGGGAGGTAGAAAAGCCCTCTCCGATTGCCGTCGATGAATCTAGAGTCGAGAGGTGTCGAACACTAGTCGTAGACACAGGTTCCAGCAGAATGCCCTTGTTGACCTCGATACCGGTGAGCTGGGCGGTGGTATCGATTTTGCCATTGATCGCCGGATACCCCAGAACCAGAAACCCGTCGTTTGTCGTGAGTTTCCCGTCTTTGTTTACCAGAAAATCACCGGCACGAGTATAGAAGTGACTGGTCCCATCGCTGACGACGAAAAAGCCCTCTCCACTGATCGCCATGTTGGTGGCCAACTTGGTCTGTTGGACCGTACCGGGGGTCCAGTCCGTCCGGGTAGAACGGGTCACGCCCAACCCTACTTTCAAGCCACCTTCGGACTGATAGGAGAGTTCCTGCTGGAAGATGTTGTTGGCCTTGTATCCCACCGTATTGGCGTTGGCGATATTGTGTCCGACAGCCTGTAGTCCGGTGCTGTTCGCCTGCAGACCCGACAATGCTACTAAGAATGGTGCACCCATTTTTCACTCCTTTGTTCGAGAATTGATACTGTTTTCATTCCGAGACTTCTTGCTTCCGGCGATCCTGGCACTCTGGCACCGGTGTTCAATCAGCTGCTGGAGCCCCCCCAGTTCCTCCCGGTTCCAGGGTTACCTCAGGACTAGGTGCCCCTTCGGTTCCACCCGGCCGATTCAACACCACGCGGTCCTGGATCTCGCCCTCCCTAGAAGGCGGTGGAGGACTGAAAAATATCTCCCCTTCAGGGAGAGGTGGAGCCCACCGCTCCGAGGCCTCACGGATCAGCATGAGTTGCTCCAGAGAACTGAACTGGGTCAGCTGCGAGACAAATTCTGAGTTCTGCATCGGTTCCAACGGATTCTGGTTGTTCACCTGAGCCATCAGGAGACGAAGGAAATCGGACCTCCCAAGCTGGAGATCCAACCCGGTTGGATCAGTCTCTCCGATTAAACTGGAAACAGGACTAATGGAGCCCATTTCGTACCTCCTTTCGAACGATCTGAGTTTTCCTTTCAAGCAAAATAGTGAATCCCTTCGAGGTCCTCTACTTCTGACCGGTCCGGCGAATCCTCCTCCGACTCGTCGCGGTTGGGCCCGGACCAGCTCTTTGACCCGGCGGATTGCTCCCGTCGCTGGCCTTCCTGCTGCTGAGCGTCGGACTGAGAGTGGGAACTGAACCCATCGACCTTGAGCCGATCAGGTTCGACGCCCATTCCCTGCAGCTTCTCCACCAGGGCGGGAAGCCTCTGTTCCAGCAGCTCCCGAACCTCGGGATCATC
>JAKZYH010000523.1:0-10543 GCA_047514575.1 Acidobacteriota bacterium | reverse complement strand
GTTCCGGCGATGGTCTTGACGTCCTGCCACCGTCCCTCCCGGCGCTGCCTCAGGTAGACGTCATAGTTCCCGGAGGCGTACCCGTCCCAGGCGACCGAAAGCTCGCCGTTGGGACCCGCGGCCAGAGAAGGCCACCAATTGTTTCCCCCTGCCGCAGTACCCTCGCTGATCCTCAGCTCGGGTCCCCATCGCCCTCCGTCGAAGTCCTTGGCCACGATCTGCCCCACACCTTCGATCGTCTGCTGCCACACCAGCCAGAGTTTCCCTTGGGAATCGGTAGCGGTGCGATGGTAGATGTCCGGGCTCGGATGGTCGGTAAGACGCTGCTGCGAAGACCACTCCTGCCCGTCGAAGTGACGTCCGTAGAGATCCCAGTTCCCTTCCACTTGCATCGACCAGATCACCCACAGCCGGCGTCGCGAGTCTTCGGCCACGGCCGTCCGGAACGCATCGACACCGGTAGCCAGCTCGTGGACGGGTCCCCAGCCCGATTCTGTCCTGGCGCGCGCCAGCACCAGATCCGCCTCATCCTCGACGTATTCCTGCCAGGCAGCCCAGAGCTTGCCGGATCGGGTTGCCACCAGGGACGGGAAATCCTGAATATCGAAGCGCTCGGCGGAAATCGGCGAGGAAGGCGGGATCCTTTCCACCTGGACGGCACCGCCCAGGAAGGTCTTGGGCTGGAAGAGCTCGAGGCCATCGGGCTCAAAGCTGAATCGCCCCTTGGCGGTCTCGATGCGGATCGGCTTGGCTCCCGGGTTCTCCAGGAGGTTGATCCGAATACTGGGGAAACGAAGGGTGCTCAGATTGCTTCGGATCCAGCTCATGCGCGTGGCTATGACCCAGCCCAGCTCCCCCTTGATCTGATCGTTCGGAAGCTGAGGGTCGGCGTCGACCGAATGGATGCTGTCGTGGAAGGTATGTCGGTAGATGTTGGCTCGAAACTCATCCGGATTCACCTCCACTCTCTGACCCGGAGAAGGAATCAGCTTGCCATCCCAGCGAGCGGGCTGTGAATCCAGGAGACCAAACCGGACGCGGAAGGCCGACTCCGCCAGCAATGTTTCCGTAGATTCGGAGGGCAGCGCTGAGGCGAACCAGCCATGAGAGGGCAAGGGAATCAAAAACAGAAGCAGCAAGGCCAGCGAAAACAAGGCGACGATGATCCTATTAGTGAGCAACATGGTTGCAGGCCTCCTGAGCTTCGAGGGTCCTGGAAGAGGGGAACGACTCACTTTGAAGCATAGCAGAAGGCAGAGACGCTCGCCCCTCGTGGCGGTGGTCTCCAGGCCGCCGTCCGTCGAGCCGCGAGTACCCTGTCAACCTTGAGATTGTGGGTTATGGGCGCGCCATGGTGGTCGAGGTCAAGGCGCGCGGCTGCAGGCATAGTTTTGGCCTACGTCGAGGCCGTGCAACGCAGAGATCGGCCGCCAGGGCCGTTCAGAACCTACAATCTCAAGATTGACAGGGTACTAGGCTCGGCAGGAATACTTCGGCCTGAAGACCGAACCCACCTCAGACAGCGGATTTCCAACCGGGGGATTGCAGCGAAGGGGAAATTAATGAAGACTAGGGGCCATAAGGGCCATATATGTGGCGATCGGGCACGTTGTGCCAGTCTAGCAAGGCGTAATCTTGAAGGTAGATCTGAACGGACAAGTGGCTCTGGTCACTGGAGGTGCTCAGGGAATCGGCCGGGCCATCGCAAAGTTACTAGCCAGCAACGGATCGCGGGTGGCCATTGTGGACATCAATCTTGAGGCTGCCGAGGAGACCGTCGGTGAAATCGAGTCCTCGGGTGGAACAGCCCTCTCCTTCGAAGGAGACGTGAGCAGTGCAGCGCAGATGTCCCGAGCTCTCGATCAAGTTCTGGAGAAATGGGACCGTCTGTCGATTCTGATCAACAACGCCGGAATCAACACGCTGGGAGGAAGAGTCCCCATTCATGAGTTCGCTGAAGAGGACTGGGAGCAGATCTTGAAGGTAGATCTCACCGGAGTCTACGTGACGAGCAAGGTATCAATCCCTGCTCTTCTCAGGAACAACGGTGGGCGAATCGTCAACATCTCGTCCATCGCCGGGCTGGTCCCCCTTCGCTTGCAGAGTGCCTTTGTGGCAGCCAAGGCAGGCGTGATCAACCTCACGCGTTCGATGGCGCTGGAACTGGGACCCCAAGGGATCCTGGTCAACGCCGTGGCTCCCGGCTCCACACTCACACAGGGAACAAAGAAGCTCTTCTATGGAGCCGATGGGGCCTATACCGAAAAGGCGGCAAGTCTGCTGTCGCATATCCCGCTTGGACGTCCCGCAGACCCCCAGGAAATCGCCTACTCTGTGCTCTTCCTGGTTTCCCCGGCGGCCAGCTACGTTAACGGCGCCATACTCGCCGTGGACGGTGGCTGGACGGCAGGGTATACCCGAGACTGGTAACTGCGCACCAAAGAAGGAGAATGAGGAATGGCCAAGATTACTGAATTTCGTGGTTATCAGGGTGAACCCCCTATTCCCAAACCTGACAAGTTGGTTGAACCCAATGTGGTCACGGTAAGGGATGGGGTCCCGGTCAAGTACCCGGGCTGTGAAGGGATCGGGGTCCGGGTGGTTCACCCTGCCAACCCCAAAGCACCCGCGAAGAACCTGGGCATGGTCGTATTCTTCGTTCCACCCCATGTCGTTCTTGGCGTGGGCAGCCACCACACCGAGGAATGCTACGTGATCCTCAAAGGACACGGAACCATGACCTTGGCGGGGAAAGAGGTCCAGGTTCAGCAGGGAACGTTTATCCACCTGCCACCCTGGTGCGAGCACGGTATCGAGAATACCGGAGACGAGTCCATGGAGGTCCTGATCTGCACCTCTCCACCGAATCCGTAAGCGGACAGAGTTAACTTGTCTCAGTTTTGCTTTGACGAAAGGAGCGTACTCCCGATGTTGAGAACTCAGCTGATAGGTTTTGTTTGTTTCGGATTAGCAGTGATGCTGCTGATCTCAATGAATCTGATGGCCGGTACTGCCCCACATCTGGTCGCTGGCACCCTGGAAAATCAGGAATATATTACCTGGCTGGGGCTGCAGAATCGTTCGGGAAAGACCTGTCTGGTCACGATTCAGTACCACAAGGGTGCGATGAAGCTTCCGGATGAGACACTCCTGACTGACGGTGAGGACTTGGGCAACGCCTTCTCCAAGGAAATCCCGTCCCACGGATCCACGAGTTTTGAGGTGTCAACTGCGCCGGGTACCGAGTCTATCTTCACCGGAGCGGCGTCCGTTTTCTTTAGAGACTCTGTCTGCCTGAATGAGGTCGGAATCACGGCAGAATACAGGGTCAAACCAACCTCGCGGGTTACCAGCATCAGCGAGTTGTTCTCCTACCCCTTGGTCCCTGCCACTCCACTGAACCAGTGCAGGATAGCCCGAATAAAATACAACCCTCCCACTGAGATCCCGGCCGTTGCGACCGTTAGCAATGGAGGCGTGGTCTTACCAACTGGGACGACCAGGTACATGCAGCTGTACGACCAGGACGGAGTCCTGGTGAACAGCACCACTCCGACCGAGTATGACGGAAGTCATTCGGCCCAGAACCTGCCCGAGCACTTTCCCGGACAGGGTCCTGTCTCAGGCCTCTGGAAAGTCTGTACTGAAAAACCGGATGGCTTCGCGGGTACCGCTGCTATCGACGTCCTTTTTATCAACGTGGTCAACGAGGGCAATATCCAATTCGCCGCGACCTCCAGTCAGCAAGTCAACGAAGACTGCAAGGTGGACGACAACAGGATGTGCCTGCAGAATCAACGATTCGGGGCCAACCTCAGCCTGCGTGACACCCCGTCCGGTCCGTCTCGCCTGGCCAAAGTCGGACCCTTCGACGGCTTCTCAGGAACGTTCATTGATGAACTGGCCAGCCTCAAGATGACCGTCTGGGTTCAAAATGGTTGCGCGAGTGATATCCCAACCTTTTGGGTGTTCGCCAACGCCGAGACCGACACCACTGCCGAATACACTCTTACGGTGACGGACACCTCAACTGGTACGACAAAGACCTATCAGAACGGATTCGGTGAACCTGCGGCGGCAGTCACCGATACCTCAGCTTTTGCTACTTGCCCCTGATACAGTCCCGGGCCCAGAAATCGCGATTGTCGGCAGAGGCATCGATTGCATGCAAAAGCCATCGTCCAAATGAGCTGTGAGATGTTCGTGATTAGCGGCGCGCCAGCGGTGCTGCCCCATTCGAGAAAGAAACTTCGGTCGAGGATAGGCGATATCGTGCGTCACTCCGTGGGGAAGAGTTGTCCAGCTCTCTCCTCAGAACTTGGGCTCATTTTGCTAGCGGCTCAAGTCGTTCGCGGCTCTGTCGGATCGCCAAGGGTTGATGATAGGCGATCGTTTGGAATTTGGTGCTTCTGATTTGGAGCTTGTTTGTATCTTGTTTCTTGTATCTTGGGATTTTCAAGTTTCAGCTTAGAGAGAACAGAAACGTCACCCTAAAGCGTCCCACCGAGAATCTGACCTACGATCTCCTCGAGACTGTCGACAATCGCAGTCAGCATCTGCTCCCCCTTCTCCGCAGAGGCGACAGTGGGATCACCCCAGTGGCCCGGTTCACTCCACTCGTCCATCCGGCGAAACTCGACGATGCTGGAGGCGTATTCTGACTCGCGTCGGATGCTGTTGTCGCGGAATCGATCGGGTTTGACCAAGTCGGGATGAATGGCGAGCATCAGCGAGGTCTCCATCTCTCCGGCATGACCCGACCCTGCATCTCCCGCTTCCTTGATCTCACTCAACCTGGTAGCGGCCACCTCCCACCAGGAGGCCCCATAGACGCGGGCGCCATCGTGCTGCTCCTTCAGATGCTGCAGAGCCACCCTGAGATCGGGTTGATTGCCACCATGACCGTTGACGATTAGCACCTTGTTGAATCCGGCCCCAATCAAACCTGAGACGGTTTCCACTATCAACCTGATGTGAGTCTCCGAAGTTGCGGTGAGGCTTCCCCCGAAGCGCATGTGGTGAAACGAGTAGCCCAACCACTGGGTGGGCAGGCACACCAGCTGGTCCGAGATCCGCTGGTCCAGACGATTGACGATCTCGCTGGTCTCCATAGTGTCGGTCAGCAGGGGCAGATGGGGCCCGTGTTGCTCGAAGGAGGCGATGGGATAGACGCCGACCAGTTGATCCTTGGCCAGCTCCTGGATGTCGGGCCAATTCATTTCACCAAGCTTCATACTTCACCCGTTTTCGTGCTTCACCGGTTTTCGTGTTTGAAAAGAGGTTCTATCCCTACCCCCGCCTCACCGCCGAAGTGCGCGGGCAGGCCGGATAGATCGTGGTAACACCGGACTCCCTCGGCAAAATAGTGACAGACAAGGGATTTTCGCGACTTTTCGAGGTCCTTCCGACAACCCCCACCGTGCAGCAGATTGGCGTGCCAGAAAAGAACATCGCCTTTCCTGGCCTGAAAAAGTTTGGACTCCAGTCCATTCTGCTCTATGAGTTTGGCCACTGCAGGCTCGTAGCTGCGCTTGTAGACATCGTACTTCTGTTCCTGAAATTCCCCACCCTCGATTCCAACATCATCGGAGAGGAGATAGGGAAGTCGATGCGATCGGGGGTAGTATTCCAGCAGACCGCAATCGGATTCCAGGTCCTCGAAGGCAATCCAGGCAGCCGTCAGAAACCCAGGAGGATCGGTGGTCATGTGGATCGAGTCGGAGTGGGCCGGCTGCTCGGTACCCTTGTGAGCGGTGATGGTCTGGAAGGGGCGTGTTTTGCGACCAAAGATCAAGTCGGTAATGTGCAACAACTTGCTGTGCTCTAGAATCTCTTTGATCTCAGGAACACAGTTGTGGGTGTTTAGATAGCGCTCCGGCAAGGGATCCTCGGGAATGGAACTTTCGAAGAACTCCCCGCGATTCTGCTGGTAGAAATTCTCGTAGCTCTCCCACGCCCGATCCAACAGGTCCGAATCAATCAGCTCAGGGATGATCAGATAGCCTTCCTCGGCGAAGAAGGTGCAAGCCAACGCCTCTTCCTTATCGATCTGACCGGCTAGCTGCTTCTGCCTGATGAGATCCCCGCAGTCGGGACTATCCAACCAAGGAATCTGATCAACTTCCCTCATATCAACCCTATCCACTCTAAGCCTGCCCACAATACCACCAGATACCTTCTCGATCATAGACTTGCAAGAAGGCCCCTGGTACCTGGTTAGCAGGTCAGATGAGAGAGAAAACACAGGGTAGTTACCGAGCCGGGAGGGAATAGGTATGTTGCGATCAATCACGCTGCTCGGACTGGGACTGGCGACGAACTGTGACCTGGTGGAATCAGCTAAGGCTAAAACTTCAACCACGAGGAAGCGAAGCAACCTTCACCAGGTTGAAAGACCCAATCTATTTCACCAATTCCTTGGATTCTATGGGGCGCACCAATATAGAATCCAATTCGACTAGGCAGGTATTTCATAGGCAGGTATTCACCGATTGGCAGGAGATGAAATGGACACTGTGCGTTTGGGTATCGTCGGAACGGGGTACATGGGACGGACCTATGCCCACTGTGTTAGGGATCACAATGAGGGAGTCGAGTTGGTGGGCGTCACCCAAGGAAGCCGGGCACCTGCGCTGGCCTCCGATTTCGCTGTCGAGCATTTTCCCGAATATGAAGACATGCTCCGTAGCGAGAACGTCGACGCCGTCCTCTTGGCAACCATTCACAAGCTGCATGCCGAACAGACAATCGCTGCGGCCCAGCACGGCAAACACGTGCTGGTCGAGAAACCAATGATGACCAACGTCGCCGACTGTGACGCCATGATTGCCGCCTGCAAGGGGGCCGGTGTCACTCTCAGCGTCATCCAGACACTACGCTATCGCGGTGTCTTCGCCCGCGCCCAAAAAGTGATCGAAGAGGGCCAGATCGGCGAGGTACGAATGGTACAGATGAACACTCTGTGGCCACTGGGCGATCCTGGCAAGCCCTGGATCCAGGAGTTCGACAACGGTGGCGACATCCTGGACCGATGCGCACACAGCTACGATATGCTCCGTTTTCTGATCGCAGACGAACCAGTACGCCTGTTCGGGACGGTCAATGCCTATTCGGCCCCAGACTGGCAGTCGATGAACGCCATGGCACAGGTCCATTTCTCGCGCGGCGCTAGAGCGCAGGTCTGGATGAGCCACGAGCTGCCCGAACCCGGCTTCCCCCACAGCATGGACTTCGTCCGCGTCTGGGGTGAAAAGGGGATGCTCGAGGGCGAGCACTTCGGCAAATTGCGAGTAGCCACCGGCGGCGAGTGGCGAGATGTCTGGGAGATGCCTGAGATCGATTTCATCAACAACCCCTTCGAGCCCAAACGTCTGGAGGCCTTCTTCACACAGACCCAGGACTTCGTCGACTGTCTACGCGAGGGGCGCCCTCCGGCGGTAACGGGGGAAGACGGTAGGGCCGCCATCGAAATGATCGAGGCAACCCATTTTTCCAATTTGACTGGTGGCGCGGTGGATCTGCCTTTGCCCCGCTCGGCGGGAGGATTCCAGTTCGATGGGGCTACGGTTGATCGAGAAGGGATTCCGGGATAACCCGAGTCGACTGCTACTTTACCCTGCTGATCGACCCTTCTACACTACCCAGATGGATCACATTGCGAAGTCCATGATCGACTTCGATCGCTCTTACGCGACCTGGACCGCTAAGCCTTACGAGACCCATCCCCACTACGTCAACGATGGAGGCATGGTTCAGGGGGCGGGTTCCGTCAGGGACGTGAGAATCGGGTATGAAGCCGTGTGCACTATCACCAATCACGATAGCGGACACGTCGAAGAACTGTTCCTCCTGCATCCGTGTCTGGGAGAATTCACCATTCCCAAGCAGGATTTCTTCCTTCTCCCCAGCTACGAGTTCCGAGTCATTTTCACGCATACCCACGAGATTCCCATTGACAGGCCTGCCTCGGTGGCACAGCTCCAAAGGACGCCTCAGCACCATCGCTTTCAAGGATTCCGACTCACCACAAGGACTTTCCCTCAGAGCTCTAATCTGACCACTGCCGAGGAGGTGATCGAGGCCACCTTGGCCAACCATCCTCTCAACGCCCGCACTACCTATGATGACCCCGACGGGCACTACAAGATTTGCCTTCAGTATCCGGTCCGCACCGTGAACGTGAATGTGGAGGAGAATCTGTTTCAGGTAGATACCGGCCCCGTTCCCTTTTCCGAATTGACCGGCTGGGGAGGCGAGCGGCCCCGGTTTGCTTTTCTTGCCTATATAGCTTTCAGTAGTTTTGACTCTGCCGAATTTATCCTGCGACGGGAGGTCGAACCTTCGGAAGAAGACAAGAAGTGGCTCCACCAGATCCAGGGGAAATGGCGCTGGGAGCTGCGAGATCCTGACAGTCCTCCGCCCGATCATCCTCCTCGACATCCCTGGCCTTCCGTCTACAACGAGGTCCGCGTAGTCCCAGCACGCAACGAGCTGCTGTGTGCCAAAGCTCCCCCTTGAATCCGCGAGAGTACTCTCGTCAACCTGGCTCAAGAGACGAAGCACACAACAACCTGGCACATACGCTGGTGAGACAGGGAAAGCTTCGGGAGGCCCTAGCACATTATTCCGAGACACTCCGACTTCGTCCTGACCATGTCGAGGCCCGCCAGAAAATCCAAGTCGTCCTGGCACTACTCCAGAATCAGGGTTGAGGCTGCGTTCAAATCTCCGGGATCGGGCTACTCATGTAGCGGGTCCCGACACATTGACCTCCCGCAGCAAGACCAGGGGGCGATCCGTACCCGACAGTAGATTGGTGATGCGAATGGTAAGATTCACGTTCCCGACCTTCTTCTTTGGCGAGAAGGGCAGCATCGTGGTGGCATTGGGTTTCAGGCGAAACTCGCGGCTGGTAGGTGAAACCTCCGACGCCTCTACGGCGAACTGGATCTGGAAAGGGAAAGCAGATCGATTGGTCAGGGCCAGGAAATGACGACGTCTCCCGGCCTGTGCCGAAGGGGTCACCTTCAACTCCAAAGAGCTCTCCGCGACCGCCGCAGCCATTGCTCCTTACCCCACAGCATCTCCTCGAAATAAGCCAGGGTCCGGCGCTGCTTGATCGCTTCCCTGACGCTCTCCGGATCCGCCTTCTCTGCTAGGATCAACGTCATGTCGCGACGCTGCCCTCGGGCCTTCTCCACCATCTGATCGATAGGCCAGTGGGCATCCGAAACCGCAAAGACCGCTAGATCGTTCTCCAGGCACCAGTCCATGACCTCCTTGAAGAGCGAAACCCTCCGATAGTAGTGAGTTCCCTTTCCCCCGATCCAGTGCGAGTTTCTCAGCTCGATTCCGTCCAGCCATCCCTTCTTTAGAAGGGCCTCGGCATCGGGCACCCAATTCGGCCCCGGGTGGGCCCAGATAATGGTCGCCCCCTGGTCGCGAGCCGATTCGATGGCGGTGTCGAAATCGCTGTAAAATGCGCTTTCGTCTCCGACGAAGTTGACCACGTGGTCGCTGTCAGTGGGCATGTAGCTCGAAGACGACAGGGTCGTGAGCTCGGCACCGCGAATGAGCATCACACCCAGTGCCGCGGCCAAGGGCTTGGCCTTCTCATAGGCACGTCCCCGATCTTCCGGGAATGCCATGCGTTGGTATTCGGGGTGGTCCGTGATGGAGAGAATATCCAATCCATCACGCCAGGCCTCCCACACCCGCGTCTCGGGCAGAACCTGTCCATCCGAGTAGACGGTGTGGATATGGAAGTCCCCCTTGAGTACCTGGTATCCGGCGGCCTTCGGGAAGACGATCTCCTCTCTTGCAAGTCCAAGATGACCCGCTACGTAGGGCCACCCGTACAACTCCGCAGTCTTCTGCGCCGTTGTCTTCTCCTGCTCGGCTGCCTCGGAGGATCCGCCGATCAAGGGGATACCCAGGCACAGAAAAACGAGAAGTCCCAACTGCCAGGAAACCGGTTTTAGAAAACGCCTCTTCTTCATCGTCCGTGTGACCTCCATTGCGTCTTGTGTGTTCTATTTTCCCAAACCCGTTTACTCGGTGCGCCAGGACCAACATACGATCCTTTCTCGGAAAACTCCAAGTTCTGATGCCAATAACGCCCAAGCCAAGCTGGTTCACTCAGCCGAAAACTTCTCCATCGCGTACGCCGAAGTTATTTCGTGTAACCCAGGGTTGCAATGCGAAGCGAGCTACCCTGGGCCAGTGTCAAAGTATGCCATGCCCCAACGGGCTTATTGCCGACCGGAGACGTGTTGGCAATAACGCTTTCAGCGTAAGAAAAATGAAACAACCTGAAACCCAGGGTAGCTCGCTTCGCATTGCAACTCTGGGCTACACGCAATAGCGCCTTCGGCGTAGATCCTTTCGAAACAGACACACTAGCTTAGCTAGTGCCCGTCCGGAAACCGGGGTTTTCAGACTGCAACCTGTTGAATCGTAAACAGTTATTATACTTGAGACCGCTGACAGACCGGTTCGATCAAGCTCGATCCAGAGCGAGGACCACCAAGCGGGGGCAGGCGCG
>JAKZYH010000522.1:0-6314 GCA_047514575.1 Acidobacteriota bacterium | reverse complement strand
GTGTGGTCCGGCTACCCGGGAAAAGGAATCATCTGAGAGTCAAGAAGTGTGCGGTCGCGCGTGACCAGAGGAATGTTCTCAACCACACTTGTGGCGGCGATAATCTCGTCGGCGGGGTCGCTTCGGATATCCAAATTGCAGCTTTGGCAACAGATTTCCAACGTCAAAGGCCAAGTGTGGATGCGCCTCAGAGCCCGTTCGACCTTGGGATGTTTGAGTTCGACATTGATCCGGCCGAGTTGCATGAGTTTCGAGGGTTCCCATAGAACAATGCCGGAGATGCTCCAGGGTTGACGCGAAAGAAGCGCCTGTTCTTTTTCGTCGAGCGCCCCAGCGAGGGCGAAGATCAGAATGTGAGTGTCAAGATTCAGCATTCCATTTCACCCCGGTAGAGAGAAGGTCTCCGTTGATCTCGATTTCGTCTTCGAGGGAACCAATGAGGTCGGCGGAATCCATCTCGATAGGTATCAATTTCGCGACGGGCTTGCCATGCTTGGTCACGACAACGCCCTCCGGACCGACCTCGTCGAGAATAGCCAAGCACTTTTCCTTGAATTGTGCGGCCCCAATAGTTTTTGCACTCATGAGTCAAGCATAAGACATGTTATTCGGCTAGTCACTATTTGTGACCATGTTGTGTCGAGAGAACTGGTGTAATCAAACATACGGCTGCGGACGCCTAGCTGACCGGTCAGTTCGTCAGAGCGACTTCGAAAGGGGTCCGGGAGGGTCGCTTCCTTCTTTTCCCCACTCCATACCTGGAGGGTTTGAATCTGATTCATGCATCGCCTAGAATCCTGATTCATGATGCAGAGAACAACTGTAGCGGCGGATGCGGAAGTTTTGGCCCTGTTGAGGGAGGAGGCCAAGCGGCGTGGTGTCTCTTTCTCGGTCCTTGCCGGTGAGATCCTAGCAGACAAAGCAGCCGAGCTTCGACGTGCCTTGAGGCCTCGGCTCGGTATCGGACGTTCCGGCTCCGGAGTTTCTCAAGAAAGTGTGGATCGAGAAGATCTTCCGCCGGTGCAGTGATGGCTCTGATCCTTGACACCGGGCCGATTCTGGCTCTGTTGGATCTAGACGACCCTGCTCACACCCGATGTCTCTCACTGCTTGAAGACATTGACGAACCTCTCATAGTCGTCGCAGCCACTCTTGTAGAAGTGGACTACTGGATCCGCAAACGTCTCCAACCTGAAGTATGGTCCATCTTTGTCGAGGACATTGTGGACGGTGCCTATCGCCTGGAATGCCTGACTCTCCAGGATCTGCTCCGGGTGGTAGAACTCCAGACCGACTATGCCGATCTCGATCTGGGCATGGTCGACGCGGCCGTGATTGCCACTTGTGAAAGACTGGGTGAGGAGAAGGTTGCCACGCTAGACCAGAGGCACTTCCGAACGGTCCGACCGAAGCATTGTGACTATCTCGATCTTCTTCCCTAGGAATCGGAATCAGTCCGAATCTTGCAGTCGATTTTCTCGAAAGTGATCGGGTGTTCACCCCCGGTGTTGGATTGAACCCGTGAGCTGAGCGACCGATGTCCTGCCTATCGACCGAGCAGCCCGGGTTGATTCAGTCTGATTTCGCTTCTGCCCTGGGCAATCGCGAAATCAGGACAAGCGAGAAGAGCGCAGCCGTCAGGGCAAAGATGAAACTGGCCTGAAAGCCGAAGTTGTCTGCAAGGGCACCATGGGTGGCGGGCCAGACGAAACTCAAGGTGCTGCCCAACATCAGGATCGACATGTTGCGGGTGGACGTGGCTGCCGGGCAGATCGCTACCAGAAAAGCGGGGAAATAGGCGCCGCCCAGTTCCCCGGCGCCCATCAGACCGAAGGCGATCAGGTAGAAGTAGCCCGGTACCATCCAACCCCACAACACAGAGGCTGCCAGCAACAGCATCGAGGTATACAAAGAAGCGCGGAGACCCCAGCGGATGGCAATGACGCCCATGGCAAATCCCGCCACGGACTTGAACCCGAAACGGCATGCCATGACCCAGCCGGAAAACTCCTTGGGGTCCTGGCCCAGGACCTCGCGCCCGTATAGGGAGAGCGTCGTCATCAGAGTGATGACGATGAACCACATGAAGAAGGCGAACCAGAGCATCACCATGGTGCGGTCTCGGAGATAGGTGGAGAAGCCCTGGGAAAAGTAGCGAAAGAAGGGGGGGCGCTCTGTTTCAGCAACATCGACCAGGCGATAGCGGCTGCACAAATAGGCGGCAGCGCCCATACAGGGGGCTCCGATCAGATACAGGAAAGCGAAATCGTAAGGGTAGGGCAGCCAGTCAATACCACCACTTAGCACGAACTGAGCCCAGAGGGAACCTGCCACTGCCAGGATGGGGCCCAGGGTGAAGGTCCACTTGAAGGCCCAGGCGCTTCCCTGGGGAGTGGTGCCCCGCTTGAGACACTGAAAGGTGTAGACCTGGGAGGTATAGGCCGAGAATCCCTGAATCAACCCCTGTCCGATGACGGCGGCCAGACGGACGTTATCGCTGACCGGGGAGAAGAGCAAAATGCAGACGATCCCCATCAGTGTGGCGGTCACCAGGTACGCCAGAACGGAAGTGGAGCGGACGAGTCGATGGGGGAGGACGAAGGAGAGTATGAGGGGTGCCAGGGCTCCCAGAAGGTAGGTGGAGGCAGGAAGGTTGGCTACGGTGGCGCTGGCGCCCAGTTTGTCTGCCAGGGCACCCTGAACCACTCCCACGTACACGACAGGAGCGGCAAAGTAGAGCAACCCGTTGTGGGCAATGAAGATCAGGCCATTCTTTCGATCTGTCTCAGGAGTGATCTGGACTGTCGGCACTGCGGCTTCAAAGGTGCTCATGGCTGGCGTGCATCATAGCATCAGAACGTCGGAACGTCCCAGATCCCAGACTTCAGGTGGACTCCTCAGGCTGGCAGCGATTGGGGATTGAGAGAGCCGCTACATTTGACGATGACTTTGCCCTGTTCCGCTATGGGCGCAACCTCAGCAAAGCTTTCCGGATCGTCCGCTAAAGCAGGCTTCTAGACCAGGAGTTTCTCCACCTGATTTCCGTGGACGTCGGTGAGACGAAAGTCTCGACCCTGGAAGCGATAAGTCAGCTTTTTGTGGTCGAAGCCCAACAAGTGCAGGAGCGTGGCGTGCAGATCGTGGACGTGGACCTCATCCTGGGTCACGTTGAATCCGAACTCGTCGGTCTCGCCCAGGGTTATCCCGGGTTTGATCCCTCCGCCGGCCATCCACATGGTGAAGGCGTTGGGGTGATGGTCGCGCCCATCCTCAGTCCCCGCTTGCACCATGGGAGTTCGTCCGAACTCGCCGCCCCACAGGACCAGGGTGTCTTCCAGCATCCCACGCTGCTTGAGATCCTGAATCAGGGCGGCGCTGGCCTGGTCCGTCTCCTTGCAATTCTTCTTGATATCCCGAACCAGAAAGCTGTGCTGGTCCCATGATTCATGGTAGAGCTGAATGAACCGTACTCCGCGCTCGACCAGTCTTCGAGCCAGCAGGCAGTTGTTGGCGAAGGACGGTTTCCCGGGCTCGGCGCCATAGAGATCCCGGACGTGCTGCGGCTCCTGGGAAAGGTCCATCAGCTCGGGGACGCTGGCCTGCATCCGAAACGCCATCTCGAAGGAGTTGATACGGGTGGAGATCTCGGGATCTCCGGTGAGGTCCAGATGCATCTGGTTCAGGCGCCGGATGGAATCCAGCGAATCCCGCTGCAGTTCTTCGTCCATGCCGCTGGGATTGGAAAGGTAGAGGACGGGGTCTCCGCTGCTTCGAAACTGGACGCCCTGGTAGACGGTGGGCAGAAATCCGCTGCCCCAGCAGGAATCTCCACAGCTCGGCCCCTTCTTGCCGGAACTGAAGACCACGAAGGCGGGCAGGTCCTGGGATTCGCTGCCCAGACCGTAGGTGACCCAGGCACCCATGCTGGGCCGGCCGAACTGTTGGCTCCCGGTCGTCATCATCAGCTGCGCAGGAGCATGATTGAAGGCATCGGTTGAGATCGACTTGACGATCGCGATGTCATCCACCACTTTGGTCAAATGAGGGAGCAGCTCGGACAGTTGAGCTCCCGATTGGCCGTGTCTGGCGAACTTGAACTTCGGTCCCAGTAGTTTGGAGCTGGGGTTGATGAAGGCAGCCCGGTAGTCCTTGATCAGCTCCTCCGGCGGTAGTGTCCCGTCAAATTTTGCCAATTGGGGTTTGTGATCGAAAAGCTCCAGATGGCTGGGAGCACCCGCCATGAAGAGGAAAATGACGTTCTTCGCCTTGGGAGCGTAGTGGGGAGCCCTGGGAGAAAACGGATTGTCCGAGGAGAGTGCTCCTGCTGCGAATCCAGCCTGGGTCAGGAGTTCCCCAAGAGCCATGGTTCCCA
Source organism: Acidobacteriota bacterium (assembly GCA_047514575.1). GTDB lineage: Bacteria > Acidobacteriota > UBA6911 > RPQK01 > JAJDTT01 > CAUZIZ01. Next base: position 1,942 of record JAKZYH010000522.1, on the reverse strand, counting down.
CTCCGACGCCGCACTGCTGAAGAAACCAGCGGCGGCTGACTGATTGGGGATCGTTGTTTTCGTCAGGTTGGTTGCGGCTGTTCATTTGTTCGCTCTATTCCTTGGTGATGGTTTCGTCCAGATTCAGGAGAACCCGAGCCACCGTAGTCCAGGCTGCCAGTTGGACCGGGGTGGCACCGCCTGGAAGAGTGGATCTCAGCTTCTGGTCGAATCCGGCAATGTCCCACGGATTGATCCAGCCCTCTGACAGCCGTGCCTGCTGCCCGCTGAGGAGATCAAGCAGTTCTGCTCTCTCGGCCTGATTGGGAAACCGGGCCAAACAGCGACGGAAGGCATAGGTCAATCGATCACTGTCGGATTCACCTCCTTCTCGCAGGGTTCTCAGTGCCAGGGCCTGAGCCGCTTCCAGAAAAAGGGGCTCGTTGAGTGTGGTCAGGGCCTGGAGGGGGGTATTGGAGCGGGAGCGGCGGACACATGAGAAGTCCCCGTTAGGGGCGTCGAAGGCCTGGAGCATGGGAAAGGGCACCGAACGAAAACGGAAGGTGTAAAGACTGCGCCGGTATCGATTCTCTCCCTTTTCTTCCTTCCAGACCTTGGGTCCGTAGCTAGCCGGAGGTACGAAGAGGAACCTGGGAGCTGGAGGATACACGCTCGCCCCTCCGATGCTGGGATTGAGCAACCCACTGGCTGACAAAGCGATGTCCCGCACGATTTCAGCTTCGACCCGAAGCCGAGGTCCCCGGGCCAAGAGCCGATTGTACGGATCCCGCTCTCGGAGCTCGGGAGTCTGCTTCGAGGATTGGCGATAAGTCGCAGAGGACACGATCAGTCGGTGAAGCTGCTTCAGGCTCCAGCCTTGGTCCATGAACTCTACTGCCAGCCAATCCAGGAGCTCCGGGTGGGAGGGTGCCTCACTTTGCCTGCCCAGGTTCTCGCTGCTGGCTACCAGACCGATTCCGAAGTAGGCCTGCCAGACACGATTTACCAGTGAGCGTGCTGTTGTCGGCGAACCTGAGTCCACCAGCCATCGGGCAAAGCCTAGACGGTTTGGAGGAGCATCCTCTGGAAAAGCGTGGAGAAAAGCTGGGACTCCGGAGGAGACACTCTTGCCCGGACTCAGGAAGTCTCCTCGATTCAACAGGTGCGTTTCTCGCCCTTGAGCTCGTTCCTCCAACACCAATTGAGCCGAGCCTTCAGGATGCTGGCGCCACAGTTCCTGGATTTCCTGGTTTGCCTGAGCCCATTCCGGGACCGTGGTTCGCCAATAGCTGAACACGGCCTGAGCTTGTGAAGGAGTCCTTTGCGAACGGGGCATCGAGAGGATTTCACGCAATCCCGCGGGTAGGGGGTCCGCGGTCACTCCGGCGGTTGTCGTGGCCGAAATTCGGAAGCGACCCAGGTTATGGTTCTGATTGTCGTCGCTATTGGCGCCCCCATGCTTCTGGCTCAGATGGAACTTCAGCAGCGTCCCTTCGGGATGGGAGATCGGGGTCTTGAGAGTGAAGACCGCCTTCCGGGGAAGATTGCGTTGAGCCGGCCCAGCATCGATTCCCCAAGCCGTTTTTTCGTCTCCATCGATGGCAAACTCGATCGGTCCCGTCACCCGTATCTGGTCGCTGTTGTCATCGAACATCGCTTCCAGCGGAGTTTCAGGAAGTGCGATGTCTGCCGTTGCCCCGGAGATTTCGATCTTCTCTAGCTGTTCTGGGGACCCTATGGCAGTAGCCTCCACCTCGAACTCGGTTAGCGCTCCGGTCCCTTTCAGAGAGCGGCCAGGGCCGCCCAGGGGCAGGTTGGGATCGTTCAACAACTCCAGGCGGAAGGCGGTCAGGTTCCGCAGCTCGGTTTCGACGGTCATCTTCACCTGGTGTTTGGTAGGAGCATAGCCCTGCGCCAGGAACGAGCCGTCGGCTTGCGGCAAGTACTTCTGTCCACCGCTGCT
>JAKZYH010000521.1:0-11599 GCA_047514575.1 Acidobacteriota bacterium | reverse complement strand
GTGATCGTGGTTGGGGCTGTGGCGTATGTGATCTGGGACGGTCTCTTGCGTGAAGAGCCTCTTCACTATGAATCCGAGCTAGAACACTTCAAGTATGGTTCGATTGGAACCGAGCAAGAAGGCCTGAGGGTGCCCTACTGGATCTGGCTTGTCCTACCCCGAATCTTTCCCGAATATCTCCCCGGTCCGGGTGGATATGTTTCGCTAGGATTCGCCTGGGAAGAAGGCAGGGAGCTGCCTATCGGCCTCACCAAGAAGGTGATCGGACAACCCCTGGTAGGGCTGAATTGTGCAATCTGCCACACCGCGACCGTCCGCGAAACTCGGTTCGACAAGCCCACCATATTCACAGCGGCCCCCGCTCACCAGATCGATATGCAAGGCTACTTTCGCTTCCTCTTCAACTCTGCCAGCGACCCCCGCTTCACCGCCACGAACATCCTCAACGCGATCGCACCGATCTACAATCTCTCCTTCGTCGACCGACTCCTATATCGATACATCCTCATTCCCCAGACCCGCAAGGGACTGCTTCAATTCAAAGAAGAGCTGGCCTGGATGGACAGCCGACCGGACTGGGGTCGAGGCCGTATCGCCCCCTTCAATCCTGCGAAATTTCGCTACTTGGAGATACCCCAGGATGACACCATAGGAAACGCGGACAATGTCTCGGTATGGAACATGAAGGCCCGCTTGGACATCAACAGCGTCTATCACTGGGACGGTTTGCTCAAAGGCCCCCTTCAGGAGGTCGTGCTCAGCTCGGCGTTGGGCGACTCGGTGACTCCAAAAACACTCCCCCTCGAAAACCTCAAACGAATCGAAAACTGGCTTCTTTCGGCGCCTGTCCCCGAGTACCCCTACAAGGTCGATCCCGAGTTGGCCCAACAAGGGGCTCCCGTCTACGATCAGGAATGCGGCTCCTGCCACGCCTTCGAAGGCGAGAAAACGGGCACCGTCATCCCTATCGGCGAGATCGGAACTGACCGACATCGCCTCGACATGTGGACCCAGGAGGCCACCGATGCCTACAATGCCTACGGAGACGAGTACGACTGGGACTTCTCCAATTTCCAGAAAACTGACGGCTACGCGTCAGTACCCTTGGACGGAATCTGGCTCAGAGGACCGTATCTGCACAACGGCTCGGTGCCCTCCCTGACAGACCTGTTGGAACCCGTGGAGAATCGACCAAAGCTCTTTTATCGTGGCTACGACGTTTATGACAAAGAAAAGGTTGGGTTTGTTTCCTCGGGAGAGGACGCCGAACGATTCGGCTTCCGGTACGATGTTGTCGTCCCCGGTAACAGTAACCAGGGACACGAGTACGGAACAAGCTTGGAGCCCGAGCTGAAAAAGGCCCTCGTGGAGTACCTGAAAACCCTATGAGGAAGCGAAGGAAAAGCTGGCTTCTGCTGTTGATCGTCCTGGCCATCGTCGGTCTCTGGTTGTTCCTTCAGCTCAGCGCCGATGAGCCGGTGGACTACGCTGACATTGAGGAGCACTTCAAGTACGGGTCTATCGGCAGCGAGCCCGGTGGATCTCTCCTGAGCACCCACGGCGGCAACCTGCCCCCCTACTGGGTCTTCAGGGCACTCCCAGAGATTTGCCCGGAGAAACTCCCTGAGGGATATGCCTCGCTCGGTCTCATTCTCGAAGAGGGAAAAGACCTACCGATTGGCTTTGCGAAACGCCGCCGGCTGGGTCTCCAGAACGTTGGCTTGAACTGTGCCGTGTGCCATACGGGAACCCTGCGGGAGACCCCGGAGAGCGAACCCCGTATCGTCTTGGGAATGCCCGCTCACGGGCTGGACCTGCAGGGCCTCTTCCGGTTCGTCCTCGACTGCACACTAGATGATCGTGTCACCGCAGATAGCGTCCTGGGAGCGGTGGAGAAACTAGGCGGAGAGATGGGATTCGTCGAGAAGATGCTCTACCGGACGCTTGCCATTGCTCAGGTGAAGCTGACCGTTTTATCGCTCCAAAGAAGTATCGCACCCCTCTTGGGCGACCAAGTGCCCGACTGGGGACGGGGGCGTGTCGATACTTTCAATCCCTACAAAGCGCTCCAATTCGGTTGGCCACTTGACAAACTTCCACCGGATGAAATCATCGGCGCGTCAGACTACCCTTCGCTCTGGAACCAAAAGCCCCGAGCCGAACCTCTCCCGCAGGCACCGGAAGGCATGTATCTGCATTGGGATGGTAACAACAACTCGGTGGACGAGCGGAATCTCAGCGCATCGCTGGGCGCCGGCGTGACTCCTACCACCATAGACCACGATCGCCTTCAACGGGTGAGGGATTGGATCTGGACTCTGGAAGTCCCGAAGTATCCCTACCGGATCGACGAAGAACTGGCCGCCCAGGGAGAGGCTCTCTATCGGGACCATGTCGACCCGACTTCGGGGGAAACCTGCCTCAACTGTCACGCCGATCATCGTTTCCGCGAAGGCGTCGTCGCAGGCACTCGAGTCGGAACCGTTGTCCCGATCGAACAGATCGACACGGATCCTCATCGCCTGAACTCCTATACCCATGCGTTTGCGGCCAACCAGTACAACCTCTATCCCAGTTCCCAGTATCGTTTCAGGCATTTCCACAAGACCAACGGCTATGCCAACCATCCCCTGGACGGGATCTGGGCTCGTTCCCCCTATCTCCACAACGGATCGGTCCCAACGCTGCGCGATCTGCTCGAGCCGGAAGAAAACAGGCCGACCCGTTTCTACCGAGGCTATGATGTTTTCGACCAGGGAAAGGTAGGCTTCCTGTCTGATGTTGCCGCCGAAGGGAAGCGCCAGTACTTCCTTTACGATACCAAGGAGCCCGGCAACAGCAACCGGGGACATCGCTACGGACTCTCGCTCTCACCCGACCAGAAGGATGCCATTGTCGAGTATATGAAGAGATTCTAGCGAGAATCGAAAAAGGAGAACTCCGTGAATTCCTGTCTGAAGTGGTTTCGAAAGGTTACCTGGCTGGGAGTACTCGTCAATCTTTCCCTGGGCTTCTTCTCCCTCTTCTACCCCAAAGTTCTGATTAACACATTGGGAGGGGGACGATCCGACCTGTTTGAAGGTCCCTGGCTAGGAAACACTGGCCTATTCTCGATAGTGATAGCAATCTTCTACATTCCGGCGGCCCGCGATCCTGTACGGTACTCACTGTACGCAAGGCTCTCGGTATTCAGTAGGCTTTTCGCCGGGTGTTACTGGGTTCTCTACCTCTGGCTGGTCGCAATAGATCTGCCGGGGAGCTTTCGCATGATTCCGCTGACAGACCTGACCCTGGGGATCGTATTGGGTCTCCTACTTCGACACGGCCTGGCCCAGGCTGGAGAGTCCTCCGGTCGGTAGTACGCTGTAAGATAGCCTTTTAGAGGCTCAGGATGACCCACTGTCTGGGAGAGATATCATTTCATACTACTACGATTTCGAATCTACTGGTCCCACGCTCAGGCGTATGGGTAAGCACCTACTCGATCTGCGACAGGAGCTCGCCCAGGAAGTCCCTCCTAGAAACCTGCACGACAGTCTTCTGCTAGCGACCTGGAACATCCGCGAGTTCGATTCCACCAAAGGGGGCAGGCGCACCGAGGAATCCTACGCCTACATTGCCGAAATCATCTCCAGCTTCGACCTGGTAGCACTGCAGGAGGTCCGAGAAGATCTGACTGCGTTGGAACGCCTGAAGGCGATACTGGGACCCTGGTGGTCCTATATCGTCACCGACGTCACCGAAGGACAGCCCGGCAATCGTGAGCGCACAGCTTTCCTGTTCGACAAACGGAAGGTCCGATTCGCAGGAATTGCGGGTGAAGCGGTGATTCCCCCCAAGGCCGTGCGAACGACTGGGCTCGATGGAGACACGACCACCATCTACGAGCCCTCCAAGCAGCTTTCTCGCACTCCCTTTCTAGCCGGCTTTCAGGTCGGTTGGTACAGGTTCATGTTGTGCACCGTCCACATCGTCTATGGGAAATCCAGATCCAGTCATCCCCAAAGGGTGGAAGAGGTGAAACTGATTGCCGACTTTCTGTCGCGTAGAGCAGACGAGCGCCGCAGTTGGTCCAACAACATCATCCTGCTAGGCGACTTCAACATTTTCCACGATACTAGCGAGACCATGCAGGCCATTACGGATGCGGGCTTCCAGGTGCCCCCCGACCTCCAGAGGGTTCCCGCCTCGAACGTCGGCAAAAAGAAGCGCCGCTACGACCAAATCGCTTTCAAGGTTCGGGGCAACCAATTGAGACCCACCGGGCGGGCCGGCGTATTCGACTTCTTCAAGACCGTCTATCGGGCCGAGGACGAGTGCACCTACGCCGAGAGTATGGGTCCTCGCTACCACACCACTGCTTCGGAGCGCGTGAAAAGCCCGAAAGAACAGAGCCGCTACTACCTGAGCGACTGGCGAACTCATCAGATGTCCGACCATCTCCCCATGTGGGTCGAGCTGAAGATCGACTTTGGCCCGGAGTACCTCTCAAAGCTGGCCAACTCGAAATGAGGGAACATGCCTGAGATAGATGGGCCACACCCCTGCTCACTCAAGGACCTGCCCCAGGTCATCTCTCTGGTCGACTCTGCGATGCGAGAGGGGTCGGACCAAACCATGCTGAGCGACTACCCACTCGTCTACCTCAACTCGAACCTGGAGAATATCCGGATCATCAAGTCCGACGGAAAAGTGGTCAGTGTCGTTCCCTTTCTGCCCCGTCCCGTGGTGATCGATGATTGCAATTTCAGCATCGGCATCATCTCCCCTACGGCGACCTACCCAGAGCACCGCAGAAAGGGATACGGCCTCGAATGCTTGAACAGTTGCATCGAGTGCATGGACCAGGTCGGCTGCGAGTTGTCCGTCCTGTGGACGCAGGTTGCCACCTTCCCTTTCTACGAATGCGGCGCCTACCAGGCCGTGCGCTACCAGGGGTGGACCTACGCCTGCCGTCGCGAGGATGCCCAGCTCTTCCAGGATAATGGGGAGAAGATCATCCCCTACGATCCCGCCACCAAGCTCTATTTGGAGGACATCGCAGGCATCCATCGTCAGGACGTCTTTGGGGTGGATCGAACCCTCGAAGAGCATGCTTTGCTCTTCGGACTGCCCAAAACGACGGCGTTGATCGCCCTCAAGCAGGACACACCCGTGGCGTATCTCATCAACAGCAACGCCAGCAACAAACTCGGGCTGATCGAGGCGGGGGGCGAGAGCTCTGCCCTCGAGACCCTGCTCCACCACGCCCTCTCGGGGCTGGAGCCAAGGGAGTCCATTGAGGCCTACGACAATTTGACTCCGACCGGGCTAGGCGCCCTGCTTCACCACAGAATTTCAGAGCGACGCCTGCTCTACGAAAAATCCATGATGATTCGAATCAATCAGCCCACCCGGTTTCTGCAACGAATCGGATCCTGGATCGAGAAGAGAAACGCTGGCGTCAATCGGGAGTTCTCCCTCCACTTAACCGACGCTGGAGAGCAGATCAGCTTTCACTTCACCGATGCTGGACTGCAGCTCGGAAAGAAACGTCTGAGCAACCACGTGGAGACGACGCGTCAAGAGCTAACCTCGTGGATTTTCAGCCCGCATCCCGCACGTCCCAGCTCACCTCCCGAGGTTTTTTCAGGGCTCTTTCCATTCTACTTCCCTATCTGGATCCTGGACCAGAGCTGACCCTGAAACTTGATTTGTGAATTCGGAGGGAAAAAGGACCCAGACTATTGTCCAAAAACCGTGGCGGTGGCCTCCAGGCCGCCGTTTTTCGAGCCAAACGCTCGACGGAAGGCATACGGCGGCTTGGAAGCCACCGCCACGCGGGCCGAAGTTTCTTTTTCGAATGATTTGGCGGTCCGCAGCCGTTGGGGGCGCTAAGCTGAAACTTGATTTGGCTAGGAGATCATGCAGGTGTCGCACAATGAGAGAGATGGGACCGAGAGGGAGCGCTAGCGACAATCATGGCAGGGTAGGCAAACTTTCTTTTTCCAAATAGGGCGTCACTAGGCCGTGCCCTACGGCATCGCTGAGTTACCTTGCTTGAGCCCTAAATGCGGTGCCTCAACACAAGGACTTCCATCAGGAAGCTGAGTCATGAATTGACTGGGCGAAAGCGCTTGGGCTAGCATTAGCCATTATTCGAGCCCACAGAAAGATTGTCAGACAAGTGATGGCCGCTTCCATTTTTCTAGTGATGTTCCTCACCCAGTGGGCCCTTGGCGGCGAAAACCTGCTCCCCCCTGCCGATAGGAACGTCGATTTCACCCAGCAGATCCTACCCATCTTGAGCAACCAATGTCTCGGCTGCCACGGAGAAAAAGTCCAAATGCACGGTCTGCGTCTGGACCATCGTCCTGGAGCCATCAAGGGCGGTGAATCCGGTGCACCCGCTTTGATTCCAGGCAACAGCGGAGGGAGTCGACTGATACGTTATGTGTCCGGGGCGGACCCATCGATTGTGATGCCTCCCCAGGGTGAGCGTCTGACGGAAACCCAGATCGGCCTGCTACGAACCTGGATCGATCAGGGTGCCCGCTACTCGGAGGAGGCCTCGACAAGCGAAGTTCAAGCTGGGAGCTCGTCTCACTGGTCGTTTCAGCCCGTTCTGCCTACTGCGATCCCCGAAGTGAGTAATGAGGACTGGGTCCGCAATCCGATTGACGCCTTCGTCCTGGAAAAGCTGGAAGCACGAGGCTGGAAACCGTCGGCTGCAGCCACACCGAGAGCCCTTCTCAGACGAATCTACCTGGACCTCATCGGGCTCCCCCCGACGCTGGATGAACAGGAGCAGATTCTAGACGCTCCCACACCCGAACGCTTTGACGAACTGGTCTCTGCGCTTCTCAAACGCCCAGGTTACGGGGAACGATGGGGTCGACACTGGCTCGACCTGGTTCGGCTATGCGGAAACCAACGGATACGAGCGGGACGCCACCAAACCAGGCGTCTGGAAGTATCGTGATTACGTCATCCGTTCCTTGAACCAGGACAAGCCCTACGACCGTTTCATTCTGGAACAGCTGGCGGGGGATGAGCTTCCCGACCGCTCGGCCGAGACCCACATCGCCACTGGCTTCACGCGACTCGGTCCCTGGGACGACGAACCCGCGGACTTCGCCCAGGACCGATTCGACCAGTTGGATGACATCGTCCGAACCACCTCAGAGGTCTTTCTGGGCATGACTCTAGGCTGTGCCCGCTGTCATGACCACAAATTCGACCCGATCACCCAGCGCGATTACTACAGCATGGTCGCCATCTTCGACGGCCTTCAACGACCTCGCGACGGCCGCCGGGAAGTGGACTCGCCGATCGGGACAAGAGAGCAACTGGACCGATTGGCAATCCGGGATGCCGAGATCGCGCCCCTGGCCCAGGAAATCGAGAGTCTCCGCGAAGACTTCCGGACCAGCTTCCTGGCGAGCGGTCAGAGCGCACTTCCCAAAGAAGCCAGCCAGGCATTTCTGACCGATCCCAAGGAGCGGACAGAGGAACAAAAGAAGCTGGTCCAAGAACACTTCGAAGAATCGGTGACGGAAGTCACGGCTGCAATGCCTTCTAAAACCTTGGAGGAGATTCACCTCCTCGAAGAGAAGATCGGCGCTCTAAAAAAGGCTACTCCCGATCTGGAGCGCGCCTACCTCATGCACGAGCCCAAGCTTCCCGGCCCTACCCACCTCCTGTTTCGGGGCAGAGCCGCTACGCCCGGGCCCGCAGTGCCCCCCATGGTTCCGGCTGTACTCGCCGATCCAGAGCCCGCCTTTCCGGACCCTGGAGCTACCAGCCTTCGCCGACTGACGCTGGCACGCTGGATCGCCAATCGCCAGAACCCCCTGACCGCGCGAGTCATCGTCAACCGGGTCTGGCAGTTTCACTTCGGCGCAGCCCTGGTCCGCAGCGCCAATGATTTTGGCGCGATAGGCCAGAAACCGACACATCCGGAGTTGCTGGATTGGTTGGCGAACTGGTTCATCGAGCAGGGGTGGTCTCTCAAGAAGCTGCACCGGCTGATCATGACCAGCAACAGCTATCGCATGAGCAAGAGCGGCCTCCCTGCCTATCGCGAGCAGGACCCCGAGAACCGGCTACTCTGGAGATTCCCCTACACTCGGCTGGAGGTGGAGGTCATCCGCGACTCGGTTCTCGCCGTCAGTGGACGCTTGAACCGCAAGATGTTCGGTCCCAGCATGCTGCCGGAGGTCCCACCGGCGGCATTGGAGGGCCATCCCGACCCCGACAAAATATGGAAGGCATCGGAGGAGTCGGAGGCATCGCGCCGTACCATCTACGCCTTCATCAAACGGCTCATGATCATTCCTTTGCTGGAGGTGTTGGACTTCTGCGATACTTCCCGCAGTTCCGCCAAACGGGCCGTGACCAGTGTCGCTCCCCAGGCCCTGACACTGTTCAACAGCGATTTCATAACGCGCCAGTCCCACTACTTTACCGAGCGTCTGATCCACGAGGTAGGTCTGGACTTCGACAAGCTGATCGATCGGGCCTACAGACTGACCCTCTGCCGTCCCCCAACCAGGCATGAGCGAGAGTCGATGCTGGACTTCCTCCGCCGGGAGATGGAGGCAAGTCTGTGGGAATCGACCAAAATCAACGATCGTGGAGAAGTCCGCCGTGCCGCTCTGAATCAGATGTGCCGGGTAATGTTCAACCTCAACGAGTTTGTCTACCCTGACTAGGTGAAGCATGTCACAACAAAACAGGCGCTACAGTCCCAATCACACCCCCTGCGGCCGCACCCGAAGGGAGTTCTTGTGGGAGGTGGGGGGAGGTTTCGCCGGTCTTGCCCTGATCGATTTGCTCTCTGCTGATGGGTTCTTGCTTCAGTCAGCGCAGGCTTCCTCCACTGGAAAGACACCCGCAGCACTCCTCGCTCCCAAACCCTCCCATTTCCCGGCCAAAGCCAAGCACGTCATCTTCTTCTTCATGAATGGGGGGCCCAGCCATATAGACCTGTTCGATCCCAAACCGGCCTTGACCAAACACAATGGGCAGCCCTACCAGGGTGAACTGTCCGTCGGCTCCAACAATCGTCCCATCGGCTACTTGATGCAGTCACCCTTCCCCTTCAAGAAGCATGGTCAGAGCGGCCTGGAAATCAGCAGCATCTACCCACATCTCTCTCGGCACGCCGACGACCTTTGCGTGGTGAGATCGCTGTACACGGACACCGCCGCCCATGCCTCTGGGGTCATGCAGATGAACACGGGCAGCGTGGTTATCGGGAAGCCCAGCCTCGGCTCCTGGCTGAGCTATGGATTGGGTACCCAGAGCGAAGACCTGCCCAGTTTTGTCGTGATGACTGATCCCAGGGGAGGCCCCATCGGCGGCTCTGCCAGCTGGTCGGCGGGCTTCATGCCGGCCGCCTATCAGGGAACGCTCTTTCGCAGCAAGGGGAGTCCCCTCCTGGACCTGGCCACTCCCGACAAGGTCAGCGAGCGCCGCCAGCGTCACTCCCTGGATCTGCTGGATCGCCTGAATCAGGAACATTTCAGCTCCCGGCAACAGGAATCCGAATTGGCTGCCCGCATCTACTCCTACGAACTGGCCTACCGCATGCAGACATCGGCCGCCGAGGTCGTGGACCTTGACAAGGAGGATGAGAAGACCAGAGACATGTACGGCCTGAACGACAATCTCACCAACGACTTCGGTCGCAAGTGTCTGATCGCTCGCCGGCTGGTCGAGAAGGGAGTGCGCTTCGTTCAGCTCTACTCAGGGGGAGGACACGGTCCCGAAACCTGGGACGGTCACGTCGACTGCATTACCAATCACAAGCTTCACGGATACGAGACCGATCAGCCCATGGCAGCCCTGATTACGGATCTGAAGCGCAGCGGCCTCTGGGATGAAACCCTGGTGATCTGGGGAGGTGAGTTCGGCCGCACCCCCACCAGCGAAGGTGTGGGCAAGCCGGGCCGGGATCACAATTGGCATGGCTTCACCATGTGGATGGCGGGCGCTGGTGTCAAAGGCGGCCAGACGATCGGGGCCACCGACGAGCTGGGCTTCAAGGCCGTCGAAGACCCTTATCACGCCCCCGCTCTCCCCGCGACCCTTCTTCACCTGATGGGCCTCGATCATGAGAACCTGACCTACTTCTACCATGGTCTGCAAGAGCGCCTGACGGGCCAACGAGGCAGCCTGATCCAGAAAGCGCTGGCCTGACCGGCTGAAATTCCAAGGCACGAGACCCCAATCAAGCACCGCCAATCCAACAGAGCCTCGCACGACGTGACCTGTCAGCAATACGAGGCTTGTGCAGCTCGCCATAAGTTCTGACTCAGGGGACAGTAGTCAATCGTGGTCGCTGGCTAGGCGTCGCGAGCGAGTCATATCGGGCTATATGTCGAGTCGAGCGCAACAACGCCAGCGGCGACGAGGGGCTGCTAGACCCTGGGTCAAAACTTGTGGCGCGCTGCACGAGGTTCCGAGGAGAGAGCGGACAACAGCACCAACTCCCCAGCCAACTCCAAGACCCCACCTGAATGGTGCTCGGAAAGACAAAGCAAGATCAAATATGAAAACTCTCAAACTCATGGCCCTACTAGCCCATCCCGACGATGAGTCCCTAGGCTTCGGGGGAACCCTGGCGAAATATTCCGCCGAAGGGGTCGAAACCCCGGTGTGTGGCGGTAGACGTTCGGCAAGTCCAAGCGGTCCATGAGACGGATCACTTTGTCGTTCGCCGCGGCCGCATTCTCCAGTGAGAAGTACCAGTTCACGGTGTGCTCGAGCTCCGATTCTTCGATCTGCCGCGAGATCTGGGCAATCTTGCGGGTGCCAATCCCGCATCCGAGTCCAATGACCCCGGCGTAGAACTGTCCCTATCCAGGAACTGCACCCACCTGAAGGGCAACGGAGGGGGCAAGGGAGCCGTGCGTCGGGTGTGGCGGAACCTAAAACGAAACCGCTTTGTGATCAGAACCGACGTGACCTACTACGCTTCCATCGACCACCAGTGCCTGATGGAGCGCCTGTCCAGGATCATCCGGGACCGTCGCGTGCTGAATCTGATTGAGCAGTATCTACGGCGTACCGCCGAGCAGGGCGGGCTGTTCTGGGAGTCTGAGCGGGGAATTCCACTAGGCTCTCCCCTGAGCCCGATTATCGGTGCCTTCTTTCTGGCTGAGCTGGACCAGCGGCTGGAGAGGACGGGTCTGTTCTACGTCCGCTTCATGGATGACATCCTGGTGCTGGCTCCCACCCGTTGGAAGCTGCGTCGGGCCGTGCGAGTCCTGAACCAGCTCCTATCCTCTCTAAAGCTGGAGAAACATCCCGAAAAGACCTTCATTGGTCGGATCGAAAGGGGCTTTGATTTTCTTGGCTATCACTCCAGCCGATCCGAGCTGACCCTGGCAAGGGCAACCTTGGAGAACTTCGCAGTACGTGCTCTGCGGCTTTATGAGCAGGAGCGGGGGAAGTCCTTGGACTCCTCCCGGCTGGGAGAGTATGTGCAACGCTGGTTCCGGTGGGTCCGAGCGGGGCTCGACGACGAGGGACCCAAAAGGCGCGAGCGGGGCCGCCCGTCGGTATGATTTTTCCCGGAAGGGCCTGATCGTCGGCCGTACCAGCGAAACGGTGG
>JAKZYH010000520.1:0-6452 GCA_047514575.1 Acidobacteriota bacterium | reverse complement strand
TACCCCATATAATCCTTTCATATAACGAATAAAACCGAACTAAACACAACTATTACATGCCTACATAATACAGCAAGAAACCACACTTATCTCCTGTAGAATCAGTCAGTTATGTGCTAAAGTCTGAGGGAACTTCAGTTGAAAAGGGGAATCCCAACGTATTCCTGGTGCCTATTGGCGCCAAATTCACTCAGAATTCAGGCAGCGAGTATCGTGGAACCGCGTCGGTGGCCGTCTTCGACTCGGGTATCGCGGCCCATCCGGACGTGGCGGGAACCGTGATCGCGGTTGTGGACTTCACCGGGGGAGGAGCGAAGGAGCTTCCCATCGAACAGGCAAAAGACCCCTACGGACACGGTACGGCGGTGGCTGGCATTATCGCCTCGAGCGGCCTCCAGAACCCCGAATGGGTAGGGGTGGCCCCGGGCGCCCTGCTCATAGACGTAAGGGTAATCAACGAGCAAGGCTTTGGCCTGACCAGTAGTCTGATCCAGGCCATTGATTGGGTCATCGCCAACCGAGAGCGCTTCAATATTAAGGTAGCAAACATGTCCCTGGGGCATGCTCCGGTCGAGTCCTACACCATGGATCCCCTCTGCCAGGCGGTGCAGGGTTTGGTTGCGGCCGGCATTGTCACGGTGGCTTCCTCTGGCAACCTCGGTAAGACGGGAGAGTATCCCATGATCTGGGGCGGCGTCACCAGCCCGGGAACCGATCCGACTGTGATTAGTGTTTCCCCTATCAACACAAGGGGGACGTTTACCCTGACGGACGACATAGCTACCAGCTATGGATCTCGGGGACCCACCTATCCGGATCGTCTCTTCAAGCCCGACCTTAGTGCTCCTGGCAACAGGATTCCCAGCCTGATGGCGTCCTACAGCGGACTGAAGCTGCAGCTGACGGACCAGCATCTGGACGAGGATCACATCGAGCTCAGCGGCTCCAGCATGGCCACGGGCATGGTTAGTGGAACCGTTGTGCTGATGCTGGAGAGAAACCCAGAACTGAACCCCAACCTGGTAAAGGCCATCCTGCTCATGACGGCTACCAAGCTGACCCAGCCCCACATGATGGAACAGGGAAATGGCATGCTCAATACCTTGATCGCCGTGGAGCTGGCAGAGCAAGTCGATGTCCAGGCACAAACCGTCAAGGCATCGGTCCGTCCCTATTGGACGATGGACCAGGAAGAGGTTTGGGCTGGAGGAGCCTTTGCTTTCGGCGATCAGATCACCTACAGCTCCCTGGTGGCAACTCCCGAGCTGTGGGGTAGCGGCGTCTTCTGGTCTGACGGCGTCTTCTGGTCCGACGGCGTGTTCTGGTCTGACAGCTTCTTGAAACCGGATGCGGTGTTTTGGTCTGACGGCGTCTTCTGGTCCGATTCTCTGGCCTGGGCCCAGGGCGTGTTCTGGTCTGATGGCGTGTTCTGGTCTGACGGCGTCTTCTGGTCCGATGACGCCTCCGGGGCCGACGATGTCATCCGGTCCCACAGCTTCAAGGGAGATGAGGGCTGATCATCGGACATCTGCGAGATTGGTCGGCCCGGATTCAGGGATGGCCCCTTCCCCAAGGCTTCCGAGCCGGCGAATCGTAGAAATTACTCCTAAAGCATCTGTTCGAGCATACCGAAGAAGAGAGAGACTGCCCCCTAAGGAGGGCTACCTCTCTGGCTACTTCTGCCTTGAGTGGCTGCCCCCTTCCGGCTCTAACCAGGGCCAAGATGCCTGGACGAGAGCGGGGCAGAAAGCGAGGTTAAGAAGATGTCAATCTGCCGACTGAGAAGCGTGTCAAGAAACCCGAAAGTGGAGCTGCTTGCCAGGATTACTGCCTTCAGGCCAGGGTCCTTGCTCTGGCAGGGGACGACCCTGGGAATCGTCCTCTCAATGTTATGTATCCCAGCTCTTTCCCTGACTGGGAACGGGACCATTCTGGGGACCGTCCGTGACGAGACGGGAGCGGTGCTCCCGGGGGTCACCGTGACGGTCCGGAACGTTTCCAACAATACTGTCCGCACGGGTATCAGCAATGATTCCGGTCTTTACAGGATGCCCTCTCTAGTTCCCCAGATCTACGAGTTGCGGGCCGAGCTGTCTGGATTCAAGACCTTCATCGATTCGGATGTCTCGTTGACGGTGGGACAGGTACTCCGGGTGGACTTGAAGCTGTCGGTTGGCAGTATCGATGAGTTCGTCACCGTCAAGGGTCAGGTATCGCGGGTGCAGGTCGACGACTCTCAGCTCTCATCGTTGGTAGACGATCGGCGGGTTGTAGATCTCCCTCTGAACGGTCGGAATGTCTATGTGTTAGCCACCTTCCAGCCTGGAGTGGTCCCCGCCATGGACTCGGTTGCCAACGCCGAAGGGCCCAACTCCAGTGCCTTTTTTGCGGCAGGTTCCCGTTTTCGGGGGAACAACTTTATCTTGGACGGCCAGACCAATAACGACGACAGTATCAGTGGGTTGCCGGCCGTCACACCCAGCGTCGACGCGGTCAAGGAGTACCGCTTGGTTCGAAACAATTTCTCGGCCGAATTCGGAACCCATTCCGCGGCCGTGATCAACGTTGTGACGCGTTCGGGAAGCAACGACTTTCACGGAAGCATCTGGGAATTCCACCGCAACGATGCGTTGGATGCTGCCGAGGTTTTCGATCCCTTCGACGCCGTGACGGGCCAGAAGGACAAGGCCCCCCTTATCCAGAATCAGTTCGGCTTTACCCTGGGTGGCCCCATCGTCTCAGATAAGGTCTTCTTCTTCGGCTCTTACGAGGGTTACAGGCGTAGAAGCGGCGAATCGCAGCGGGTCGTGGTCGAGACGCCCGAGTTTCGGCAGTGGGTTATCGATCAGAGTCCCTCCAGCATTGCCAGCCAACTTTTCGGTCGCTTTCCGGCTCCGGCACCGACGCAGAACATTCAGACCGCTGGTGAGCTGGACCCGGAGAATTCCTCATTTATCAACCCTGCGCTTCCCCCGTCCGAATTGCCGGTCCTGGGCACGGTCGATAGTTTTGCCTCGCAGGCACGGGGTAGCGACCAGTTCAGCCTCCGCCTGGATACGGTTTTCAATCAGGGTCGGGATCACTTGTTCAGCCGCTATTTCTTGACGGATCTCCGCTCACCAGATGCCACTATCCGTAGGGCCTTCGGCGACGATGAAGATGGTCTTAACCAGAGTGTCAATATCAGCCTGGTCCACGAGTTCTCTCCCCACCTGATTTACGAATCCAGCTTCGGCTATCTCTATCTGCGTTCTGGGTTTGTGCCGGGGAGCGACCCCGATGTACCTACGATACTCATCGATGGACCTGCCGGCATCCAGGGTGCGGCTGGTCCCAACGTGGGCTTTCCGGGTGCCTTCGGATCGATCTTTGCCGTCCCCCAGTTTTTCAAGCGGCACACTTTCCAGTGGCAGGACAGCCTCGCCATCAATTGGGGACGACATGCCCTTCGGACTGGAGTGGATTTTCGTAAACTTCAGGAGAACGGAAACTTCGGAGATCGAACTCGCCCCTTCTTCATCTACCAGGGGCTCTTCGACTTTGCCAATGACAGCCCCTTCCTGATGCAGGCCGGAGTGGATCCTCTCACCGGAGCGATCACAGATACCCCTCGCCATTGGAGAAGCTGGGAGATAGGAGCTTTCCTCCAGGATGATTGGAAGCTTCATCCGCGCATGACCCTCAACCTGGGAGTGCGCTGGGACTTCTTCGAGCCCGCCAGTGAGAAAGAGGGTCGACTGGCCAACGTCATTTTCCCCGAGACGGGTGATTACTTCCAGAGGATTGCCGAAGCGCGGGTCGGTGTCGTGGACCGGTTGTACGAGAGGGACTTGAACAATTTCGCACCCCGGGTCGGCTTCGCCTGGGATTTCATTGGGGACGGGAAGACCGTCCTGCGTGGTGGCTACGGTGTAGCTTACGAGAAGCTGTTTACCAACATCGTGGCCAATGCCCGCTTCAACCCGCCTTATTACGGCCGGGCCCAACTGTCGCCCTTTTTTGGTGACCAGATACAGCCCTTCCTGGGCAGTGACCCGAACGACCCCTTCGGGGGGTTTTTGGGAAGGATCGTTCCCGGTGCAGATCTAGGACTGGACGAGCGCGGCGGCATTCTGGGCTCCAGAATCAACCTGCGCGTGGTGGACCCGAACCTGAGGGACAGCTACGTCCAGAACATGTTCTTAGGTGTTCAACGTCATCTCGCTTCCGAACTTCTTCTAGAGGTCAACTATCAGGGGACCCTGGGCCGCAAGCTGCCCTCCTTTGGGGACCCCAATCGGTTCGTGGGCGACCGGCTGGGAGCCGTCGATCCTCTTGGACGTAACGAGGGTAGCGGCAGGGAAGAGCGTCTCAATCCTTCATTCCAGAGTTTCAACTTGAGACAGAATCGAGTCAGTTCCAACTATCACGGATTCAACGCCCGCCTCAACCGGAGACTCAGCAAAGGACTGGCCTTCCAGTTCGCGTATACGTTTGGGAAGGCCCTGGACTATGGCTCGGACTTCTTCGGGGCTGGAAACAACTCGGGTGGTCTGGTGGGAGTCCCCTACCGAACCTACCTGCAGGACCCTCTGAACGAGAGGCTGGACTATGGTCGGTCCTCTTTCGATATCCGGCAGCGTTTTGTAGTCAACTTCCTCTGGGAGGTCCCTTACTGGAAACATCAGGGTGGCTGGAGGCAGGTGCTGGCGGGGTGGCAGGTCAACTCGATCATCCCGATCCAGAGTGGACTTCCCTTCGGCGTTATCAATGGTGGATCCTTTCCGGCGGGAGACTACAATGCCGACGGCCAGGAAGGAGATCGACCCGATGCTCCGATCTTTGGGAACCGATTCGCGCAGGCTCCAAGCACTCGTCAGTTCATCGACGGCGTTTTCGGTCCGCAAGATTTTCCGACGCCAGCAGAGGGAAGCAACGGCAACCTGGGACGAAATACCTTTACCGGTCCCTCCTTCTGGACGGTAGACTTGTCGGCCTTCAGGGAGGTTCCATTACCCCTGACCGACGGATCGAGATTGCAATTCCGGGTCGAGTTCTTCAACCTGATGAACCGAGTCAACCTCTTCCTCCCCATGATCAATCTGAACGGCCCGAGCTTTGGCCGATCCAATCAGGCATTCGATGCCCGGGAGATCCAGTTCGCCCTGAAACTGCGGTTCTAGTCCCGACTGATGTAGCTTTGGTCTCCAGGCCGAAGTCTTGGTTCGAGCCTTACAGCTCGAAGGCACGACGGCTTGGAGACCTCCGCTACGACCCCAACAATCATAGGCGCAGCGGACGCGGTTTCCTGCCGTGACCCAATGCCATCAAGAAGATGGCACTCTTTCCCTCGGCGTGGGGCTTGAAAAACTCGATCACCTCGTCGTCAAAGAAAGTCAGCCCCGTGGCACCCAGCCCCTGGGCATACGCTGCCAGGTACAGTTTTCCCCCCAGTATCCCCGCCTCGAGCTGTGTTGCCCGATAGCCCCTATTCCCGAAACGGTGCAGAATCGAGTCCAGGTCGGCCAGAAAGAACACGTTGAAGCTTGCGTCCCTGGGCAGCTCCTGACCCAGACCGAGATGTCCCGCCAGATCTCGGTAGTCTCCTTCGTTCAAGAGCTCGATCTGTGCCAGGTTCCGATGAAAGAAGTAACTCCCAGCCGGGAGGCCTTCCACCGAGTGGACGATCAGATACCAGTGGTTGATCGAGGAACCTGGTAACCCCAGGAAATCGGCGGGGACTCCCTGGGTAGAGGTATGAAGAAGCGACGAGAATTGCTTGTAGCCGATGGGTTTCTGCGCGAAGCTGCGGCTCGAACCGCGTCTCAGAATCGCCTTTTCGGGGGAATCCTGACTGAGGGAATCGAAGTCATCCACATCTAACTCGAAGACTCTTCCCACCTTACTCGAGGGAGCGGTAGTGGGGGCCTTACCCCGCCACTCTGCGAGCTCCTGTCTGGATTCCAGAAGGGTGCTGGAGTGCATTCGCCTCATTCCCGGATAGTCCACCTCAATCTCAGAAAGGGGGACAGTTCGAAGTCCCAGGGGCTGTACCGAGGGTGGGGAAGGGAGGTCCCCTCCGCTTTCGCCGACACCGACGATCGACAGCGCCACCTCCCGGTCCGTGTCCAGATCCAACAATCGATTGATTTCACCGTCGAGGAATCCGAGAAGCAGCTTCGCCGAGAGCTGGCGAGCCGTACACATGGTAAGGAGATTCGCGAGGAGGGTTCCGTTGTCCCAACCAAAGTGACGGTAGGTACGAGCGCGGTACTTCCAGGCATTACGCCAGTAGGTTCCCGTCGAGATCAGTGAGAGCGGAGCGGCGGCAGCGCTTTCTTCCGGGGCACATGCGAAAGAGACGATCTGCCGATGGTCTCCAGGGCGCAAGCAGTAGAGACAGAAGTCCTTGGGGTTGAAGTGATAGACGCCGGCGTGTAGGCCGTCCAGTTCTGCGCACACCAGGTACAAGT
>JAKZYH010000519.1:0-12164 GCA_047514575.1 Acidobacteriota bacterium | reverse complement strand
GTCCCGGAGGAACTGGCATCTCGCTGGTGGCCACCCATAAATCCTTTTGATGTCGCCGCTTCTTCTTCCCCATTGCCATGAGCCCATTTTATTGCCTGCACCTGACTAACGATCAGCGACTTTCACCACGGGCTGCTAGCGTCGTTCTCAGCTACCGCCCTTTGAAGCAAGGTCGTGATGTCCGAATCATCCAGCTTGGAGTCCGCTCTGAAAAGGGACCGTCGGATCGTCATTTCGGCGCTCGGCCTGGTAGTAGGCCTCTCCTGGATCTACACAATATATCTAGCCTGGCAGATGGGGGGCATGGACATGGGCATGGTGATGCCCCAGGTCCGAAGCTGGGGTGCGTTCGAGGCGTTCATGATGTTCGTTATGTGGGTTGTCATGATGATCGCCATGATGACGCCTACGGCGACTCCCATGATCCTGTTGTTTGCCTCCATCAATCGAAAACGCCGGGAACGTAATGCTCCCTATATCCCCACTGCCTTCTTCTTGGGTGGGTACTTGCTGGCGTGGGTGGGCTTCAGTGCAGCGGCAACCCTCGCTCAATGGGGACTACATCAGGCGGCGCTGCTCTCACCCATGATGATGAGCACGAGTGCCTGGTTGGGGGGAGGTCTGCTGTTTGCAGCGGGGATTTTCCAATGGCTGCCCCTGAAGGATACCTGCCTGCGGCATTGCCGGTCCCCCTTGAGTTTTCTCACCACCGAATGGGCTGAGGGTGCCCGCGGAGCGCTGCAAATGGGGCTCAAGCACGGGAGCTACTGTGCCGGCTGCTGCTGGGCCCTGATGGCGCTGTTGTTCGTGGGTGGAGTCATGAATCTGTTGTGGATCGGTGGGCTTACCGTCTTCGTCCTGCTGGAGAAGGTCGCCCCGCGGGGTATGTTGATTGGTAGGATTGCGGGGCTGCTCCTGGTTGGCCTGGGGATCTGGATGGTATCGACATAGTCTTTGACCTCGTGATACGATCCCCGACCGCGCGGCTAGGAATTCATTTACCCTGTTGAGTGGAGTCAAACATGAAAAAACAGAATCTGTTGCTCTTTACAGCTACTGTCTTCCTTTGCACCACCAGTACTCTCCTCTCGGGAGATGTCACCAGATCATTCTATTTCGGGCGGGCTGCTTTCGGAGCGGGATCTACCTCGACGATCAGCAGCTGTAATACCGGCAGCACTTCCGTTGTCGAACGAGTCATTTTCCGAGACGGCACCACCGGTCAAGCTCTCCATGACGAGCAGAACCAGTTGCAAGGTTCCCGGTGCAACGTCACAAACCTTCAAGCAGGTAACGACTTGAAGGTCGGCTTCGTTGAGCTCAGAATCACTGGACCGGACGACGTAGAGGTCATCAGCTCCCTGTTCATGCAACTGAGTGTGGCAGGCAGTTCGACCGATGAGGTCAGAATCAATCCTGAGGAGGCTATCCTCAGATTCACTGTCAACTTTTCAGAAAAGGCAGAGTCGAGGAATGGGATCGCCATCGCGGATACCACTGGGGACGGATTCAATTGCAGTGTGGAGTACCGTGACAGCACCGGAAGTTTGACCGTGGGTCAGGCGATCCAAGCGGGCGGCAATCAGGGTAGCGGCCTCTTCTTCGACGAGGTCATCGGCGGGCTCCCTGACGGCTTCGGATGGGCGGCATTCGATTGCAGCGCTGAAGTAGCCGCGATCACTCTGGGCCAGAATCCAGTGAGTGGCAACCTGTCAGTGGGCAGTGTTTTTCCGTCTTCGGGTAGCAGCAACACGGGCGGAGGCGACATCACCGATCGGATCTTCACCGAGCGGAGTGCGGACTGTGAGACTTATGCAGGGGAGTATTCTGCGAACGTAATGGATATCCAGCGGGGGCTGGGCTTTGTCGCCGACGTCTCCGTGACGTCCACGGCGTCCCAATGTGTGCTGTCGTCCAACTCGATTCCAAACCATGACTTCAACGACGAGAGTGCTCAATTCGGCACCAATGTTGCTGAGGTGGAACGCTCGTTTACCATCCCGCGCGATCCGTCGATCGCCGGCACCTCAACACAGCTGCAGCAGAGCCGCTTCGATGCTGTGATGTTGAATGGCATTGTCGTGGATCTCCTATCGGCGGGTTGCTACAATCCTGGTAATCCCATGGCGGACGCGGACGGGAATGTCGTGATCGGCTGCAGAGATACCGACCCCTGGCTGCTCGATCCTTTGGGGACCGACCACCGTTTCGGAGCGGACGCCCACAATGCCCATGCTCAACCGGATGGAACCTACCACTACCACGGCAGCCCCATGGCGATGTTCGATGACAATCCCGGATCCAACGGATCACCGGTCATCGGATTCGCGGCGGACGGCTTTCCCATTTATGGGACCTATTTCTTGGATGGTGCCCAGGTCCGCAAGGCTCTCTCGGGCTATTCTCTCAAGTCGGGGACCCGACCGGGGGGGCAGAACAACCCTGGAGGGACTTACGATGGCACCTATAATAACGACTATGAGTTTACCGGTGCCGGTGATCTCGACGAGTGCAACGGAATGACGGTCGGCGGCCAATACGGCTACTATGTCACCGAGGCCTATCCCTGGATGATAAAGTGTCACTCGGGGACCCCTGACGGCTCGTTTGACAAGTAAACCAGCTGATTCGACTCACCACAGAATTGTCTCTTCCGAGTGAACCCCGCTTCGCAGGGCTCGCCCTTGCAGATCCTTCCATTCGCTCGTCCCATTGTCCGGGATGCGTTTCAGCTCTACTCCTGCGGCGAAGACAGGTAGCTTCTCTGCCCCGAAGTCATCCCAATACTGGCGGGTGTGCGTGTAGTAGCTGGTTTTTCCCGAGGGCCAGCGGATTCCTATCAGTAGGCCCGGAGCCGGGTAGGGCCTTTCCCCAGGTGGGTCGACACGCAGCCGCTCCACTGCTTCGTCATCCAGGTCTACGCCCAGGCCGGGACCCTCTGGAACCGCTGCCGTACCCTCCTTGACCCGCATCGGTTGGCGCACCATGGCTCGGGTGTAGAGCCGATGGCAGTTCACTGCCGGCCACACCGCTTGCCCTAGCACGGCGGCCAGGTGGAGCGAGAAGGTAGCCGTGATCGTGGTGCCGACCAGCTGGAGCCAGAAGGGCATAGCGACCTCTTCCGCGAAGTGACCGGCTCGCAGGACGCTCGAGGTGCCTCCCCCGACGACGAAGCCATCGCAAACTTCCTCGCGTACGGCGACGGCCGGCTCGGGACTGCCATAGTGCATGGCCAACGGTACCCGGGTAGCCGCCCGCAAGCGCTGGTTTCCTTCGATGTCCCGCTGTGGAATCGGAGTCTCATAGATCGCCACCTGGCGATACCTCTCGACACGCTTCAGCAGCGGAACTCCTCGGTCGGCGTCCATCAGCAGTCCGTTGAAGTCGATATCGACCTCGAAGTCCCGTGGAAGGGTCGGAATCAAGGTTTCTAGCTGGTGGTCCAGATCGAACCAGGGTCGGCCCTTGGTCTTGAAGGCGCGATAACCTTCACGTTGCGCCTGGCCGCACTCCAGGACCCAGTCCTCGCCCGGCATATCGATGGACCACCAACTCACCCCTGCCCGATCCCGGATCTGATGTCCCAGTAAGCGATGACAAGGAACGTCCCAGGCCTTTCCCACGGCATCGAAAAGTGCCATCTGGAGACCGGCTCCCAGGGAATCGTCCCACATCAAATCGGCGGCGCTTTTCCCCTGGACCTTCTTCAGACTCTCCTCCGAGACTCTGCCCCAGGTGTAAAACTCCATGGTCTCGCCGAAACCCTCGACTCCACAGCCAAGCTGAACCCGGCAGATCTCGAAGATGGTCCAGTGGGGAAGTTCCCGGATCATGTTGCGGGCCGGAACACCACGGAAGGGGACCTCCACCGTAACCCTCTCAACCCGCGTCACCGACAGATCCGGTGATGGTGCGATGGATGGGGCGGAAAACCGCGATGGCGCAGCTGAGCCGTTGGTAGGTGAAAGAACGGCTCCAGATCCAGCCGCCAAGATGCCGCTTGCCAGGAACCGCCGCCGACTCGTCCGGTCTTTCAGCTGCTTGGTCCTTTTCTTAGCCATGATTCGAATGGAAGCACAGGCGAGGCGTGGATGCAACGGGTGTGAGCCGAAGCTGGCGGACTGCCGAGGGACGAATGTAGACTGGCAGCGATTTGATCGGTGACGTGGGAGAATATCTGTGAGGCGGGATCAGATGAACCGTTTTCCAAGAGTGCGAAAGTACTGCCTCGCCGGCGGCGGTACCCTGACGATTGCAGCATCGACGACCTGGGCACCTCGGGAAGTTTCAGATGCGGAGGCGAAGGTAGAGGCAAGGACACGGGCAAGGGAAGAAGAGGGTGCTCAATACATACGAGGATGCAATCCATGCGGACCATGAAAGCAGCAATTTACAGTGGTATCGGGGAGATCGGTATTCGCGAGGTTGAGATCAAGCCTCCCGCACCCGGTTTCGCCACGATCGATACTCGGCAAACCGGGATCTGTGGCAGCGATCTTCACAGCTATTCTGGCCACTGGGAACCTTCACATACCCTCGCCCTGGGTCACGAGACCTGTGGGGTCGTCGTCGAGTTGGGTGAAGGTGTCAGCGAAGTGCGACCCGGAGACAGGGTCACCATCGAATGCTTTTCGCATTGCGGAAGCTGCGTCTACTGCAAGAACGGCTCTTACAACCACTGCACCCAGCGCCAATGGGTTTCCCATGAAACTCACGGTGGTTTTGCCGAGTATACGACGGCTCACGTCTCCGGTCTTTTCAAGCTCCCCGAGAGGGTAGATTTCGAGCAAGGAGCTCTGGTTGAGCCCCTGGCTGTGGGGCTGAGGACCGTGGGACAGGCCGGTGTAACGTATCAGGATCGGGTTGCCATCATCGGCGGAGGAACGATCGGACAGTTCTGTCTGATGGCCGCAAAGCTAGTAGGAGTCCGGGAGAGTCTGATCACCGTCAAATACGATCAGCAGGCCCAGCTCGCCAGGGAACTGGGTGCGGATCACGTCGTCCAGATTGGAGAACAGGATTTTGAGGAATACGTGGATGACTTGACCAGCGGTGCTGGGGTTGACGCCGTGATTGAAACCGTCGGTGGGGGGCAGAATCTTGATACCGCCCTGGGGATCGTTCGGCCGCGAGGCGTCATCGTGCTGGTTGCCGGG
This sequence comes from Acidobacteriota bacterium, assembly GCA_047514575.1. Taxonomy (GTDB): domain Bacteria; phylum Acidobacteriota; class UBA6911; order RPQK01; family JAJDTT01; genus CAUZIZ01. The sequence goes on along the minus strand of JAKZYH010000519.1, from coordinate 7,008 downwards.
TATTTCGAACCGCAGCAGGTCAATCTGGCACGGGTAGTGGAATCAGAAGTGGTCCTCACGGGGTCGCACTGCTATGCCTACACGGGAATGAACACCGATTTCGGCATGGCTATCGATCTCATCGCAACCGCCAAGGTGGATGTTACCCGTCTGCTGACGCACCGGTTTCCCCTGTCTGAAGTCGCGGAGGCCTTCAGGGTCTCGGCGGACAAGAATTCAGGTGCCATCAAGGTGCACTTGTGTCAGTAGTTTCGCGGGCAGCACCGACTTAGGGCCTGCGCAAGCGAGAGGTTGGAGGCGGGCAGATTACACTGTTGAGGAAGGAGGGACGTGCGACGTTCAGACGTTCAGACGTTCAGACGAATCCTTCCCTTGTTCCGGTTGGTGTCGCTTCAAGAACACGACCGCCGACCCGGCGAGCCCGATCACCATCAGGATCATTCCCCATTCGGAAAGGGTGGGCGCCGACTCCAGGACGACCAGGCCGTTTGTTCCTGCCGCCAGGTTTGCCGTGCCCCCGTCTGTGGTCACCGTAATCTCGGTCGGTCCCAGAGATAGATCGCCTGGAATTTCCACCAGGATGGTGGTGTCGTTTACGATCTCGACATTCGTCGCCGTTACCCCGTCAAACGAAACCTTGACGTTCCCGGCGCTGAAGCCGGAGCCAACTATGGAGATCCTGCTGCCCGCAGAAGCATGTGTGTGCGAGATATCAGATATCAGGGGAGTCGGAGGAAGGAGGACAAACCAGACCTCGACGTGAATCGAGTTGGAGTCGCTGAAGAGCGCTTGAGGATCGGTTGCATCGACGCCCAGACTCACTCTCGCTACCATCATCCTCGGAACCTTCAGGGGCATGAGGGTCCAGTGCAGGATGGTCATGGACGGCTTGGGACCATTACAGCCGATACAGAAAACGTCCAACTGACCCAGAGGCCGAGGGAAGGTGGTCTGTGGGTTGGCTGATCCTACCTCGGACGAGCCCACGTGCCAGTCCGGATTGGTGTGGTCACCAATCCTGAAGGAAACGGCGTCAACGTCACGAACTGAGATGGGTTTGGCCCTGCTTCCCGCAATCCCCTCAGGCAGTCCCCATCGATCGTCCGAGGTTGGCACCAAGGTGCTGGAGCCATCGGGAGTGATCACTTCGACGATCGGACGAGGGACGCCAAAGGCCGGCAGCGACGTCATCAACAGCAGGATCAGAAAGGAGAGGGAGCCGTGGAGAGAACGCGTGTAATCCTTCATCTACTAGTAAAGCACAATTGTCCAACTTACGAAAAGAAATGAGCCCTTGTCAATTCACTGGACAAGAAAAAGCCGCTCCCGTTGTCTGATGATGCCGGCTATCGAGGCCCAGGTGATGCACTAGTGGATTCGATACAAATGGGTTTCTGTGCGCAGAAACAAATCTTGACCAGCGATGGCTGGAGATGCCATGAACCCACTGTCGAGATTGTTGGTTGCCAGGACTTCGAGCTGATCTCCGGGACGGATGATGGTCGCGACGCCCTCTTCACTGAAGAAGTGAATGCGATTCGCGGCGTAGACGATCGACGCCGAGTGGTTGCCGCCGATCCGTCCCTTCCAGAGCTCACGGCCTGTTTTGAACTCGATGCAGCTGACGACACCCTCATTGCTGACCATATAAGCTCGTCCATTGATCAGGACCGGTGAGGATCTCTTCGGTGCCCCTCTGACATATTTCCAAAGGACGTTCGTGTCCGTCACGTCTCCCTGCCCCCCGAGCTGGACGCCCCACATTTCGGCCTTACCCCCGATATAGCCGACGTTGATACCCACCACGCCATCGGCGTGTACCGTGCGTGCCGCCGATGAGTGGCCGCCATGACGTATCTGCCAGAGTTCCTGGCCGGTCCGTGGGTTGTAGGCATAAGCTGCCTTGGCACTGGGGCTGATGAGTTGCGCCTGGTCCTGGAACTCAACAATGGATGGGGTGTTGTACGCCTTTCGCCAATCTCCACTGGCGGCAGGACGGCCATCCTCCTCCAGATCGCCGTAGTCAGTAGAGCGGAACGCGATCCAACGATTCTTGCCGTTGTGTTTGTCCAAGGCAGCCACGTACTGAACATCGGCCCCGTCCATGTTCAGGAAGATGAGATCCTCCCAAAGCAGAGGGGAGGAAGCCGGTCCACGCCAGTGATCACAGGGCAGATCGCGGCGTTGCCACGCCGTTTCAAAGCTCTGCGTGTCGAGACAGGCCGTACCGTAGCTACCGAAGTGAACGTAGACACGACCCTTCTCGATGGTCGGCGAAGGGGTGGCGTAGCTGTTGACGGAATTGCTCAGTGGACGAGGTTTGGGCACGTTGAAGAGCCGACGATCCAAAAGGATTTTGCCACTCTCCCGGTCGAAGCAGAGGACAAACAGGGACTTGCCGTCCAAGCTGGCCGTCGTGAGCCACACCTGGTTTTCCCAGACCACCGGGGACGACCAGCCCCGACCGTGAATCGGCATCTTCTATTTGACGTTCCGGGCCTCACTCCAATGCAAAGGCAGCACATCCGAGTCGGTTGTACCGTCCCGGTTCGGACCTCGGTAATCGGGCCAGTTATCGGATCCTTCAGTAGTGGCGGCGGCCAAGAGTAAGATCAGGGTGAAAAGCTGATTTTTCATGGAATGGGAACCCAAGTTATCCGAGATTCGACCGTGGGGCAAGTGGAGGTAGTAGAACGTCGAGTAGATCGCGTTTTTGCTCGATTTCAGCGCAATCCTCTCCGGTACACAGCAAGAATCACCCAATCAATGGGTTACGTCCTTTTTCCCTCGCAACCTACGAATCAAGTTTCAGGTTAGCCCCGCCACCGGCTCCGCCGGATCGTACAGAAAAGAAACTTCTTCTCCCAACGGGAGCCCGTCCCCTACGCCGAAGGCGTTATTGCGGGTAGCCCAGGGTTGCAATGCGAAGCGAGCTACCCTGGGTTCAAGTCGCCGCTTCTTCTACGCTGCAAGCGTTGTTGCAATTCGTTTCCGGTCGGCAATAACCCCTTTGGGGTAGTGTGTTTCTTCTAAACGACCCTGACCCAGGGTAGCTCGCTTCGCATTGCATCCCTGGGCTACCCGCAATAACGCCTTCGGCGTAGGAGATGTCTCAAAGAATCCCAAAGTGCCGCTACTTGTAGGTCACCCCTACACCCAAGAATTGAAAGTGGAAATCAGGCTTTGGGGCAGTCGTTCGCAGTACTCCCTATCCAATGCTAGATCACTGGGTTACGTCCTTTTCTCCTCGAAACCTTCAAATCAAGTTTCAGGTTAGCGCCGCTTCCAGCTGCGCCGGATCGTACAGAAAAGAAACTCCAGTCGAGGGAGCCACCACCACAGTTCTCAGAGACAAGAGACGTGCGACGTGCAGACGTGCAAACGTTCAGACGATTCTTTGAAGCTTCAGGTCAGCCCTTCAGAAACGCGTACGAAACTCCTAGTGCTAGATAGAGAAGCCCGATCACAACCATCGACACGCACCAGAAGGCACCGCTGCGGTATTCCTGCGGCAGATAACGCCGTCCCAGGAAGGCGTAGGTAATCATCAACACTCCTATCAGGGGTGCGTCGATGGCTCCCATTACCAGAACCAGGGTCACCGGCTTGGGTATGAATGCGAAGACGATCCAGGAACCGGTCATCATGAGCGACATGACAATTTTTTGCCAATGATTCGCGCTAAGCCGTGCGAATAAACCCGGCAACTTGGCCCGCATCGGCTGAATGAAGATTCTCGAGGAGCCATCGAAAATAGAGATAGCCGTACTCATGATGGCTGCCCAGGCTCCAAGGTAGAACAAGCTCCGGGCCCAGGGGCCCAGCACCTGGGTCATCATCAGACTAAGCTCGCGGACGAGTCCAGCACCCGCCAGTTGAACTCCGGCAGGCTTCAGGATGCCGACCCCCAGCACGAAAGTAGCAAGACAGATCAGCATTCCGAGCCCGTAGCTCAACGAGATGTTGATTCGGCTGACCCGAAGCCAACCGCGCATGCGCCTAACCTCCTCTTCGGAAACAGGCTGGAACTGGTCACGGCTCAGACGGCCGGCCTCTCGGGCGTGAGCGAACAGACCCATGTCACGTTCTTCGGCCCAGGCGCTGTACTTGATGGTCCCCGAGCCCGCCATCACAATGCCTGCCAAAGACATCATTACCAGCAGCTGATCCGGGCTGGTTGCCATCCGTGGGACCAGACCGCTGGCAAGCTCTCCTGTTACCTCGGGAAAAATGAAGACAGCACACGCCACCAGACCAACGGTGAAGAGCAGGCAGAATACCGTGTTGAAAGATTCCGCCAGACGATAGCCTCCTCCGACCAGGATGCCCCATACCAGGACAAAATTCAGAAACGTCCAGGTCACACTCTGCGCGGTTTCGTTGGCCGCAGTGCCCAGAGGAGCCGATCCGGGAACCATCCAGCCGGGGAGATCGCCGAAGACGTCGTAGCAAATGAGTCCCCCGATGGCCACGATTCCACCCCGGAGCAGAAAGTCCTTCACGAAGTTTACCGCTAGCCAGAGCCAGGGCACCCAGGAAATGGGAGGCCCCATACCAGAACACGCTTCCAGGAAGTTCTGGCCGGTTGCGAGTGCAACCCGACCGATGGCCTCGTTCCAGAACGCCTTGGTCACAACGGTAAAGAGGATGACCCACAGCAGGGCGCCGCCATACCTGGCACCTGCGACTGGCTCGGTTAGGATTTCCCCACTGCCGATTGCCTCGCCCAGCAGCATCAGCATCGGTCCCATCCAGGCAAGCGCCCTAAAGTTTTCGTCGGGTACCGCGAATACACGCGCTGCGTCGGGTCTATACTCCACTCTTCCTCTAGTTCATCACCTGTGGGAAATACTTCGGATCCAGGTTCGAGCCTGAGAGCACGATCGCTATGGGATGGCTCTTCGACTCCAGCTTTCCGGCAATCAGCGCGGCTACGGCAGCCGCTCCCGAAGGCTCGACCACGAGGTGCAATTCCCTGAAGCAGTACCGGCAGCCCTCCATGAGTTCATCCTCGGTCAGAAGAAGAACCCGATCTATCCGCTCTCTTGCTACCTCGAAAGAAATGTTCCCGGTGGACCGGGGCGAGAGTCCGTCGGCATAGGTCGGAAGAGGTTCGATCGGCACTGGTTTGCCGGCATTCAAAGCGGCGGTCAGAGAGGGTGCCGCGATGGGCTCGACCCCGACGACTTCGACATCCGGTTGGGTGTATTTGAGTCCTAGAGCCACTCCCGCGATAAGGCCACCGCCCCCCACTGGAACCACGGTGGTACCCAGATCGTGGGGAGCGTCCTGGACAATCTCGAGCGCCACAGTCCCCTGGCCGGCCACAACCCGAGGATCGTCGAAGGGATGAATCAGCACCAGCCCCTGCTCCCCCAGGCGAGCGGCTTCCTGCTCGCTGTCGCCGTAGTGATCCCCGTGAACCAGAAGCGTGGCTCCCGCCTTGCGAATACGCTCCACTTTGACTGAAGGAGCGTTCTCCGGAAGGACAATGGTGGCCTCTATTCCTGCCCTCTGTGCGGCCAGAGCGAGAGCAGTCCCGTAGTTTCCGGAGGAAGCCGCCACCACTCCCCTCCGGCGCTCGTCCTCACTCAAAAGGGCAACCGCATTGGTTGCTCCCCGGATCTTGAAACTGCCGCCGGGCTGTAGTGAGTCCAGCTTCAGAAAGACATCTGTTCCCAACGTTTGTGAAAGGGAATCCGAATACACGAGGGGAGTTCTGAGGACCATACCCTCGATTCTGCTTGCCGCCTCGAGTAGGTCCTGGTGGGTTGGGATGTGGGTCATTTTAGTTCCCAACAAGATACTTCGAAATTCGCTCGTTCGATATTCTGCGGTTCAGCATTTCCACCGGTCCAGAGTAAGGGAGAAGGCTGAATCACAAACGCAGACCACCGAACATGCGAACCACCGGACTGACTTCCACTCAAGGCATCTCGCCGGCGACCTTCATTATCTCCTCGTGGCTGCTCCCCTGGGCCACGGCGCCGTGGACCCTTGCTTCCCAATCTTTGATGGCCTCTGCGCGAGCGACCACTTCTGCTAGCTCATCAGGACGGATGAGGATCAGACCGTCGTTATCTCCCATGATGGCATCGCCTTCGTGAATGGTCCGCCCCCCGATCTCGAGAGGCTCGCCAGCCTCGACAGCTGTAGCCTTGCCTACGATATAGCCGGGGGAAATGGTACGGGAGAAAGCCGGGAACTCGATTTCCTTGAGCTCTTGGGTATCGCGCACTGCCCCATCGATCAAGGCACCCACGAAGCCGTGCTTGTGACCCAAGGTGGCCGCTCCTTCTCCGAAGATCCCCTGGTTGTGAAGCTCTTTGGGCACTTTGATGACCATGATCGAAAAGGAACCCATGGTCTGAGCCTCGAAGGCCCGGATCATCGCTCCCAGGTCGGCGGAGGCCTCGTCCTTCGCCCTCTCGAGCCGCACGGTAACGGCCACTCCAGCCATGCGTGTGAAAGGGACGGAGGGCCGAATGCTGCCATCGAGATGGGTCTCGGGGAGTCCCAAGCGGTAGCGCGCATCGGCTAGCAGAGGCGTAGTGAGCGACAAGAGTCTTTGCTGAAGCTGAGCATCGATCATAATGCTTCCTCAATTCTTGGACGGCGTCCGGTTTCTCTAACCTCTCTTCAATCTTGGAGGAGACTAGCACTGTTTGTACCAGGAACCTACCAACATTCTGATGCTTCCCGCCCGCTGGGAGCGGCTCTCGGGAAACAATGGCAGCGTCTTGAGCCACTCCGAAACCTGCTTGCGGGTTCAGCATCTAAACCTAGCCAAAAATATTTGAAGTTTTGATTTCCACCGATCGGACGCGAAACGGTCGGCAGAGTGGCCCTTTTTAGGAGGCCGCTTCGGCGGCCTGGCGCGAAGCGTATTAGACCCGGTGTTTACGCCGGGGTCAGCCGCTTCTCCTCCCTCCCCTGAGGGCCGTTTACGGTCCTTCTCGAGCGGCGGCTTTAGCCCTCGTGGACCCGGAGCCCGGCTGAAGCCTTTAC
>JAKZYH010000518.1:0-3666 GCA_047514575.1 Acidobacteriota bacterium | reverse complement strand
GTTTTTGAGAAGGATCTTGCCAGAGTGGAGTCCCTGCAAGGCGGGACCCTGGAACTCCCGGGACTGGAACCGATCAGCCTCGAGTCTTCCTCGCTGGTCATGATCGGTCCCATCATCGATCCCGCAGCTCGGACTTTCCCGGTGGTCTTTGAGGTGAAGAATCCAGGAAGGCGCCTCAAGCTCGGCACACTCGGGCGTCTCGATCTGATGACAGCCGAAGTTGTCGAGGCGCTGGGGGTTCCCCGGTCTGCTGTTCTGCTGGAGGAGAACCGGACCGTTGTCTACGTCCAGGTCGGGGGTGAGACGTTCCAGCGTCGCCTCGTCAAGACCGGCCTGCGAGACCGGGATTGGGTTCAGATCCTGGAGGGGCTGGAAGAAGGCGAAAGGATCGTGACTGTTGGAGCTTATGACGTGGCTCTGGCGGGGCGCTCCACCGAGGTGCCCGAGCACGGGCACGTTCACTAGGCCATGTTGAACGCTCTGATCCGGTGGTCAATCGAGAACAGGCTGATTGTGGTCATCGGCATGATGGCTTCGCTGGTCGTCGGAGTCTATCTGGCTCTGCAATTGCCGATTGATGTCTTTCCCGACCTCACGGCTCCCACCGTCACCGTACTGACGGAGGTTCACAACATGGCCCCCGAGGAGGTCGAGACGCTGGTGACTTTCCCCATCGAGACTGCCCTCAACGGAGCCACGGGAGTCAGGCGGGTCCGATCGGTTTCCGGGATCGGAATTTCGATTGTCTGGGTGGATTTTGACTGGGGAATCGATATCTACCGGGCCCGCCAGGTCGTCTCCGAGAAGCTGCAACTGACGCAGGCTACGCTTCCCCCCGACATCCCCTCGCCGGTGCTGGCTCCCATCTCTTCCATCATGGGAGAGATCATGCTGATCGGCGTTACGGGAAAGCCCCACCAGTTGATGGAAATGCGAACCCTTTCGGACTGGGCAATCCGGCGGCGTGTTCTGGCTCTGGCCGGAATATCGCAGGTCATCCCGCTGGGCGGAGAAGTCCGGCAGTACCAGGTGCTGGTTGACCAGGAACGCCTTCGCCTTCATGGAGTCACCCTGGACGATGTGATGAAGGGAGCAGCCGCTTCCAGCTTGAATTCTTCGGGCGGGTTCTACAGCCGCTCGGGCAGGGAATACCTGATTCGAGGGCTGGGGCGGGTGCAGAATCTCGATCAGCTGCGGCGCACTCCGATTGGCGGATCCTCGAGTCCCGCTGTCCGCCTGCAGGATGTTGCGAGCGTCGTCATCGGCCCCGGGGTCCGGCGGGGAGTTGGCTCGATCAACGGGGAAGAGGCAGTGGTTCTGGCGGTTTTGAAGCAGCCTGAAGCCGATACCCTGGCATTGACACGTCAGATCGACACTGTGCTGGATGAGATCGAGTCGTCCCTGCCCGAAGGGATCGGGATCGAGCGCTTCATTTTTCGTCAGTCCGAGTTCATCCATGTCGCTGTATCGAATGTACTCCGGGCCCTGAGAGACGGAGCGATCCTGGTTGTCGTGATTCTCTTCCTTTTCCTTCTGAATCTGCGGACCACGTTCATCTCGATTACAGCCATACCACTCTCCCTTTTTTTTGCTGTCGGGATCTTCTACCTCTTCGGAGGGACGATCAACACGATGACCCTGGGAGGCATGGCCATCGCCATCGGGGCGCTGGTGGACGATGCCATTATCGACGTTGAAAACGTGTTCCGGCGCCTTCGTCTCAATCTGAAGCGGGGTGAGGATCGGAAGCCCGATGACCAGGTGATCTACGAAGGATCCAGTGAAGTTCGTTATCCCATCATGTTCGCCACTCTGATCGTGATCGTGGTGTTCGTTCCGCTCTTCGCGCTGAGCGGTCTGGAAGGGCGCATGCTGCGGCCTCTCGGCATCGCTTACATCGTTGCCATTTTCGGCTCGCTGCTGGTGGCCCTGACGGTGACGCCGGCACTCTGCTCGTATCTGATTCCGAGGTCGAAGGCGCTCTACCGTGTGGAAGAAGCCTGGCTGGTTCGCCACACCAAGAAACTCTATGCCCCGCTGCTGAATCAGTCTCTTTCCCGACCCGTGTCCATTCTGGCTTTGGCTCTATTGCTGCTGATCCCGGCTTTGCTCTCGGTGCCTTACATGGGACGTACCTTCTTGCCGGAGTTCAACGAGGGAACACTGACCATCACGCAAGTTACACTTCCCGGGACCTCATTGCAGGAGTCGGATCGCCTCGGTCGTACGGCAGAAGAGATCCTGCACTCCAACCCCGAAGTGTTGTCCACTTCAAGACGTACCGGTCGGGCCGAACTGGACGAGCATGCCCAGGAAGTGAATAGTGCTGAGATCGATGTTCGCTTCAGACTGCAGGAGCGAGATCGCGAGGAGTTTCTGGCCGCCCTGAGAAGCCAGTTTTCGGTTGTTCCCGGAACCGTGTTCAGCATCGGTCAGCCCATCAGTCATCGGATCGACCACATGCTCTCGGGTACGCGGGCCGCGGTTGCGGTCAAGCTGTTCGGTCCGGATCTTCTGACCCTGCGCTCATTGGCACGTGAGATCCGGGACGTCATGAAGGAGGTTGCAGGGGTTGTCGACTTGCAGGTGGAACCGCAGACTCACGTCCCGCAGCTTCAAATCCGTTTGGACCGGGACGCGGTCGGTGCCTACGGTCTCTCGATGGACACCGTCCACACTGTCGTGGACGCGGGGCTGAACGGTGAGATCGTGGGGCAGATTTTCGAAGAGCAGCGCGCCTGGGATCTGGTCGTCAGGTTCCCGCAGGATGCCCGCGATGACCCCGAGGCGATCGAAAGAATTCGTGTCGAGTCCCCTTCCGGAGTATCGATTCCGCTCATGCAGCTGGCCGATATCGTGATCGACTCCGGACCCAATCGGATCAGCCGGGAAGACGTGCAGCGAAAGATCGTCATCCAGTGCAATGTGGCCCAGAGAGATCTGGGCACGACCGTCAATGAAATTCGAGCCACGGTCGCTGAGAGGGTCCAGCTGCCGGACGAGTATTACGTGGTGTATGGAGGGCAGTTCGAGAGCGAAGCGAAGGCCAGCCGACTGGTTGGGATTCTCTCCCTTCTGGCCATTCTCGGAGTTTTCTTACTCCTCTACGTCGCCTTTTCCAGCCTCCGGCTGGCGATCCTGATGATGAGCAATCTTCCCCTGGCCCTGATCGGGGGTGTCGTGGCGGTTTTTGTCAGCGGGGGTGTCTTGAGCATTGCTTCCATGGTCGGATTCATCACTCTGCTGGGGATCGCGACTCGAAATGGGATCCTGCTGGTGTCTCGCTATGAAGATCTGCTCAAGAAGGAGAGGTCCCTTCAGGAAGCCATTCTCCAGGGTTCGATGGACCGGTTGAACCCCATCCTCATGACCGCACTCACGGCGGGTCTGGCGCTGATACCGTTGGCGCTGACCGGCCACCGGCCGGGCAACGAGATCCAGTCGCCCCTGGCGGTGGTTGTTCTGGGGGGGCTGATTTCATCGACGTTTTTGAATATGATTGTACTTCCTGCGCTGTGTTCGCGGTTCTATCCGAAAGATCGAGAGGTTATCGGGTTGCCCGGCCGCACAGCGCGCAACGTTCTAACCTGATGGATGAGGTGAACAATGAGGAAACTGGCAGTCTTTTTTCTACTGGGGGTGCTCTGCTCGATGGGTCTGCTGGCC
>JAKZYH010000517.1:0-9443 GCA_047514575.1 Acidobacteriota bacterium | reverse complement strand
GCGTTGATGTGGCCATGCTGCTCGCCCCCCAGCAGGTTCCCCGAGCCCCGAATCTCGAGGTCCAAGGCCGCAATACGAAATCCCGAGCCCAGATCGCTGAAATCCTTGATAGCTGCAAGACGCTTCTGAGCCTCTGAGCTCAGCGTTTCTTCTGAAGGAATCAACAGATAGGCATAGGCTCGTCGGCTGGAGCGTCCCACTCTTCCTCGCAGCTGATAGAGCTGAGCCAGGCCGAATCGATCCGCCTGGTTGACCAGCAGCGTGTTGGCACGCGGAATATCCAACCCGTTTTCGATGATGGTGGTGCAGACCAGGACATCGTATCGGTACTCGAGGAAAGCGAGCATGACTTCCTCGAGCCGAGCTTCTTTCATCTGACCATGAGCCACAGCCACGCGAGCCTTGGGAACAGTCTCCTGAACCATCTGGGCAATCGAGTAGATGGTTTCCACCGAGTTGTGCAGGAAGAAGACCTGTCCCTGTCGCTTCAACTCCAGGTCGATGGCACTCTCGATGATTCTGCGGCTGAATTTCATCACGGCCGTCTGGATTGCGAGCCGATTCTTCGGAGGCGTTTCGATGAGCGAAAGGTCACGAACCCCGATCATCGACATGTTCAGGGTCCGAGGGATAGGTGTGGCTGACAAAGTCAGTACGTCTACCTGTGTCTTCAACTGCTTGAGCCGCTCTTTCTGAGCGACTCCGAAACGCTGTTCTTCGTCTACGATGATCACGCCCAGGTCGCGAAACTTGACGTCCTTGGAGAGCAGCCGGTGAGTTCCTATCAAGATATCGATCATTCCCAGCGAGGCTCGCTCCAGGATCTCCTTCTGTTGCTGCCTGTTTCGAAAGCGGCTGATCATGTCCACGCTGACCGGGAATCCTTTGAAGCGCTCTTGGAAGGTGTTGAAATGCTGGTACGCGAGCACCGTGGTCGGAGCCAGCACCGCTACCTGCTTGCTGTCATTGACCGCCTTGAAGGCGGCGCGCATGGCGACTTCGGTCTTGCCATAGCCCACGTCTCCGCAGATCAGCCGGTCCATGGGCCGCTCCGAGAGCATGTCTTCGCTGACATCCCGAATCGCATCACGCTGGTCCGGAGTCTCGGTATATTCGAACGCTTCCTCAAACTCCTTCATCAGTGCATCGTCCGGGGAGAACGCGTGTCCTTTGGCAAGTTCTCGGCGAGCGTAGAGCTTCAAGAGGTCTTCGGCCAATAGCCGCATCGACTTCTTGATCCGTCGTTTGGTCTTTTCCCAGGACGCGCCTCCCAGCCGGTCCACGTGGGGCCTGGACTCACCGGAGCTCCGGTACTTTTGGATCAGGTCGAGCCGGTCGATCGGGACGTATAGTTTGGCGTCCTTCTGGTAGGCGAGCACTACAAATTCGCGAACGTCCTCACCCACACCAATTCGCTTCAAACCATGGAAGACTCCGACTCCATGATCCATGTGGACCACATAGTCGCCCTCCTTGAGGTCTCTGAAATCGGAGAGAAACGCCCGAGCGATTTTGGGCCCGTCTTCCCGAGCAACGCTTTTGTTGCGAGTCGGCTCGAAAAGGTTGGCCTCGATGAGGACATGAAGTTTCAGCTTGGGAGAGCACAGACTCTCGGAAAGCTTGCCCCAGGTTACAGAAAGATCGTGCTCGATCGCCCTCTGAAAGCCTTCACCCATCACCAGCTCGAGCTCATACTCCCGAAAGATGTCGACGAGACGTTCGGCCATGCCGTGCGTCGTCATCACGAAGAGTACCTTCTCTCCGTCCTGGCGCCATTTTTCCAGGTCCGCGAGCAGCTCCTTCATCTGGCCGTAGTATTTCCGCTCCGGACGGAAATCGAATTGGTGACCTGGCGAGGAATCCTGTCCCAGCGGTTCCAGTTGGAAGATGGACTGGTCCTGGGTCCACTGCTGGGCCGCGTCGCGGTCGACAAACAGCCCGCTCGGAGGGAGGACCAGGTCACCTTCCTGGTGGCGCTCCTCGTAGCTTTTCTCCCATTCCAGGCGAAGGGAATCCCACTCCTCCCAGAGAGTCTGGGGCGACGGCAAGACAATGCTTGACGGTCGCTCGGCCTGGAAGGCAAGAAAGTCGAACAGGCTCGCGGTAAGCGGATTGGTTAGGGCAAAGAGGTATTCGAAGCCATTGAACAGCTCTCCACTCTCGGTAAACTGGAGTTTCTCCAGCAGGGACTCGGCAAAGCGGACCTCAGACCAATACTGCGGAGCTTCCTCGTGCCACCTTGCGATCTCCTCGGCGGTGATCACGGTCTCTCGCATGGGGACGATCTCACAATGGGTTACTAGCGAAATCGACCGCTGTGTGGTGGGGTCGAACTCTCGGATAGACTCGACCTCGTCCCCGAAAAACTCGATGCGTACCGGCCTCTGGCGAGAAGAGAGGAATACGTCGACGATGCCACCGCGGAAGGCGTACTCGCCCGGTTCGCCAACCGGATCCTCGCGCAGGTAGCCGAGCTCGCCGAGCTTGCTCACCAGGTGATCCATGGGGAAGAAACTTCCCACTTCCAGATGGATACAATGGTTCAGGAAGTCGGAAGGTGATGGAAGTCGGGTCGCGAGAGAAGCCAACGTGGTGATGACGAGGCCCTGATCTCTCTGAGCGAGCTTCCAGAGAGCCGCTGCCCTCCTGGCGGCGATTCCAGGGTGAGGTGAAAGTCCGCGATAGGGATCCACTTCGGAGCCTGGGACCACAAGGACTTCATCCTGGACTTCCGGTGGTAGAAAGAAGCGCACGTTGTCAGCGACTTCCTCCGCTTCGCGATTATTCTTGCAGAGCCAGAGATAGGGACCGGCTTGAATACGGTAGAGAGCCGCAATCGCAAGGGCTGCGTCAGCCTGGTGGAGTCCCTCGAGGATCCGGGCGTGCTGAAACTCTGCTGCTAGAGAGCCGAACAGCCGCGAGTACTCGGTGGATTTGTCTATGATCGGACCTGAGATTTCCAAGGGATCAGTTACGACGAGCTATTCGTGTCTCCATCAGTTCATGCCTGCTGCTGACGAAACTTAGAGGCGATGGCCTCGGCATGTTTTTCTACCTGGTCTTTCTCTTCTCCTTCGATCATGATCCTGACCAGAGGCTCGGTGCCAGAATAGCGCACCAGGACGCGACCGCGCATTCCTAGGCTTCGTTGGGCCTCCAAGATCTCTCGCTGTATTTCCGGGACGGTGGTGAAATCGACTTTCTCGGCAACCGGTACGCTGCGCTGTACCTGGGGGAAAGGCTCGAATCCGGAGCTCAGCTCTTCCAGGCCCTTGCCTTCCTCGATCACGATCTCGGCGATCTTCAGCGCCGTCAAGATACCGTCCCCGGACTTCGCATGGCGGCGTAGAATGATGTGTCCCGATTGCTCGCCCCCAAGCACATGGTTTTCCTGCTCCATCTCCTTCAGGACATGGCGATCCCCCACCGGAGTTCGGACCATCTCAATCCCGCGTTTCTCAAGAGCGAGCTCCAGCCCGAGATTAGCCATTACCGTGGTGACGACACAGCGGGTGGCGAGCTCATTCCGCTCCAATAGATGGACGCCGAGAATGTAGAGGAGGTGGTCCCCATCGAAGATCTGGCCGAGACCGTCCGACATGATGCAGCGATCCGAATCCCCATCGAATGAGACTCCGAGATCTGCCCCACTGTCGACGACCGCCTGGGCCATCGCCTCGGGGTGTACGGCACCGCAGCTCTGGTTGATGTTGCGACCGTCGGGGCTCGTATTGTGACGGATGACGGTCGCGCCCAAGTGTTCGAAGGCGTGAGGTGCCAGCCCGGACGCGGCTCCGTTGGCACAGTCCAGCACAACCTTGAGAGGTGAGAATGACTCGAGACGTGAAATCGACTGGAGTGAGCCGAGATACTGGTCGAGGCACTTACCGTCGGAAGAGGAAAAGTCGCTCCCTTCGGTGCGAAAACTCTTTTCCTGGGCCCTCAGATCCTGCGGGGGCGCTAGGGCAGTTTCTACTGCCTCCTCCAGAGATCTCTCCTCCTGATCGGAGAGTTTCACGCCAGCGGCACCAAAGATCTTGAGTCCGTTGTCACTGAAAACGTTGTGAGACGCCGAGACGGCTATGCCGGCATCACATCCCCGTTTCTGGCAGAGGAAAGATACCCCGGGAGTGGTCATCACGCCCGCGTGCCGGACCACGCCTCCTTGGCTCTCCACGGCACGAGTCAGTATCGACTCGATCCAGGGACCACTCTCCCGGGTATCCCGGCCGATGATCAGTCGATGCATTCCCCTCTGGGCTAGGCAGGTTGCGACCCGCCAAATGGTAGTGGCATCGAGTGGATATTCCCCTGCTACCCCTCGGATTCCGTCGGTCCCAAACAACCTCGCCATCCCTATCGGACTCGCACTTTCACTTTTTCAGGCTGGAGCGATTCCACCCGGAACTGTCTATTCAGGGGAGAGAAAATCACGGGGACCAGCTCATAAGGCTCGTCTCTGGCTTCAAGTTCGCCGCCCTGGACACGAGCCTTGAAATCCCTGGCCGAGAGTTTCCCTTCGAAGGAGATGGGGACCGAACCCACCAACTTCAGGGATCGGGTCAAGAGTCGCACTGCCGGTCTTCTGGGTTCGACTTCAATCGAAATCCTGGCGAAACTCACCTCCCGTCTTTCTTCCTCGATGTCGATCTCGATTTCGACCGGCGTGCTCAAGTCGACGCGTAACCGAGGGTCTTGAGGGTCGAGGTCTGCACTGCTAGTGAAGCTAGCAGAGCGGCCGCTGACGTCGACGGGCACCGTGCGAGCACTACTCATCTTGTCGACATTGGACTCGGGGCCGGTAACAGTGACTTCGCTAGGCCAGGCTCGGACAGCAGCAATCTGGTAGCCTGGTGCCGGTTTCCCCAGGATTTCAGGTTCTACACGAACTATCTTTTCAGCGATACGCTCCAATTCCAGGCGGAGCCGAGCCGGGATGATTCCAAGTACCTCGACTCCAGATGGACTGTTCGCGATATTCCTCTCGGTCAGAGGGACGATTTCCGTTCCCGGTCTAGCGTCCTCGAAATCTATGACAGCAGAAATCCCTACTAATTCGACTCTCCGTTGGGCGCGAATGATGACATCCACTTCCTTGCGGTAGTCTCCAGTGATTTCCAGATCTGCCGGCAGGCTATAGAACTCCAACGGTACCGAGATTGTCCTCTGGACGTTCTGTTGGCTACCCACCTGCAGCCACAGCAAGAAAGAAAGGACCAGGGAAATCCCCTTCAAGCCCAGATTATTCAACAACAGTCTCCGGAGGAAGTTCATACTGCTTCCCGCTGGCGTCCGGACGCGGCAGCTGTATCCGGCGTGTCGCTTACGCGCGCCGTATTCTGTAGGAAGGCCAGCAACCGTGGGCCGTCCAGGTTGTGCGTCATTCGTCCTCGAGAGACCGCTGAGATCCGACCGTTCTCCTCGGAAACGATCACGACAATGGCATCTGATTCCTCGGAGATGCCGATGCCAGCTCGGTGGCGACTTCCTGTCTCCTTGCTCAGGTAGGGACTAGTGGTCAGTGGAAGGAAGCAGGCGGCGGCGGCGACCCGGTCCCCGTGGATGACGACGGCGCCGTCGTGAAGGGGGCTTTTGGGATTGAAGATGGTCAGCAATAGATCGTAGGACAGGAGTGCGTCTAGTTGGATCCCGGTTTCAATGTAATTCTTCAGGCCGATGCCGCGCTCAATCACCATGAGGGCGCCGATTCTCCGCTCTGCTAGGGTGGTCGCCGCAAGCACGATCTGTTCGAATCCCGCTTTGTCCTTGTGGGAGAACAGACGTCTCACGAACCTGCCCCTCCCAATTGCGGCCAAACCCCTCCTGATCTCCTGCTGAAAGATCACGATCAGGGCGAGGATGAAATAGGTGAAGAAGTTGGCAAATAGCCACTCCACGGTCCGCAGATCGAGGGAGCTCGTGAGGTAGTAGAAAATGAAGAGGGCGCTCACCCCCAGTGTTATTTGCCAGCCTCTGGTCCCTTTGACGAGTAGCAGAACGTGATAGATGATGAAGGTAATGACCAGGATATCGAGGATCTCGAGGGGCCCCAGCTGAGACAAAGTGGAGCCGAGATCTGACATCAGGGCAACTGCCTCTCCGCCAGAATGGCGTCGGCGGTTTGGACTGCCTGTCGGATGTCCTTGACGTCGTGGACTCGGACGATGTGAGCACCCTGTACTATTGCCATCACCACCGAAGCTGCTGTTCCCAGAAGGACGCCCTCGCCCTTCCAGTTGTTGTCGACTCTAAGGCCTAGAATCTTCCCGAGGAATCTCTTCCTGGACGTCCCTACGAGGATCGGAACTTCGAATTCGCGAAGGAACGAAAGTCTATTCAGGATACTGAGATTGTCCTCGGCGGTCTTGCCGAATCCGATCCCTGGGTCGAGCACGATTCTATCACGGGGGATTTGGTGGGCGCAGGCGGTCTGGAGCGCCGTCCTCAGGTCCTTTTGTATTTCAGCCAGAATGTCTGGGCTGCGCGGCAGTCGATTCATGGTTCGAGGGGTGCCCCTCGAATGCATCAGGATGATGCCCGCTTGATGGTTGGCCACTTCCGGAGCGAGTGCTGGGTCCAACTGAAGGGCCCCGACGTTGTTGATGATATCTGCGCCGGCCTTGAGAGCTTCCCGAGCGACGCTAGCCTTGTAGGTGTCGACTGAAATGAGTGCGTTCACGCTACCCGCCAGATCCTCGAGTACCGGAAGGACCCTATCCAGCTCGACCGATTCAGGGACTGGTTCTCCGCCCGGCCGGGTGGATTCGCCCCCGATGTCGATGATGTCTGCTCCTTGTTCAACCAGCTCCAGACAGCGGTCAACGGCAATCGATCGATCGAGGAAACGTCCGCCGTCTGAGAAGGAGTCCGGAGTCACGTTGACAACTCCCATGATCCGGGTACGTCGTCCCAGTTCGAGCACCTTCCCACGGGAGTGGAAAAAGTGAATGCTTCTGTCCATGGTGGCAAAATGCAAATGTCAGGTTCCAGGTGTTCAGGTTTATGGGTTACGAAGCCAGCATGCAGCTTCGCTGGTGTACCTGCGACCCTCCGACCTGAACCAGACTAACCTGAAAACTTTTAGCAGCCGTCTTCGGTCGCGCGATGATTGGGGTTGGCAAGACGGCCGCTCTTGGGAGCGGTGGCCCGATCAGGCAGGAGCCGGTCGTTCGTTGGGTTTGACCAGAGGAGGCAGGCCCTTTTCTTCTTCCTGCGCCGGCAGTTCTGGTTGAGTCTGGGGCTTTTCAGAAGATTCTTGCTGGGGCTCTTCGTGAGCCTTCATGGGTTCGCCCTTGATGACTGCGTCCATCTGTTCTAGATCCAGGGTTTCATATTCCAGCAGGGCTTCGGCCACACGTACCAGTGGTTCGCGATTGGCCTTCAGGATCTCTTCGGCTCGGGAGTACCCTGCAAGAACCAACTTCCTGACTTCCTGGTCTATTTTCACCGCGGTCGCCTCGCTGTAGTCCTGATGCTGAGCAATTTCCCGACCCAGGAAGATCTGCTCTTCCTTCTTGCCATAGGTCAGCGGGCCCATTTCTTCGCTCATACCCCACTCGCATACCATTTTGCGGGCACACTCTGTGGAGCGCTCCAGATCGTTGGATGCGCCTGTGGTGCAGCTTTCCAGAAAGATCTGCTCGGCGGCCCGGCCACCCATGATAAAGGCAAGCAAGCTCTCATTGTATTCTTTGGTGGAGCTATATTTGTCCTCCTCGGGCAACAGCATGGTGACGCCTAGAGCCCGTCCTCTAGGGATGATCGTCACTTTGTGCAGAGGATCGCATTCGGGCAGCTCGTAAGCGACCAGGGCATGACCGGCCTCGTGGTAAGCCGTGTTCTTCTTTTCTTCTTCGTTCATGATCATGGACTTGCGTTCCTTGCCCATGAGCACCTTGTCTTTCGCCTCCTCGAAGTCTGTCATTATCACAGCCTTGCGATCGTGACGAGCGGCGCTCAATGCAGCTTCATTGACCATGTTGGCGAGCTGGGCTCCCGAGAAACCAGGTGTCCCTCTTGCCAGGACTGAAAGATCTACACCATCGGACAACGGGGTCTTTCTCGTATGGACCTGCAGAATGGCGTCACGGCCCTTGATATCGGGAAGTATCACAATCACTTGACGGTCAAACCGTCCAGGGCGCAGCAACGCAGGGTCCAGGACATCCGGCCGGTTGGTGGCGGCAATCAGGATCACCCCTTCGTTCGATTCAAACCCGTCCATCTCGACTAGGAGTTGGTTGAGGGTTTGCTCTCGTTCATCGTGACCTCCACCCAGGCCAGCTCCTCGATGTCGACCCACGGCGTCAATCTCATCGATGAAAACGATGCAGGGAGCGTTTTTCTTTCCCTGTTCGAACAAGTCTCGAACTCGACTAGCGCCCACCCCGACGAACATTTCCACGAAATCAGAGCCGCTGATGCTGAAGAACGGAACACTTGCTTCACCCGCTATGGCTCGGGCCAGAAGGGTCTTTCCAGTTCCAGGTGGGCCCATGAGCAGCACCCCTTTCGGAATTCGGCCGCCCAACTTCTGGAACTTCTGGGGCTCCCTCAAAAACTCAATAATCTCCTGGAGCTCTTCTTTCGCCTCCTCGACACCGGCCACGTCATTGAAGGTTACTTTCTTCTGCTGATTGGAGGACAGTCGTGCCCGGCTCTTTCCGAAAGATAGTGCCTTGTTGCCACCACTCTGCATCTGTCGCATGAGGAAGATCCAGAAGGCTACGAAGAGGATGATCGGGAACCAGGAAGTCAGGAGTACATAGATCCAGGAGCCCTGCTCATCGTCTGTCACCGTGACCCTGACACCCTGGTCGTTGAGGGTATTCGCGAACGTCTCTTCAGAGCCCTTGGGAATAACCGCTCGAAAGGGTCGTGACGATTGGGGAGAATCGGTGGGACGATAGGTTCCCTCAATCGAGTTCCCAGCAAAGTTGGCCTTCTCTATTTCCTTGTCTTGTACCTTCTGAGTGAACTCCGAATAGTTGAGTTCATCGTAGTTGCCGTCATTGATAGTGCTGAGGAATTGCCAAAGCACGACGACTGCAACGATGATCACAATCCAGAGAAAAATGTTCTTGGCCGTAGTATTCAAGCTCGAACCTCCATGAACCGCGTCATAGAAAGGAGTATGTCATTATACGGAAATTCCCAACTGACCGCCAACAGCCCCGCATTTCCAGGGCAGACGGACGATTGTGGCGAGGGGCGCCCCCCTGAAAATCTAGGCTGCACGTATCACTGTACTTATGAAATGTGTTTCGACCAATCTTCGATTTTCCTTTATAGTTCTCTTACCCTAGTTAGTGCCCGTCCGGAAATGTGTAAGTAATTGATAAGGAAGGGGAAAGAGGGCTTTTTCAAGCTCCGAAATTGTCAGGGTCGTTTGCTAGACTATCTGGTGTAAACAATTAGACTGAAACGACTTAGGACGATTTCAG
>JAKZYH010000516.1:0-7273 GCA_047514575.1 Acidobacteriota bacterium | reverse complement strand
CAAACAGTCAGGAATGGAGTGGTCTGTCAGAGGAGCCAACGCCATCAGTGCTCTACGCTGTGTTTTCCACTCCGGGCGCCTCGAGGACTACTGGGAAGACCGAGCGGCCTGACTTACCCCACTTCTGTGACGCAGGCCCCTCCGGTTCTCCTTCTCTCACCGTTTTGCTTTTTCTGCTTCGGATGGATAACATTCCCAGACCCCAGTTTCCGTTTGTGGCTAACGAAGGAGTGGAGATGACCTATCGTCCAACACCGCGATGGATTCTATCTGTAGGTGCTGGATTGACTCGGGTCCCTGGAGATGGTGCTGTTGTAAAAATTGAGTTCTTGGAGCCCTTGAGCTAAAGTCGGCCTTTCTCAGACCGGGCCTAAGACAGAGGAGAGGACAACATGATCGAAGAACTTCGCGGCAAGATTCAAACAGTCACCGGACCTATCGATCCAGACGCGTTGGGCGTGACCCTGATTCACGAGCACCTGTATTTCGACCTGACCTGCTACTACCAGGAACCCCAGGATGAGAAGGGTAAGAGCCTCACCCACGCGGAGCTCTCCCTCTCCAATCTGTTCTGGGTGAAGCAGAACACCATGAACTCCTGGCCCAACCTCATTTCCGACGATGACGATATCATCGCTTCGGAAGTGGACATCTATCGCGTCCTGGGAGGGCGGTCCATCGTGGACTGTACTATCAACGGCATCAAACCGAATCCCGCCGGTCTGAAGAGGATGTCCGAACGAACGGGTGCCAACGTCATCGCCGGCAGCGGCTACTACATCTACCCCTCACATCCGCCCGACATGGACTCCAAAACGATCGAAGACATCGAAGAGGAGATCGTGCGAGACGTAGCCGAGGGCACTGACGGTGTCCGCTCCGGGCTCATCGGAGAGATAGGAGCCTCCTGGCCGCTGCATCCCAACGAAGAGAAAACTTTTCGTGCTGCTGCCCGGGCTCATTTGAGGACGGGAGCACCGATCTCGATCCATCCCGGTCACGATCACGACTCCCCCCTTTCGATGATCGAGCTGATGAAAGGGGAAGGTGTGAATCCGAACAGAATCATCATGAGCCACATCGAGAACCGGTACCGGGAAAGCAGGGATTCCTACAAGAAGTTGGCGGACACTGGCTGCATGCTGGGATTCGACACCTTCGGCCGGGACATGTATTTCGCTGGTGCGGGTCGCCAGCATCCCTCTGACGAGATGAGGATCGACATCATCGCAGGATTGGTGGCCGACGGCTATGCCAGCTCCGTCACCGTGGCCCAGGACTGCTGTTTCCAGTGTGATCTGGTGCACTACGGTGGTTACGGCTACGGTCACATTCTGGAGAACATCATCCCCAGGCTCAAGAACAGGGGAGTTGGTGACGAGGCGATCCAGGAGATCCTGGTGGCGAACCCGAAGCGGGTCCTGCCTTTCAAAGATTCGAGTTAGCTTCGCGCCAACCTAACCCGGATTTCTCATCGCTTGTCGTAGCGAGACGCCGCAAAAGCCGTCCTGGCAAGGCTTGCGACCGAGGCCCCCGCAGTCGTACTCATGCAGTACGTCGAGGAGGCCGACAGAGCGTAACGCAGCCAGGACGGAGGTTTGCGGCGACGCAGTAGACCAGCGATGAGAAATGCGGGCTAAGCTGAAACTTCATTCGCTGTTTTCGAAAGAGAAACGCCGTAACCAATTGATTTATAGCTGGATAGAGAATTAGGCAAGCAATTTTCTGAAAACCGTGGCGGTGGCCTCCAGGCCGCCGTTTTTCGAGCCAAAGGCTCGACGGAAGGAATACGGCGGCTTGGAAGCCACCGCCACGCCGGCCGAAGTTTCTTTTTCGAATGATTCGGCGGTCTGCAGCCGGAGGCGGCGCTAACTTGAGGCCTCAGCTTGATACCGTTCCCAGCGCTGGCTTCTGGCTTCGTCGTACTCGCTGCTCACCCATTGAAGTATCAGCATTGTTTCGCCGGGGCGACCTACCGGAATCGCAGGGAGAACAGGTCTGCGTCCTTCATTACGAGTCGCAGCCTCACTGGCTTGCCCGCGAGGCGGCGTAGCGGTTCGTCGGAGGTGGCTTTGGCGTGGCTCCTGGTCCAGATCACCTGGTGCTCGATCTCGTCTCCCCAAACCAGGGGGGATTCCTCGAGCGCAAAGCCGGGCAGGGCTTGCCCCTCCGCATCCTGAATTTCCAGCCGAATGCTGCCAGCTGCCGAAGTAGCGAAGTTCAGCACCAGGTTGTCTCCCTCGAAGGTGAGTGGCTTGCTGATCCATTCACCGCCCGAGTATCCCGCATGGAGCGACACGAAGCCATCGGTCCGAAGCACCATCCTCTCCATGTAGTTCGAGGGGAAGGTGTAGTCGCGCTGAATAAAAAGGGAGATTTCGTGGGGCTCGAGGGCCAGCAGGCCCCAGGCCGGTGTGTTGGTGCGATGGACCCAGTTGCGCACGCCCATTCCGGGACGGATGAAAGCTTCCAGAAAGCGGGTCCAGTGAACGGCGTCACGGCTGGACATGAAGATGGCGTCGGAGCAGCCGCTAATAGAGCCCTGGTCGAAAGGCTTCATGGTCTTCCAGGGAAGGAAGCGTCGGGGAAAGGCGAGGTAGATGTGGGGAGCCCGGAAGTAGGGCCAGGTCGCATTGGTGTAGAGGTGTTCCGGAGGAGCATCTCCGAACTCCCCCCACTGACCCTCTGTCCAGTTCCTGAAATCGGTGGAGAAAGACGTCCTGATGGTACGGACGCCGCCTGCGAAGTCCCGGTAGACACAGACGTAGCGTTCGTTGACCGTATCCCAGAATGTCAGGTTGGGGGAGTCGAAGGCGCCGTCGGTCAGGATGGGCTCCTCCTGCATCTGTTTCCAGCGGATTCCATCAGGCGAGGTGAAGGCGAATAGCCCGCTTCGCCCCTCCCATCGGTCCGGACCCACTGCCTTGTAGCGTTCCTGGTCGGGCGCCGCCGGATTGGTGTCCTTGACGACCATGAAGGAGGCAGATCCCTTTCCCATCCAGACGATGTTGTTCTCCTTGGAGCCATCGAATTCGATGAGTCCCAGGTTGGGCCGGGTCCAGTGAATGCCATCCCGACTCTCGGCGTAGCAGGCGGTGGGGGGGTGTTCGGGGACGACAACCTCGTTCGGCTTGAGTAGTGACTCCAGGGCATAGCCGTGATGAGAGCTGCCGCGGTAGTACATACGGTAGAGATCGCCATCCTGGAAGACCACGGCTTCACTTCCGCTGGTTACCCCCTCCCAGGGCTTGTCGAATACCATTGCCTTTCCCGCGGGTTCGGGAGTGTGGAGCTTCAGCTCCAGTCCCTGCATGGAATCGGTGAGGTAGTCGTCGACGAACAGTTCCAATCTGGAACCGAGCTCCAGGGGTGAAGCTGAGGACTCTTCGCCGTGATGCTCCAAAGGGCTGGCAGCGATGGAGATCAGGGCCAGAGATATCAACGGAATCGAGTGTTTCATGGCGGTTGGTTCCTTGGATTCGCTGAGGGGTACGCTCAGGGTTTGTCAGAGGTATCGGCTACCGAGAGCTGAAACCACGCTCGGATTGGGCTTGGCTGCTCATTCTGTTGAAACAGAATCCAGATCGCCTTGTCCTGGGCGTCCGGACGATAGAGGCGCAGGGTAGTTTCCCAGCGGCGGGGTTCTTCCTGGTACTGGGGCAGTCCGGTCTTGCTCTTATGGCGCTCGGCGTCGGTACCCACGGGATCGGAGCTGGAACGCAGGTGGATGGTCCCAACCAGCGGATACCCGAGATCCTGCTCTCGGAGACTTTGTTCAAGCTGCCCTGTGGTGACGGCCTTTTCGCCTTCTGCGGATACGAAGTAGAGAGAGTAGCTTCCCCTTTGGGCCCGAACCTCCAGATCGAACGGACCTTGCTCCAGGCGGCTGCCTTCACTGGTTTCCAGACTTAGAGGCAGGTGCACCTTGCCCGTGAATGGGGGGACGCTCTTGGGTCTGGAGTCTTCGGCCCAGGCCGAGGTCGAAAGCAGCAGGAGAAGGGCACCAAGAGCGACCTGCTCACACCGGTATTGCAAGCGAGCCCCCCGTTATTCTCCGGGCCAGATCGGGACCTCGCTCGCCGCCTTCTCCCACGCCGCTCAGACGCCGTTCCAGGCCTTGAAAGAAGTAGGTCAACTTGTGGTGATCCAGCCCCAGCAAGGTCAGCATGCAGGCGTGCAGATCGTTGACGTGAATCTTGTCGTCGACCGCAACGAAGCCCAGGTCGTCGGTCGCTCCGATCGCCTGGCCGCCCTGGATACCGCCACCGGCCATCCAGGCACTGAAGCCGAAAGGATTGTGGTCACGCCCCTCCTTGCCCTGCATTACGGGGGTGCGTCCAAACTCTCCTACCGAGACAACCAATGTGCTCTCCAGCATCCCTCGCTGTTTGAGGTCCTCGAGCAGAGCAGCGATGGGCTTGTCGGCCTTCGCTGCGTTCTTGAGGTGGTTCTTGTCGCACTCGCCATGGCCGTCCCAGCCATCGCTGTAGAGTTGAACGAAGCGGACGCCCCGTTCGACCATGCGGCGTGCCAGCAGGCACATGCGGCCGAACTTCTGGGTCTTGTCCTGCTCCAGTCCGTACATCTTCTTGACGTGAGGAGACTCCTGGGAAAGATCGATCAGCTCGGGTGCCGCCATTTGCATGCGGAAGGCCAGCTCGTAATTCTCGATCCGCGCTTCCAGGCGGCTGTCTCCAGGACGGGACTGGAGGTGATTTCGGTTCCAGCCCTTGACCCGATCCAGGAGGGCCCGTTGTCGTTGGGGGCCGATCTGCGTAGGGGGACTCAGGTTCTGGAAGGGTTTCCCCTCAGTGTTGATCAACGTTCCCTGGTAGATCGCCGGCAAGAATCCTGTCCCGAAGAGGGAGGTGCTGGAGCGGAGGACATCGTCCGTCATCACGATATAGGAAGGCAGGTTGTCGGTCTCACTCCCAAGCCCGTACAGGACCCAGGAGCCCATGCTGGGACCGCCCAGTAGAAGTGTGCCGGTGTTCAGGTAGGTCAGGGCCGGACCGTGGATGAACGACTCGTGATAGCAAGAACGCAAAATGGCCAGATCGTCGGCATGGCCCGCCAGGTGCTCGAAGAGATCTGAAATCTCGATTCCTGACTTCCCCCGCTGCTTGAAAGTGCGGCGGCTGGCCATGAGCTTGGATTCGTAGGGGTGAATCTGGGCCAGTTCCAGGTCCGTGCGGAAGCTGGGTGGCAGCGGCTGTCCGTGGTATTTCTGCAACGCCGGCTTGGGATCGAAGCTGTCCACCTGACTCAGACCCCCCTGCATGAAGATGAATATCACGCTCTTCGCCTTGGTCGGGAAGTGGGGTGGTCGGGGGGCCAGTGGGTCCAACAGGGATCTGCTGGCGCCCCTGAGGGACTCGCTCTGGATCAGGCTCCCCAGGGCCAGCGACCCGAATCCGAAAGAGGAAGTCTTCAGAAAGTCACGTCTGGAGCTGACATCGAGCTGTCCTCGGCAAAATGTGTGCTTCATCTTCCGCCTCGCTTTGACGATCAGTCCACGAAGAGAAACTCGTTCAAATTGAAGACTGCCAGGCAAAGCTCGGTCAGCCCCTGAGCCTGTGACCGACCGATTCTCTCAAGCTCGTTTGGGCTCCCCTTGGGCAGTTCCTTCCAGCCCTTCCCATCGGCGCTAGCTATGGCCTTCAGAGACTCACTCACCTCGTCGTCGTTGGGTTCGCGACCCAGGGCTGTCCCCCAGGCCCCGTGTACCCATTTCTGGGGATCGTCTCCGCCCTCCCGAATCAGACGGCCGGCGAAGATCAGAGCCTGCCGGAAGACAGCCTGGTTGTTCATCAACCAGAGAGACTGAGGCGCCACCGTTGTGACCGAACGCTCGGGACAGCTGACGGCTGGATCCGGGGTATCGAATTTCTGGAACATTGGAAAGGTGAAGTTTCTCCGTGACAGGATATAGATCCCCCGTCGGGTGTGCTCTGCGGGGTCGGCGGGTACGGTCCAGGCCCACTTGAGGCGAAATCCCGCCAACTCGTTCTCTGACAGTGGGGGAACCACCGGACGGCCGTACATCTTTGGATTCAGGTTCCCGGCTACCGAGTGGATACTGTCCCACAGGGTTTCCGCCTCTAGCCGTTTTCGATTGGCGCGCCAGAGATAGGCATTGTCGGGGTCAGCGAGCGCGTTTTCGTCACGATGGAAGCGACTGGTCATGCGATAGGTGGAGGACTGGAGGATGAGCCGGTGCATGGACTTGAGGCTCCAACCCTGGTGGATGAACTCAGTGGCTAGCCAGTCCAGAAGTTGAGGATGCGAAGGGGGTTGTCCTTGACTGCCAAAATCGTTAGGAGTCGATACGATGCCCCTGCCGAAATGCCATTGCCAGATTCGATTGACCATTACCCGGGCGGTCAAGGGGTGCTCAGGGCGGGTCAGCCAAAGGGCCAGCTTCTTGCGGTAGCGTGGGCCGTAGCGGCTCTCTTCGTCGAACCTGACTCCGTTTGCCAGGCTGGAGGGCAGGCCGGGTCCCACTTTCTCGCGGGGGCGATCCAGGTCACCCCTTTCCAGAACTCTGACCTCGGGGATCAACTCGTCCTGGATGTGACTCAAGACCGTCGCCGATGGATTGTCATAGAAGCCGTCGAAGCGCACGTTGTGAGAAGCGTCCGTTAGTGGGAGTTCCAGGACCTTCTCGGCGATGGCCATCATCAGTTTGGCCCGCTCTTTCTTCTCCTCCGGAGTCAAGTGATCCACCACCTTGAAGGTCTTGTTCGGGATCAGCTGGGTCAGGGCCTCCTCTAGCGGAGCGGCAAGTTTTTTCTGCTCTTGTGTCCGATCTGCCTCAGATACCTCATAGGCTCGGACAACCTCAGGAGGAAACTCGGCCTTCTTGGCGTCGGTCAGACGCTTCTCCACCCTTGCCTGGAACTGCTCGTGTGCTCGCCGGCTCTCGTCCAGGGCGATGTACCTGGGGTAGTTCTCGTTGCGGTGGAACATGCTCATCTCGGTCACGACCGGAACCTTCACCGGGTGGGAGGGCGCGAAGATCGCCTGCATCCGGTAGTAGTCCTTCTGGGAGAGGGGATCGAACTTGTGATCGTGGCAGCGCGCACAGCCCAGGGTCAGGCCCATGAACGCCGAGGCAGTGGTGTCCACCCAATCCGTCAATCGCTCGTTGCGGAGCTTGGGCGCGTCCAGCGTGGACTCACCGATAGCAGGACCGAAACCGAAGAGGCTGGTGCCCACTAGCGCCTCCATGTGTTCCACCTTCTCGGGTGGGATGCCGTAGCTGGTCTCGTAC
>JAKZYH010000515.1:0-23327 GCA_047514575.1 Acidobacteriota bacterium | reverse complement strand
GGCGATTGGCGAGCCGGGAAGGCAATATTCTCGTGAGCCAGGGATCCTGCCGATCTTTTCGCCAACAGCTGACGACATCGTAGCCTTCTGCCAGCTTCTCCAAGATTCGGGGAATGTCCTCGGGATCGTTCTGCAGGTCCGCGTCGAGCGAAATGACGATTTGGCCGCGTGCGTGTTCGAAGCCCGCAGCCATGGCTGCCGTCTGGCCGAAGTTTCTCACAAACGTCAGCAGACCGATGTGTGGATTGGAGCGGGCCAGCTCCTGCAGTATCTCACGGCTTCCGTCGACGCTACCATCATCGACGAAGAGGACCTCATAGTTGAGCTCGATCGTCTCCAGCACGCGGAGCAGATTCTGGCTGAGCGGCTCGAGGCTGTCCCTTTCGTTGAAGACAGGAAGGACAACGGAGAGGTCGACTGCCTGCTCACTCGCCTTGGTTGCTGACAAGGTAGATTGGGCGGGTCCAAGTGTCGGCGCTGATCTTTCGCCCACTTATCAATCCTGTGATGAGTTTCCGGCCGTTAGTATACAGGTTGGGTCGGACTTCTACAATTTTGAGCCGCGGGCCAACGGCTTGGCGGAGTTCCTCATAATCAGAAGCCCCGACGATCAAGTATACAGGTGAGTCACGGCGCAAGGTGTCGACGGTCTCCTGATATCGATAGGTCTCCAGAATTGGCTGGTTTAAGTAGTAGGTCAAGCTAGGTGCCGAGTAGCGGTAGTATCCCGCCAGAAAATTCCCGTCCGGGGGAGCCTGCTCTTGAATCGCCCGAGCCAGATGGTGGACAGGCCGGTACTTGTCCAGGGGTCCAAGGTGAAGGGTGAAGACGCTGAAGTAGAAAAGACACAGGGTCCAGACCATTCTCTCTGCCTGGCCTCGAGCAGCCACCCAGATGAAGCCCGCGAAGGGGATAAACGGTATCCACCAACCCCATGCCTCCGAAAACAAACTGCCGGCCAGGACAAAGAGCAAGATTCCCAATAAGGCGCCAACCGCAGCTATCGGAAGCCGGAGTGCGAGACCGGGGAGGGCCCGTCTCAGGTAGTAGGCCAGCCACAGAGAGGCAGCCGGGTAGATCGGCAGTATGTAATATTCCTGCTTGTTCTGGGAGAAGGAAAAAACCAGCAGGTAGATCAGCATCCAGCATCCCAGCAATCCAATCGATGTAGGAGACCCTGAGAGCCCGCTATCCCTGGCGTCGGAGGCGGCCACTCCAGCGTTTCGGACGTCTTCTCCAGCCAGATCTTTCCGACGCCAAGAGCGAACCGATTCGAGCACAGCCCCTGGGAACAGAAACGACCAGGGAAAGTAGTCGACAAAAAACGCGCCGACGTAGAACAAGGCTCCGCGTTCGGGTCCAAACTGGATGTGGGTAAAGCGGCCTAGATTCTCGGTCCACAGGAAATTGGCGACAGCGTCCCAGCCCTGCTGAAATCCGAGAACGAGGAACCAGGAGGAGGAAACAGAAAGGAAAAGCAGAGTCGCCAACGGCCAAGGTGCCGATCGAAGACGTGCCCTCTGGCCTGAGAGGAACAGGTACAAAAACAGGGCCGCGGCCGGTAGTAGGACCACCGGCCCCTTGGCCAGGAAGCCCAGGCCGAAAAACAGGGAAGAGGATAGGAACGCCTTCCGACCCCCGTTCCTCCACCAGTGCAGAAAACATGCGATGGCGACCAGCACACAGAACAGCAGCAGAATATCGATCAGAAGTCGTCGGGAGAGCATGAGAAATCTGAAGGAGGTAGCGAAAATACCCGCCGCCAGGAGAGCCGTCGGTTCCGAGAACAGGATTCGTCCCATCCAGAAGACGACCCAGAGACAGGCGTAGGCAAGCACTGCCATCACCAGCCTCTCCCACCAGAAAGAAACGCCGAAGCAGCGATAGAATGCTGCCACCACCCAGTAGGCGAGCGGAGGTTTGTTCAGCCGCGGCTCAGCATTGAAGTAGGGAACGAGCCAGTCGCCTCTCTCGACCATTTCACGGGGTGTCTGAACGTAATAGGCCTCATTCGAATCCCACACCGAAGGGACTCCCAGGGAAGTGAAGAAGGGAAGAGCGAGAAACAGAAGGACTCCGACACTACGTGCCTTCATGCAGTCCGCTCATCCTCGTCGAAGAGTAGAAAGCGCTTCTCGAACAAATCGCAAATCACGCTATCACTCCAAGAGTCTGTGATTCGGTATTGAGGGACCTGGTCTTCGCCGGTGGGGATGTCTGGCAGCCGTATCCTTCTCAAAAGAGAGTCTTCTGAAACTCGTCGAGGGCATCAGTTTCCAGCCGACCTTGCGGCCCTCCGGAAAGATCCAGTCGCTTTCGCTCCAAACGCGCGAGGATTTCCCGAGCCCGTCCCACGACCTGAGCTGGAAGGCCGGCCAGCCGTGCCACCTCGATTCCGTAGCTCTTGCTGGCCACACCCGGCATTACCCGGTGAAAGAAGAGAATCTGCCCATTCGACTCCCGAATCGTCACCTGGTAGTTCTTCACGCCTCCGAACATCCGCTCCAACTGAGTCAATTCTTGATAGTGGGTTGCGAACAGGGTGCGGGCTCGACGTGAGGACTCGGTGAGTAGGAACTCGGCAACCGCCCAGGCAATCGAAAGGCCATCGAAGGTAGCCGTGCCCCGTCCAACTTCGTCGAGTAAGATCAGGCTGCGATCAGTGGCGCTATTGAGGATGTTTGCGGTCTCGATCATTTCGACCATGAAGGTAGATTGGCCGCGGGCCAGGTTGTCGCTGGCGCCGACACGGGTGAAGATGCGATCGACCAATCCGATGTGAGCCTGGCCCGCCGGTACGAAAGAACCGATCTGCGCCAGGATCACGATCAGCGCGTTCTGGCGCAGATAGGTGCTCTTTCCACCCATGTTGGGACCCGTCAGAATCAGCAGCTGGTCAGAACTGGTATTGCAGAAAAGCGTGTTGGGGACAAAAGGCTCGCCTCCTTGGAGCTCCAGTACGGGATGCCGTCCATCCTGGATGTCGAGATCGCTGCTGTGGTCCAATCTGGGACGGACGTATTTATGGCGTCGAGCTGCTGTGGCCAGGGATAGCAGCACATCGAGGCGTGCCACCACGCGAGCGGCCTGCTGAATGCGCTGAGCCTCTTGGGCCACGGCCTGGCGAACCTTTAGAAACAGCTCTTTCTCAAGGTCGACGATCCGTTCTTCTGCCGTCAAAACCTTCTCTTCGTAGGTCTTGAGCTCGGGAGTCACGAAGCGCTCGGCACCCACCAGGGTTTGGCGCCGAGTGTAATCGTCGGGTACCGAATCCAGATGGGCGTTGGTCACCTCGATGAAGTAGCCGAAAACCCTGTTGTACTTGACCTTGAGCGAGGCGATGCCGGTTCTCTCGCGCTCTCGAGCCTCCAAGCTGGCGATGAAGGACTTTCCCGAGCTCGAGATCTGGCGCAGCTCGTCCAGCGCGGAATCAAATCCCGTGGCGATAATGCCCCCTTCATTCAGGAGCACGGGAGCACTCTCGGAAATAGCTCTCTCGAGGAGCTGGAGCAGGTCGTCGAGAAGATCCGTTGGCGGACGCAGCTGCTCACTACGGCACTCCTCCAGGGCGCTGGACAGCTCCGGAAGAACATGGAGCGAAGCCTTGAGTGCTAAGAGATCTCGAGCATTTGCCGTCCTCAATATGACCCTGCTGAGCAACCGTTCCAGGTCCTGGATCGAGCCCAGTACCTTACCCAGACTGTCCAGCTGGAGAACTGAGGACTGCAGCTCTCCGACGGCGTCCTGACGCTGGCCGATCTCTTCCAGATTCAACAGCGGCCGCAGCAGCCAATGGCGAAGCAGTCTTCCACCCATCGAGGTTTTGGTGTGATCCAAGGCGGAGAGCAGAGTCCAGCGGCGGCTTCCGTCCTGACCCTTGACCAACTCCAGGTTTCGAACCGTGGTCTCGTCCAGTTGTAGATAGTCACCCTTCCTCAGTAGACGCATCTCGGTAATGTGTCCCAGCGATGCCCTCTGTGTCTCCTTCACATAGGAGAGTAGCGCTCCGCCAGAGGAAACGGCCGCACTTTGGCCATTCAGACCGAAGCCCTCCAGCGTCGCCACATTAAAGTGCTCCAGCAAAACACGGCGGGAGTACTCGGTGTCGAAGGTCCAGTCCTCTCGAGGCGTCCGCACTACAGATTGCCTTGTTTCTTGGGACAGATGCTCCATCAGACCCGTTTCGGCGCCCTCTGGTAGCACGATTTCTCGTGGCCGGAAACGACACAGCTCCTCTTCGAGCTGGTTCCAGGCCTGCGGTCCCGAAAACTCACTTACCCAGAACTCTCCGGTGGATACGTCCAGAAAAGAGGCTGACGCTCGA
Source organism: Acidobacteriota bacterium (assembly GCA_047514575.1). Classification (GTDB taxonomy): domain Bacteria; phylum Acidobacteriota; class UBA6911; order RPQK01; family JAJDTT01; genus CAUZIZ01. Next base: position 19,003 of record JAKZYH010000515.1, on the reverse strand, counting down.
CCCTCGACCGCATAGAGAGCGGCCAGAAAATTGTTCTCCTTGGATTCAAGGACTTCTTCGTCAACGACCGTTCCGGGGGTTACGACTCGCGTCACTTCCCGCCGAACAATGCCCTTGACCAGACGAGGATCCTCTACCTGCTCGCAGAGAGCTACTTTGTGTCCCTGCTTGATCAGGCGGGCCAGATAGTTCTTCACCGAATGGTGGGGCACCCCACACATGGGAATGGGTTTTCCCTTACCATCGTTGTTTCGTGAAGTCAGCGTAATCTCCAACGCGCGGCTTGCCAGGATCGCGTCTTCGAAGAACATCTCGTAGAAATCACCCAGTCGGAAAAAGAGCAAGACGCCCGGGTTCTGACGCTTGATGTCATGGTACTGTTTCATCATCGGACTGAGGCGTTCCACAGCCTCTACTCTACCAGTCCAGGGTGAAATAAAAAGTTCCAAATAATGCCCGAGCGGACGTGTTAGAGTATCACTCCGCAGCGGCGTCTTCGGCTTCGACCATGTACATCCTCGCTATCGATACAGCGACCAACAGTGGGGGGGCAGCCCTGGGCCGGAACGGCGAAGTGATCGGACTGGCGATGCTCAAGACTCCCCTTCGCTACTCTGAAGGAATCCTGGGCTATGTGGACTTCCTGCTGCGCCAGCATGAACTCGACATCTCTCAAATCGGCTGCTTCGCCGTGGCCGCCGGTCCCGGATCCTTCACCGGGCTGCGGGTGGGCCTGGCTACGATCAAGGCATTTTGTCAGCAGCTGGAAAAACCAGTGGCAGGAATCTCGACACTGGAAGCCCTGGCCTTTCGCTTCCGATATCTGGGCGGAAGCATTGCGCCAATGATCGATGCTCGGCGGCAACAGATCTATGCAGCGGTCTACCAAGTCGACCGTTCTACTCTGTCGATCCAACAACCAGAAATAGTTGCCGCTCCTTCCGAATGGCTCAAGCAGCTGGAGCCCGGGACCTACCGGTTCGTGGGTGACGGAGTTGCCCATTGCCGCTCCGCGATCACTGCGCTGCACCCGGGTGCGAAGCTCTTCGACACAGACAACTGTATCCTCGGCGAGCTCTGCCTGCTGGCCTACCGACGTCTGATCGAGGGAAATACCCTCTCTGGAGAGGAAATCCAGGCAAACTATCTCAGGCCATCTGACGCTACGAGCAAGCGTCCGTGAGCGCTTGTCATTCTTATAAAGCACATGAGTCGAGCTGGGTTAATCTTCTTTATATCCATACTTTTTCTGGTACTCTTTCTGGCCTCAGCAGACAACCAGATGTTGATTCCTCTGCTGCCGGCCCTGAGCAGGGACTTCGGTGTAGCGGCGGAGGAAGTGGCATGGATCTTCAGCCTCTACGCGATCTCCGCCAGCGTTTTCAATCTCCTGCTGGGCCCCCTGACGGATCGCTGGGGGCGAATGCATTTCCTCAAACTTGGCCTGTTTGGTTTTAGCGTATTGGCCTTTGCCACCTATCGCGCCTCTAACTATGTAGATCTGTTGTGGTTGCGAGCGGGCACCGGTATCGCTGCTGGGCTACTTTCTACCTGCACGGCTGGGCTGGTAGGGGATTTCTTCCCCTACCAGCGGCGGGGGAGGATCATGGGGATCGTTCTCAGCTCATACTTCGTGGCTCTGATCCTGGGGCTTCCCCTGGGCACTTGGATCGCCGAGGGATGGCAGTGGAGAACGGTTTTCTTCTGCTCGGGCGTGCTAGCTGGTGCACTCATGCTGATCTCGCTGGGATTGCCGCGTCAACCGGATTCGAAGCGGTCAGAGAAGGTACAGTTCAGAATCTATCTGGATTTTCTAAGACAGGGTGATACTCGCTCGGCCTTGGCGGTTTCTTTTGTGGTCGCTGGTGGCACCCTGGCCTTTCTCGTCTTTCTCTCCAACTATCTCCATCAGAGCTTCGGACTAAGTCCATTTCAGATTTCCTGGGTATTTGTGGCCGCGGGCATTGCTGCCTTCCTGGGAAGTCTGGTCTCAGGTTGGGTCACTGACCGGTGGACCAAGAGGCGCGTCTTCCTGGTCTTCAATTCTCTGTTTGCTCTGGCGCTGCTGGGTATCCACCTATTCTCATGGGGAGCAGCTCTGATGCTGGTCTTCTTCTTCATCAGCCTCTGCGTCAGCTTTAGGCAGACGGCCCTTCACACCCTTCAAACTGAGCTGGTCACGGAGGAGCGTCGCGGTGCTTACCTGGCACTGCGCAACTCGGCTTCCCAGCTGGGTATCGCCGTCTTCGTCCTGGTGGCGGGAAGTCTCAACCGCCAACTCGGATTCGGCGGTGTCACCGCCTTGGTGGCACTCAGCGCAGTGGTCAGCAGTCTGCTCTTTTTCAGGGCAATCCGAGAGCCGGGTTAGGGGCAAAGGCAGGTAGGACGCTAAACACCTAACGCTTTGCGAAAAATCTCAGGATACAAGATAGAAACAGACTCCGAATAACGAGAGCCAAGTACCAAACGGACTAGCTTCGACCCGGATACCGAGTTGTATAATGGACCTGCAATGCGACGAGGAGACTTCTGGAAGATCGTGCTGGCCAGTAGCCTTGTTTCGGCGGGGCTGACCGCTTTTCTCCTGCGCTGGCCCTCGGCTCCTACGAGTCGCGCCGAGTTCACACCTCCAGTCGCTGCAGGCCCGAAGACTGCTCTCACAGCCGACGAACAGATCAACATCGAGGTCTATGAGAGGCTGAGCCATGGGGTCGTCAACGTCACCAGTACCACTCTGGAATTGAACTTCTGGTTTAGAGTCATCCCACAGCAGGGGGTCGGTAGTGGAGTCGTTCTCGATAACGAGGGCCGAATCGTCACTAATTTTCACGTGATCAAGAATGCCAACCGACTCCAGGTAACCCTTTTTGACAACAGCACCTACGAGGCGAAAATTCTGGGGCAGGATCCTATCAACGACCTGGCAGTTCTTCAGATCGACTGTCCAGCCGAGAAACTCTATCCGATCGAATTGGGAAGCAGTGACGACCTGAAGGTGGGGCAAAAAGTTCTGGCTATCGGCAATCCCTTCGGGCTGGAGAGGACCCTGACGACCGGAATTATCTCGTCGCTTTCCAGAAGCCTGAAGACGGACTACGGAGTCGTTGAAGACGTGATTCAGAGCGACGCCGCGATCAACCCAGGCAACAGCGGAGGCCCACTCCTCAACACCAGTGGTGAGCTCATAGGTATCAACACTGCTATTTACTCCCGCACCGGTGAGAGCGCCGGAATCGGATTTGCGGTTCCCGTAAACATCCTCAACCGGGTTGTCCCGGATCTGGTGGAGCATGGTCGTGTCTTGCGACCCTGGTTCGGAGTCCACGGTCGCGCTCTGAGTCCAAGGCTTGCTCAGGTTCTGGAATTGTCGGTGGAGAGAGGATTCCTGGTCGAGCAGGTAGAGCGGGGAAGCACGGCCGCCCGAGCCGGTATACGGGGAGGCAACCAGCGAGTCCTACTGAGGAATTTCTTCGTGATCATCGGTGGTGATGTCCTAGTGGAATTGGACGGAGAAGCAGTCGACTCGAGGGAGGACATTGTCCGCATCCTGGAGTCGAAGCGTCCTGGAGGTAGCATTCCCGCCATCTGGTATCGGGGAGAAACCGAAATCAAGAAGGAGATTGAGCTTGTGGGTCATAAACCAGCTGAGAGGATGCGTTTCTAGAGTTTCCATTTGCCTCTCTCTTCCTCGTGAACTTTCGGAATTGTGATCCTTATCCAACCGACGCTTCCAGACCGTATCCCGCGCCCCTTTGATTCCGAATATGGCCTCTGCATTTTCTTTCCATTTTTTTCGGGGGTGCGCGTTATAGTGACTAACCGCTAGATTCCGGGTGGAGCACGCAGTAATTTTTCAGAGGGAGGTCTACGACGATGGTCAATCGAGTCATGCTGGTAGGAAGACTGGGCAGAGATCCGGAGCAAAGATTCACGTCTTCGGGCACTCCGGTCACCAATTTCTCCCTAGCTACGGACGAGCGCTGGAAGGATCAGAATGGTGAGCGACAAACCCGCACCGAATGGCATCAGATTGTGGTCTGGGGCAAACTGGCCGAAATCTGTAGTCAGTATCTGAACAAAGGTAAGCTGGTATTTATCGAGGGGCGACTCCAGACTCGAGAGTGGGACGATCGGGATGGCAATCGACGCCGAACCACTGAAATAGTTGCCTCGGACATGCAAATGCTAGGCTCCCGCTCGGAGGAACAGGGCATGCGCGAATCGGCGCCAGCACCAGCACTAGAAGCACCAGCACCAGAAGCAGGAGGTCAGGCCCAAGGATCTAGTAGCCCTGCAGAGGTAGAGATCAGTGACGACGACATCCCCTTCTGACTGAAGCTTCTCCGGTCCAGAGATCCACTGTCTTGCCGCTATTGCCTGTCAGGCGAGGAATCAAGACGAGCGGCAGGCCTGTGAGGGGAATAGTTGGTCTGATGAGCCCGCCCGAAATTGGGGCTGGGCTCATCAGGTTGGGAGGCAAGAGCGTGGAATGTGCTCTTGCTATCTACCACGACGACCCTGGGTCAGGGTTCCATTTTGTGAAAAGAGAATCGCGACACTGAGACTTTCTCTTTCATTTGTCCAACGCTCCGCTACTCAGGTGGGCTAAGGGGGAATCACCGCTTCCTTTTCAGGATCGGCCAGCCTGAAGTTGATCCTGTAGGGTCCGGCTCCCTTTGCTTGAATGGTAACGAGAACCGTATTCTGATCACCACCGCTGCTGGTCTTGGTGATGAACTGCTCTCCGTTGAGGAATCGCATCGTCTTGGAGTCGATGGCAAAGTCGATTGGAATTGACTCAGATGTTCCCTCGATCCGAAGAATGATGTCAGCCTTCTGTCCCCGCTTGAAGAGCGAAGGAGGGACTTGTTCCGTGGAAATTCGAACCAGAGTGATTTCCTTCTCTGGGCTCGTGAGACCTTGCCCGTTCCTGATGGCGATGCGAGTCCGACCGACTCCTTCGAGGAAACCGACAAGGTAATTCGTGCCCGCCACCAGAGGAACCTGGGGTTTACCCTCGATCAGGAGTTGGGTTGCGGGGCCCAGATGACGACCGGAGATCTGGGCCAGAGATCCGCTCTCTACCATTCCTTCTGGACCCGTGCTCTGGAAGGGTGTGACGACATTGATCACAGGCTGTCTCTGGGAGAGACCGGTTGTCTGCCGGGTTTCCCGGGAAAAGACCTCCTTTCCCTCGAGATGAACCGTCAGCTTCTTTGTCTCAGTACCGACCATGATCCAGGCCCCAGCCCTGAGGTCGGTCTGGACCTGGTGTGTCTGGGTTGCTCCCTGTTCGTCGATCTCAGTGATCAAGAGTCCTTCTCTGGCGGGGCTAGGCCGGAAGGCTTGATTGACTGCGGTCAAGCGAATTGGCTGGCCCGAGGTAACTTGGTCCGCTGGCGGACCGAAGACCGCTGTCGCCGCAGCCTGCAGAGGGGGAATAATCAACGGCGGCTCGTTGGGAATACGGAGTTCGTAGAAGCGGGCTTGATTCCTCCCCTCCATCTCTTTCTGGAAACGAAAGAAGTGATCCCTATAGGTTTCGTTCCTTTCAACGCCGTCAGCCTCTACCTGTTTCAGCTTCGAACTAGAACGTAGATCGTCTCCCCACGCAATCTGCTCGCCACAGAAGGTTTTTGCCATCCTATAGCCGATGATGATATCGGTTGCGCCAAGAGAATCCTGGGCGTAGGACGTACCTTGCAGATCGACTATTTCCAGGTTGTGGCTCTGGGGCGAGGTGCTCGACGGCGGCACCTTCATCAAGGTGAAGACGGCGAGTCTTCCTACCTTGAGGGCTTGAGTGCAAATCTCGGAAACGCAGGGCAGGGCGCCGTGGTTGGAACAGTGCTCTCTCTCAAAGTGTCTGAGGTTGAGAAGCCGATCCTCGAAGAAGCTCTCCGCCTTGACCTTGACATAGCTGACATTGTCCGAAGAGACCTCTGAGGAAAAGTCCTGCAGCAGCGCCAGGGAACCAGCCGCCACCTCCGTCTGCTGATTTGAACTCCAACCCCCCGTGGTTTTTTGCCAGCCCGTCCGGTCTCCCACCCAGCAGCAATGGAAGTTCGAAAAGTCGGGAGTCGTCTGAAGGCCGACGACGTACTCTCGTCCTAGCGCCACTGTGAGTCCGGTGTAATCACTAAATTGGGTTTCGACTAACTGCTTCAATGTGACTGGTGGGCAGCCACAAAGACAGACAGCTGATATCAGCAGGATGGGGCTCAAGGCTCTACTTCTCATTGTTCCAGGGCTACTTCCGGGTATTCGAAGACGACCTGTCGCATCAGTCCCGGAATGGGGAGTAGTGTCAAGAGCGAGGTGTTTGCGTTCAGCTCAAAGCGATGGATAAATCGCTCCTTCCGATCGAACAAGACCATACCTACGGCGAAGGTCCGGTCCTCGATGTAGAATTCAGACGGCTGACCTTCGACAACGTCCGCCAGAGCTTTATCCAGGCCCGGACCCGGAAGAAAGCGCCGTATACCCTCGATCTGAATCATGGCACACAACTCACAGCGAGGAACGTTCTTCCCACCGATCAGAGTGTAGCGATAGGTGGTGCTGACGCGTAAAGCCGCACTGGTATCGGGTGCCGGAAACTCCTGGGTCCAGTTCTCACCAGCGTTCGCATGACCCTCTTTGGGAAGGAAGTTGTAACCAAAGGGTAGACCCGTCACCAGGGTCGTACCGGCCAACCCATTGTCCGGCCGCAGAAGCAGCTCGTAGCTGGAGCCGCCCCGATCGAGCCTCAGCCGTCCATTTCCGTCAGGAGCTTCCTTGACCTGGATCTTCACGGCTTCGTCGGCAACTACCACCGCTTTCGGATTCGGGAGCATCTGGATGCCTCCGGAGGCCGTGACCCGGTAGGCTGCCTGCAGGTCTTTGGCTTGTATCCGAAACTCAAGAGTGCGGCTCTTGAAGTCGAGCCGCAGCCCTGGAACCCTCTGAGCCATCGTCGTCGGACTCAGCAGAACGCCGGCGCAGAGGCAGACCCAGGCTATGAATATCCGATTTTTCCTTCCGGCGAAAAGGTCAGGAGACATGTTCAATTGGGCGATTAGGGCGGATCTCTGGAGCAGGACGGGAGGAAAGCACTATTTAACGCCGAGACTCCGTGGGATCGAATTCGACGCCTAACTGTTGAAGTTCCTGTTTCGCTCTAACCGCTTCCTGAGATTCGGGATAAGTCGTAATCAACCGTTTGAAGGCCTGGATGGCCTCGGAGTTCCTTTCGAGTTGCCGATAGGCAAGGGCCTTCTTGAAGTAGGCAACCGGGCTCTTGTCGCCCTTTGGGTAGAGGTTGATCACCTGATCGAAGGTCTGGATTGCCTGTTCCTGACGGCCTTGTTCGGAGTAGCAGGTCCCCAGGTAATAGATCGCATTGTCGGCGTATTCACTGTCGGGATACGTGTTTAGAAAGTCCTGAAAACCGGCGATGGCCAGGTCATAGTTTCCCATCAAGAAATCGTTGTAGGCCGCGCTGTACGCCTGATCCGGTTCGATTTCACCCCCAGTCGCTGTGGGTAACGTGCGCAGGGATTTGATCTTGAGTTGGTTTTCGTCGGTCTTCTGCTGGAGTGCGGAGATCCGGGTATTGGTGTCGTCCAGCTTGACACTGAGGTTTTGCAGTTCGTCGCGCACCCCATCGACAGAGCTGCTCAGTCCGGCCTTTTGCTCCAGCAACGAGCGATTCAAACCGTCCATACTCAGTGTAGCCTTGGCCACTTGATCGTTGAGCTGCTCCAAAAGAGACCGGAAGACGTCTCCATTGTCGTCAATGCTCTTTTGAAGCATCCTGATCTGGTTCTGCAACTGCAGTACGTCGCTCTGTAAGCGGATAATTTCTTCCTTGGTCCCGGCCAGTATCGACAAGGGCGAGCATAGACTCAACACCAAGAGCATCAGTGGGATAATTCTCATTCTTGCCCCCCTCGTTTTGGTGGCATTGTACTGGCAAGCAGGCGGGCCGATCAAACAGCGACCGTCCGAAGAGCAGGCGCTATTGCGACAGCCTGTTGCAGATTTCAGGTTACAGATCAGTCCCTCCCCCGCTGCGCTGCCCCATTCGAGAAAGAAACTTCGGTCGAGGATAGGCGACATCATGCGTCATTCCGTGGGGAAGGTCACTTCCGTGGGGAAGAGTTGTCCAGCTCGCTCCCTTCTTCGTCGTCCTCGACGGCCGGAACCTGGACTCATTTTGCTAACGGCTCAAGTCGTTCGCGGCTCTGTCGGATCGCCGAACGTGATGGTGGGCGATCGTTTGGAACTTGATGCTTGTGATTTGGAGCTTGTTTGTACCTTGTATCTTGTACCTTCGACTTTCCAAGGTTTCAGCCTAGTGAAGCAGCCCCCAGCTTGGATCATTTAGGAAGCAACTATGGGCCCGATCGTAGCAGTGTTCCAGGCCGCCGTCCATCGAGCCAACGGCTCGAAAGAAGAAGAGTTCGGCCTGCAAACCAAAGCTACATCAAATCTAACCCCCTAACGCTTGACCACAAAATGGGCTCTTCGATTCCGCTTCCAGCAAGACTCCTCATGGCACGCGGAGAATGGACGTTCTTCGCCGAACGAGAGGGCCTCTAATTGACCTGCGGCCACACCCACCTCGAGAAGATAGTTGTGTGTTACCTGGGCCCGACTGTCGCCCAACGCCAGATTGTATTCCTCCGAGCCCCGTTCGTCACAATGTCCCTCGATGATCGCCACGGCCGTCGGAAACTGACTGATCCAGCGTGCGTTCTCGGTCAGGATTCGCTTGCTTTCAGCGTTCAACTCAGCGAGATCATATTGGAAGAAGATTGGGCGCACCTTTCCCTCTTCAATGGCTCGCCGCAAGCCTTCCAGATCGCTAGACACCACACTGCGGTCGCTTCGGTCGACAACCGTGACCCGAGTACTAGCGCGACTGTCGCTGTCGCTGCCTTTGGCGATTGCAGTGTAGGTAATAGATTCTCGTGGAGAGAGCACGAGCGAGCCTGTCTCGGCGACGTTTCCAATACCACCGTCGATTAGAATCGAGTTGGCACCGGTCGAAGTCCAGCTCAGAGTGGTCTGATTGCCTCTCTCGATGGTGCTGGGTGAAGCCTTGACCTCGATGGTGAGAGGCGACTTGGTGGTGGGTTTGTCACCCACGGACGGGACTGGGGGAGCTGGAGGCCGCGCCGAAGATTGAGTCCGTTTCTTGCAACTCGATGAGACCAGGACCAGACCGAAGAACAGGGCCAAGTTCAGGCCAACTACTAAACCGCGTTTCATTTGAATTCCTCCCGATTTAAATCTCTTGGCCAAAGATCAAGGTTGGCCAACGTAACCCGACCAAGCGGGACCCTCGTTTATACCATAAGCGGTGATCTGCTTCTGATTCTCGCCGTCCGCGTTCATGATGAAGATCTGCTTGGTCCCGGTTCGGCTGCTCTGAAAAGCGATGTGACGCCCGTCTGCGGACCAGTGGGGATTCTCCTTGCTACCTCGACCCGAGGTGAGCTGAAAGATCTTCTTCCTGGCTACCTCGACCACGTAGACATCGTGGTCCCAACGCTTGGGAGCCTGCCAGGAATAAGCGATGAGGCGTCCGTCCGGTGACCAGTCGGGGCTGTCGCAGTGGCCACCCTCGGTCACCAGCTGTTGAAGGTTCGATCCGTCGGAGTCGACTACCCAGAGCTGAGGGGTGCCAGATCGATCGGAAATGAAGGCGACCTGGCGCGAGGTTGGACTCCAGGTCGGGGAAGTGTCAATCGAAGGATGGCTGCTCAAATTCGTCCGGTTCTTGCCATCCGTCCCTGCAACGAAGATATCAGGGCTGGAGGCGCCTTTGGCCCGCCCAGAAAAAGCGATTCGCTTGCTGTCGCTGGAAAAGGTGGGGGAAGAGACGTAGGAAGTCGGCATCGGGAGTACCCGGCGACCTCCCTGCAGGTTCTGAATCCACAGCTCCCAGCGGCTCTTGCCGGGAAGAATCGTCACGAATGCCAACTCGGCATTGTCGGGCGACCAGCCGGGGAACTTGTTGATACCACCGTTCGCTGTCACCGTGCGCGAATTGGAGCCGTCATAGTCGGCTATGTAGACTTCTTTGCTGTCCCCCTTCAAAGAGCTGAAGGCAATCTGGGTGCTGGCTATCCCACGGCTGCTTCCTGCCGAGAGCTGATAGACGATCTGGTCGGCAAACTCGTGGGCGATCTTCCGAACCAGGATACTGTCTCCGACCGAATACCGCTTCCCCAAGACTTGCCCCTTCGTTTTCACGTCGTAGAGGTAGGCCTCGATCACTACCCCTCCGGTCTCGACCTGGAGGTTGCCGAAGACCAGGAAGTCAACGTCAACCGGTGGTACCTGCCAGGGATCGAAATCCACGGCCAGGGGGCTCCTTAGGGGCTTCAACGGGTAAAAGCTCTTTGACGGCATATCGAAGAATGCCGAGAACTTCAGGTCTCCCCAGAGGACGTCGTTGAAAACCTTGGCCGCGGTTTCGGTCTGGGGCGTGGACACGCTACGTGCCACGAAGTTGGTTGCCGCGAGACGCGTTGCTTCTCTAGGCTTCGGATAGATCACTACATCGGGGCTCTGCGCGGCCAGCGGGCCGGTACTCAAGAAGATCAGAGCTATCAGGACCACTATCGGAAACTTCATCGGCTTCCTTTCCTTGGTTCCATTTCAGAAGTTACATGAAATTATTGAAATGGAAGACCTAGCGAGGAGGATACCTAAAGTGAGTCACAAATCTGACTCGTCGTCCCCCGAAACTGCGAGGCAGGGGGGGCAGGGGACTGCTGGCCCGGATGGCGCGTTCGGCCGCAATATCTATCGTTCGAATCCCACTTCCTTTTTCCAGCTTTACCTCTTCGATTCGACCGTCGGGTCGAATTTCGAAGCTCAAAACCGTTTCTACGTTTCGTGTCGTTTGTCCTAGCGATGTACTCAGCCAGTTGTTGCCGATTCGCTGTTCTACCTGGCGTGCGTACCAGGAGTCAACTTGTCCCTCTCCGCTTCCGGCGCCAACGCGGACTCCCTGTCCTCCGCCAAAACCACCGCCCAGACCGCTGCTCGCGCCCCCTCGACCACCGCTACCAGGATCGGGCTTGCGGGGGATCTGGGATGAACTGGGAGCCTTTTTCTTTTTCTTGCGGGAATCTGTGCGTTGTGGGGGCTTTGTCGTTTTCTTCTTCTTGCGCAAGGACTTTTCCTGAAAGACCTCCTTGCTAGGCCGATCTGGGACCACTTCCGGTTTCTTCTCCGGGGCTGGAGGTGCGGCTGCTGGTCGGGTCGTCAGCGCCGGTTTGTACATTCCTTCACCCCCACTGGGGTTGTCGGCCAAGGCCACCGAAACAAAATCGCCGCCCTGGCCTCCGCCCAGTCCAGTGCCGATCGTAATGACCTCTGCTTGGGGAAAAAGATCCACGGTAATCAGGCAGACCACAGCTAGCAGAGCATGGCCCAAGACAGAAACAAGCAGAGGAGACTTCAAGCTCTCCGGCTGGACGTGTGGGGCCAGAATAGTTTTACGAGTCATTCGCTAGCGCCGCTTCTGAGTATAGGGCTTTGTCACGAGGCTGATGCGCTCGTAGCCGGCGACGCGGATCTCGTCCACAACCGTTACCATGGTCTTCCAACGAACATCCTCATCTGCCTGGAGAAAAATGGGGAGTCCAGAGTCGCCGATTTCACGACGCAGGACATCTCCTAACTCATGGAAGTTCAAGGGAGAGGAACGATAGAAGAGATTCTCGTCCCGCCCAATTGTAATCACCGCCCGCTGTTCCGGATCCACACTGGCAACGGTTCTCGTTTGGGGCAGGTTCACCTCTATTCCCGTTTGCAAAATCGGCGCCGTGACCATGAAGATGATTAGCAAAACCAACACCACGTCCACCAACGGAGTGACATTGATCTCCGACATCGAGGGCCGGGTGTTACCCAAATTGCCAAAGGCCATCAGGCCCTCCTAGGAAAAGCTCCGCTCAATCAGATTGAGCAGTTCCACAGTAAAATCATCCATCTCCGCGCCGAAGACCTTCAACTGGTTGACGAAATGATTGTAGGCTATGACGGCCGGGATGGCGGCGAACAAACCCGCTGCGGTGGCCACTAGAGCCTCACTGATGCCGGGCGCAACGGCCTGAATGGTCGTCGTCCCTCCCTGTCCCAATCCCTGAAATGCGTTGATGATCCCAACCACGGTACCAAAGAGCCCTATAAAGGGCGTCACTGAGCCGGTGGTGGCAAGCCAGTTCAGGGAGTGTTCCAGGGTCATCATCTCAGCGGTCGCTGCTTTGTAGAGAGCTCTCTCCAAACCAGCCAGGCCCTTGAATGTCTGACCCGAGGATTGCATGTCCTGGTTTTCTTCCTTGGCCTGGATCCAGTGTTCCAACTCCCGATATCCCCGCTTGAAGATTCCGGCCAGTGGGGAGAGCGGATACTGCTCGCAACTCCGGTGGATCTCCGATAAGCTGGCACTGCGGCGGAATAGATCATAGAACTCCAGAGACTGCTGTCCCACCTTGCGGTAGGAGCGCACCTTGGAGAAAATTATAGTCCAGGAAAAAATCGAGAAGAAAAGAAGCACCAACAGCACCAACAGGGCAATGGGTCCACTCTGGGCAATGAGCGACCAAAAACCACCAAATCCCGACTGCATCAGTAAAGAGGTTGCCAATCTATCTCCCTTCGAGGCTGATTGTAAACGAGGACCAGGGGAGCTGTCATCGCAAGACCCTCCCTGTAAGCCTTTTTTCTAGCCTATAATAGACCCCTGGCATACTTGGTCGAGAATAGTCCAGAAATAATGATGTCAGCCGAGTCCAAAAGTCTATGCTGAGAGTCCTTTCCATCGACAGCTTCGCCCTGATCAACCATCTAGAAGTCGAATTCAAGGACGGCCTCAATCTGATCACCGGGGAGACCGGTTCGGGCAAGTCCATCCTGGTCGACTCTGTGGCGCTGTTGGTGGGCGAGAGGGCTTCACAGGAGATGGTGCGGGAGGGGTTCGATCAGGCGTCCGTCGAAGGTGTTTTCGACCTGCCGCGGGAGAATCCAGCCTGGGACCGTCTGCTCGAAGCAGGAATTGAAGTCTTAAATGGGGAAGTGGTCATCCGGCGTGAGATCGCTCGTTCGGGAAGCAACAAGGTCTACATCAACGGACACCTGTCCACCTTGGGATTGCTTTCGGAAGTCGGCCGCTTGATTGCCGATATCCACGGACAGCATGATCAGCAGACGCTTCTCAACTCCGCAACCCATCTCCAGTATCTGGATGCTTTCGGTCAGAACTGGGAAATGTGCCAACAAGTCGGCCAGGCTTTCCGAGAACTGCAAGAGGTAAAGCGGCTCCTGTGCAAGCTCCATCAAAGTGAGAGTGAGCGACTTCAGAAGTTGGACACCCTCCGTTTTCAAATTGCCGAGATCGAGGGATTGCGACTCACCCCTGGAATTCAACAGGAGCTCGAGCAGGAGCGAGATCTGTTGGCCAGCTCCGAAAAGCGTCAACAGCTAGCTGCGTTCGGCTACCAGCTTCTCTACGAAAATGAAAACAGTGGCCTTAGCCTGCTGGATCAGACACAAAAGAGCCTGGAAGAAGTGGCGGCCCTGGATTCGGATTTCCTGACCAAGGCTTCAAGACTGTTGGACCTGCGCTACCAACTGGAGGAGGTCGCCTACGCCCTGCGCGACTATGCTGATTCAGTGCAGTGGGATCCGGCACGCCTTGATGCGGTTGAGGAACGATTGGGCGACATCCAGAAGGCTCGGCGAAAGTACGGAGCCTCCGTGGAGGAGATTCTTTCTTACTTTGAGGAGATTCGAGCGGAAGAGGCCCGCATCGCCGACTCGGAGCAGCAAGCGGAAGAACTTGCCCAACAAGAGCGATCACTTGAGACCAAGTTCCTGGAGCTGGCTCGGGATTTGTCCCAGAAACGCCAGCGCGACGCGGAGAGCCTGAGTCGCCGGGTGGAAGGCGAGCTGGCAGAGCTTGCCATGGAGAAAACCGTCTTTCAGGTGGGATTCGAAAGCGGCGACCAGCACCAGGCAGAGCAGGGAATCGACCTGGTCCAGTTTCTCATCAGCCCCAATCCCGGAGAAGCCCCTAAACCCCTGGCGAAGGTCGCTTCCGGCGGAGAACTTTCACGGATTATCCTTGCCCTTAAATCGATCGTCTCGATTGAGAGCTACCCCAAGACGCTGGTCTTCGACGAGGTCGATGCCGGTATAGGCGGCCGCGTAGCAACCACGGTGGGAGCGAAGTTGGCTGGGATCGCCGACCAGAACCAGGTGTTCTGTGTCACCCACTGGCCCCAACTGGCTGCCTACGCTACCCGCCATTTTCATGTTGCAAAAGAAGCCAAGGATGGGCGGACCGTGGTCGAGATCAGCTCCCTGAAGCACTCGGACCAGATCAATGAATTGGCCCGTATGATGGCAGGCGATGCCATCACCGAAACAACCCGTAAGCAAGCCCGTGAACTCCTGGCCAGGGCTCACGCCGCCGCGGTTGCAGAAAACTCAATCGAGGTCCCGCTGATCCCCGCTTCCCAGACCTGAAACCAGCCTCCGAATTGGTTGTCCACCTTTTTGAATTCGGATAGAATGGCCGCGCTGAGATGACTCAAAGATTTTTTATAGAGACATTTGGCTGTCAGATGAACGACCACGACTCGGAGAAAATCTCCGGTCTGCTGGTGCATCGCGGCATGATTCCCGTGTCTTCGCTGGAAGAGGCGGATCTGTTTCTACTCAACACCTGCAGCGTTCGGGAGAAGGCTGCACAGAAGGTATATAGCCGCCTGGGGCAGGTCAAGAAAAAGAAACAGAAGCAGGCCAACTTCAGGATCGGGGTGGTCGGCTGTGTCGCTCAGCAGGAGGGGCAAGCCATGCTGGAGAGAGCTCCATTTGTAGATCTGGTCGTTGGCACCCACCTCTATCACACCCTGCCCGACATCTTGGATGAACTGGACAGCCAGCCTCCAGGACAGGTCGACTCCCGCTCTTTCACCGACTTTCTGGCAGAGCCTGCGCCGGTCGAGATCGCGCCGGTTCTACGCGGTAACCGTTTTCGCGCCCAGATTACGATCATGGAAGGATGTAACAAGCACTGCAGCTTCTGCATCGTCCCTTTTACTCGGGGAAAGGAGCGCAACCGAAGCTCCGCTGCCATTCTGCAGGAGGCACGACTCGCAATCGACGCTGGTTATGTTGAAGTGCTGCTGCTAGGACAAACCGTCAATAGCTATCGTGATCCGGAGAACCGGAAGATCAAGTTCGCACATCTTCTGGCTCGCGTGGCAAGCCTGCCGGGTCTTCGCAGGGTCCGCTTCACCTCACCGCATCCACGCGAGTTTGACGACGAAGCCGTGGCCGTGATCAATCAGTATCCGACTATTTGCAATCAGGTACACCTGCCAGTACAAAGCGGTTCGAGCCCTGTCCTCCGTCGAATGCGGCGACAGTATACACGTGAAAGATACCTGGAAATCGTAGAGAAATTCC
Source organism: Acidobacteriota bacterium (assembly GCA_047514575.1). Classification (GTDB taxonomy): domain Bacteria; phylum Acidobacteriota; class UBA6911; order RPQK01; family JAJDTT01; genus CAUZIZ01. The sequence goes on along the minus strand of JAKZYH010000515.1, from coordinate 3,529 downwards.
GAGGCTGCAATCGCCCAATCAGCTTCTCGACCGATGTCATCGTGGGCTTCCCAGGGGAAACCGAGCATGACTTCGAGCAAACCTTGAGCCTGGTCAGAAAGGTCGAGTTCGAGTCAATGTTCTCCTTCAAGTACTCGCAGCGGCCCTCTACCGAGGCAGAGTCTTGGGAGGATGAGGTCCCTGAGACCGAGAAGAGTCGAAGGCTGATGGAACTCCAGCAGCTGCAACGCCAAATCCAACTTCGTCTGCACGCGGAACGTTATCTGGGTAAGACTTTCGAGGTCCTTTGCGAAGGAGTCGCCAGGGACGGGAAGCGGCGATTCGGCCGCACTACCAGCAACAAGATAGTGAACTTCAGCGGCGACGATTCAGCCGGTTCCTTCGTTCAAGTTCGAGTCACGGACACCGGCCCCAACAGTCTGGTGGGTTACAGGGTACAAGGCTCCAGCCGAAGCCAAACCGAAGCAGAAACTCTAAAGAGGAGCTTATGATCGAGCGAGAATTCAAGATCCGTGGTCTGATGATGGACCCGATTACCAACTCTCCCATCGTCATCCTTCAGGACGTGGAAAAGAACACCCTTCTCCCTATCTGGGTTGGTATTTTCGAAGCCAATGCGATTGCTCTTCAAGTCGAGAGAATTGACACCCCAAGACCGATGACGCATGACCTGATCAAGAATATTCTCCTTCACATGAACGCCGACATCGAGAAGATCGTCGTGACGGAGCTCAAAGACAACACCTTCTACGCCCTCATTCATTTGACCCTGGAAGGTGAGGAGATGACGATAGACAGCCGTCCCAGTGATGCTATCGCCTTGGCCCTTCGGGCAGATGCTCCTATCTTTGTCACCGACGACGTGATCAGCAACAGTCGCAACCTTACCCTAGACAAAGAGAACCTGGATCCTGAAGAAGTTCGCAAGTGGTTAGAGAACCTGAGCCCCGAGGATCTCGGTAAGTACAAGATGTAGTTGGGTAAAACGAATTTGTGTCGTCATGCCTCCGGTCCTGACTCAGCAATATCATTTTCTACCTGAGAGTCTTTCGTGTAACTAGCCTTAAAACCTACATTTTCATTCCATTTCACAACCCAAGACTCTTCCTCAGGCCACTCCGTCCTCCAAACCGTCCATCCTGTTTTTAGACCAATTTCAAAAACTCTCTTTTGTTTAAAGCAGTTTACCTCCTAATCTCCATATAGATTTCTAGAATCTTCACGACACTAAGGCAGATTCACGACCATCCACCATAACTCACGCTTGCACCATATGAACTCCGGCACAGCAATGCCAAGTCCGGCAGAGCCGCGAACGACTTGATCTGCGCCTTTCGTTTCCGATCGAAGTCAGCGGGAAGATCCTCGTCTGGGTTACGGTAGCGGTCTGCTCTGACTACCCAGATCTCCATGCAGCGCAACCGCTTCCGTAGAGCCCGGAGAACGCAAATCTCGTAGTTGGTGCAGTTGATCCGCTCGATGCCCTTCTTATCCTTCTCAAGGATGATTTCTTCTCAGCACCTTCGCACAACGCCCTCGATGGGGACGCCCTCTTCGAGTGAGAAGTACAGCTGCTTGCTCTGCCGATGGGCCTTCAGGAATTCCAGTGCGTTGATTACCGGGCGGTGTACCGCGTTGTTGGAGCGGAACTCCAGCGCCTCGAGAAGCGGCGGTAACAAAATACGAAGAGGTGCCGGTTCGGATCGTCAACCACGTTGGCGCACAGCCTCGATTTCCGCTCCCCATTCATCTTTGAGCAGAGCACTTTCTACAGCTTTCAGGGTCTGATCTTTCACTTGGATCGATCCGCGTAGAACGACGAAGTAGGTATCCCAGCCGGCGTGCTCCGGTAGAGCCAGAGAGGCGCCTTTTGCAAAGTGTCCGTCGAAGAACATGATGTTATTTCGAACGACGGCCGGAGCGTCGCTCGCTTCTGGCCCCGCGAGGTAGCGCCAACCGTCAGGCGGAGGCTCTTCGAGGGGTAGATGCTGAAGTTTCGGCTCGAGATCGACGGTGTGCGGCCGAATGAAGATCTGCAACGTGCGCGTCGTAGCGGCATCGGCGGCGAGCGTGCGCTCTTCGTGCCAGAAGCTCTTACCTGCGTTCATCACCATCAAGTTGCGGGCGTTGATACTCAGCTTCGCGCCCGTGCTGTCGTCGTGCCGCATCGCCCCTTCGTGTACGTACGACACGATCTCATCGTTGCGGTGCTCGTGCATCGCGACGAGAGTCCCGGGCTCGAGCGTGGCGTCGTCCACGGCCGCGAGGGCTGCGTACCCATGATCGTCGTGGTCGGGTACGCTCGCTCCAGGGAAGATGCGGCGGATAGTAAAGGGCCCCATGTGATGAACATGGGGCGTTTCCGGTTGTCTATAGAGCATGGGATCCCCTCGAGTCAGCCGAGCTCCGCGTAGAGTTCGCCGAGAACGGGCATAATCTGAGGCCCAGCGCCCTCCGCCCAGTTACTGACCATCTCGGACATCATCTGGACCGTGGAAGTAATCGCGACGCCTGCCTGGCGCATGCGGTCGAGCGCGATGTCGTCCGCCATCTTGGTGGCAGAGCCGGACGCATCGGCGACGACCTGAACCTCGTAGCCTTCGTCTGCGGCATTGAGTGCGGGGTAGACCACGCAGACTTCGGTCAGAAGACCGGCCATGACGAGCTTCTTTCGGCCGAGAGCCTGAACCGCCAGAGCGAAGTTTGGGTCATCGAACGCATCGACGATTCCTTCGCGCTTGATCCGGGCTTCAAATGCCTCCGGCAAGATCTCCTGAAGCTCCGGAAAGAGAGGGCCTTGGGCTTCCCACTCCATGCTGCTGGTGAGCAGCACAGGCATTCCAACGGCCTTGGCGGCCTTGGCGGCCTTGGCGAGTGCCAAGGTGTTGCGCTTTACCTCCTCCTTAGGTGCCGAGTGCATCCACTCGATGGTGCCGACCTGATGATCGATCAGGAGCAGCGCTGCGTTCTCTGCATTGAATCGTTCGTACGGGTCTGCTCCATTTGAAGAACCTGTCAAAGCTCAAAAAGCAGTACTTGTCGCAGACCAAAGTGACTAAGGCCGGCGTGGCGGACCTGCAAAAGGCGCTGCCCCAATTGGGCGTCAACACCGGCTGGGAACATTCGGCCAGCGGAGCCGGCGAAAAGAAGGGTGCGATCGCCGAGAGCGAGAAATGAACGTTCAGGCTACCGAATCCTGAGTCTCAAAGTGGGGGATGCTGTCGCAGCATCGAGGCTAGATCGAAACTCTGTAAAAGCTACGCTAGCCTGGATTCCCACGGGTTAGATAGGTCTTGAGTAGAGCTAACATCACACGGCTTCCCCCAAGAGGAGGCGCAGGCGTTTGCCCCCCAGCCAAGGGATGACGGGAACCATGCTGGCAAATCCTGCCGCCCGAAGCAAGGGGTTGTGCGCTCGCTTCTGGAAGCGGATCTAGATCTCCTCTGGGGTCACGCTGCCCCGGGCCACGGCGTCGATGAAATCGCGGAACAGATGGCGTGAGTTGGCCTGAGCATAACCATTGCCGATC
>JAKZYH010000514.1:0-9649 GCA_047514575.1 Acidobacteriota bacterium | reverse complement strand
CGCCGCCCCAGCCGAACGCGGGAACTGTCTTTTGGCCAACTGGACCCGTTTGTGAACTTTCGGAATTGTGATCCCTATCCAACCCACGCTTCCAGACAAATGTGCGAGCAAAATTCTCAGAATCCACGAGCTAGCAGCTAGACGTAGATCCCCTTGACAGCCCAATTTCGACTTTCTATACTGAAGCGCTTCAAGGGTTTTGGCAGGCCAGTTAGCACCTAGAGACTTTGGCCATTATGACTCGACCAGACCTGACGATAATCCTATCGCGGTCGGCCCACGCAGGGGCTCGCAAGTATGTAGTTTCCTCGAGACTACTCTTGGTTTCGGGCCTGCTCGTGCTGATCATGCTGACCTCATTCGGTCTTTCCGGACTTCACTACTACTACATGTGGAAGAAGACTGGCGATTTCAGCGACCTAAAGGGTGAGGTCGATCGGGTACGCAGGGAGAATGCGAGTCTTCGCGTTGCCTCAGAGCAGTTGAGTGACAAGGTCTCCCTGCTGGAGGTGACAGCCACGAAGTTGAAGTTTCTTAGCGGGGCAGATGAAGATGCTCGGGAGGGAGTTGGCGGTCCCTCCAAGTCCTTGAGTCCTCTCTATAGCTTGAACCATCGAGAGCTTCTGAAACGCTTCAAGTCCCTCGATCGTAGACGGTTTACGCTGTCCACCGAGTTGAGGAGACTTCACGATATTTACACCACTCGAAGTCTGCTTCTGGCAGCCATGCCCGCCATCATGCCAGTTCGCGGCTATCCTTCGGATCGGTTTGGCTACCGCTCGGATCCGTTCAATGGAAAGAGAGATTTGCATCCCGGAATCGACATCGCCTCTCCCTACGGCAATAAAGTTGTCGCAACTGCGGGTGGGCGAGTGACCTTCGCAGGTAGGAAACTCGGTTATGGCAGACTGGTGAAATTGAGGCACTCTTTCGGCATGGCTACCCGTTATGGACACCTGGCAGCGGTAAGGGTGAAGGTGGGGCAGCATGTCAAGAAGGGGGACATCATCGGATATGTGGGTTCGTCTGGGCGCGCCACGGGACCCCACCTGCACTATGAAGTTCGTTTGAATAACCAGCCCCTGGACCCACTGCGCTTTTTCCGTGACGCCTCCGAGGGAAGCAGCTAACCCACTTTTTCTCGCACCTGTCGTTGCTACCGGACAGCCGGGGCTTGTGAGCTCTCTTCGGGTGAAGGTGTGAAGCCCTCTCTGATTGGCCCCGGGTCCGTCGGTTCGGGGGCCATCGTTCTTCCTTGTTCGACTTTTAGACGGGTTGCTGCATCCTCATAAGGTGGCAAGAGGTATGGAACACAGCGACGAATACCTACTGCGTCTTTCCCTGAACGGAGATGGCTGCTGTTTCGGGGAGTTGGTGACGCGATGGGAATTGAAGATCTATGGGTTCATCTGCCGCTATGTCGGAAACCGGGAGGAAGCCAGGGATCTGACCCAGGAGACCTTTGCGAAGGCCTACCAGAACCTGGGCCGCCTGTCCGATCTAAAGCGCTTTAAGCCCTGGCTGTACAAGATTGCACTCAACGAGTGCCGGATGCGTTTTCGGCGCCAGCGTGGCTTTACGCCTACCCCCCTGGAAACGTATTTGGATTCTCCTCGGGAGGACCTGGATATGGTTACTCCGGAAGAGGTCCTTTCGAAGAAGGAGGCCGTGGAAGTCTTGAAGGTGGCGCTGGAGAGGTTGCCGGAGGATCAGAAGGCGGTGATCCTGATGAAGGAGTATCAGGGTCTGAAGTTCCACGAGATCGCCGACACCCTGGAGGTCCCTCTATCAACCGTGAAGTCGCGTATGTACTTGGGATTGAAGACGCTCCGAAAGCTTATGGAGAAGGATCTATGAACTGTGAACACAGTAGAGAGAGGATGATCGATTTTCTCTATGGTGAAGAATTGGGACCGGATCAGTCCTTTGCTTTTTTTCAGCATCTTCAGGAGTGTGCTAAGTGCAAGCAGGAATATCGGGAGCTGGTTGAGACACGAGAAGTCTTGGCTCAATGGACCGGACCCGACGAAGTTTCGGCGGAGGAGGCGCTGATCGCTCCTGGTGCCTTTCCGACCCGATCCGGGCCTAGATGGTGGTGGACGATGCTGCCGAAGGTTGCGGCCGGGCTTCTGATTGCCCTGGGAGTCCTCTCCATTGCTCAGAATCTGGGCTGGTGGGAGCGGCGCGAGCTGGGGGTGACAGAGCAGGAGTTAGCGGTGATGCTACACGATCTGACCGTGCTACGGCAGACGGAGGATCAAAGAATGATTGGAGCCATGCTGCTTCAGCAGAAAGATGATCTGGAGCAGGCAAGAAGACAGGACCTCGCACTGATATACGACGCTCTTCACCAGGAGCTTGAGCGGCGAAGTGTCATGAATCAGGAGGAGAACTATCGATACCTGAGGTCCCTGGTCGTCCGTTGAGGAGGAAAGCTATGTGGTATATTGGCTGGGTTGTGCTGATGTGTCTCCTGTCTGCAGGGACGGGACTGGCTCAGCGGAACCTGAGATTGGACCTGCTCAAGAGAGATACTCAGATTTTCGAGAGCATCGTTCGTGGGGTGCTCAAACAGAGTTTTACCGATCCCTTTGCAGTTACCGCTGAACCCCGGGGGGCTTATCTTCAGGGCTATGGGGTAATCTTCACCTTCCAGGTCACCGTGGGCCGGACGAAAATACGGACCCCTTTTGGAGACCTTGACCCGCGTCTACTAGGGGGAGCAAGGGGCAATCAGCCTGTAGGGGGCAAGTCTGGAAAAGCCTCATCTCCGGTTCAGAAGCAGTTGGGCGTCATGAAGGAATCCATGATCCAGACCTTGCAGGATTATGGCAGCACGATCAAGCAGTTGGGCGGACACGATCACATCTCGATTACTGCTTACGTAAGAGATCGAAGTGTGCTGGATGAAATGAAGAGCAGCAAAGTTCTGGTCCTAACGGCTACCAAGGATGATGTCGATCTGGTGGCCATGAAGAAGATTTCACCTGAAAGCTTCAAGGGACGGGTACATATCGTCGAGTACTAGGAGACCACGTTTGGCGGCTGCGCAAAGTGAACTGCCGACGCGGTCCCGAGTTCAAGAGAAGCCATGATCAAAGCGGCCGATCTGAAGATCAAGAGACTGTTGGGTCAAGAGTTGATGGAAAGCGGTGTCATCTCCCAGGAGGAGTTGACCACTGCATTAGGTCTACAGAAACAGTCTCGCGAGAGGCTGGGAAAGCTCTTGATTGACCTTGGGGCCATCTCGGAAACGGATCTGGTCAAACAACTGAGTGAGCACCTGGGTATCCCCTATGTTACCGCCGAGGATTTTCCGACCGTTCCGATCGTGGAGAATGCCTTCTCTGTGAAGTTCATGCGGGAGTGGAGATTCGCGCCGATTGGGGTTGAGAACGGCGACCTGCGCATTGCCATGGCGGATCCACTCGATCTGGGGACGATGGACGCCATTCGTCTCTACACGCAGTACCGGAAGGTAGATGTCGTGTTGGCCCCGGAGAGTGAGATTCTGGACCTCATCGAGAAGTTCTACGGAAACCAGGCATCCACTTTGGGCCGGATCGTTGAAGGTTTTGATGACGGTGAGCTGGACTCGCTGGGTGAAGATAGCGACGACGTCGAGCACCTGAAGGATCTGGCCTCGGAAGCGCCCGTGATTCGGCTGGTCAACTTGATCATCTCGCGTGCGATTGAATCGAGGGCCTCAGATATCCATATTGAGCCCTTCGAACGAGAACTGAAGGTGCGTTACCGTATCGATGGCGTTCTCTATGACGTTGAGTCGCCGCCCAAGCGGCTGAAGGCCGCCACCATTTCCCGGATCAAGATCATGGCCAAGCTGAACATCGCCGAGCGGCGGGTTCCGCAGGACGGCCGCATCAAGATGCGGGTTCTGGGTAAGGATATCGACCTGCGTGTTTCCACGCTGCCGACAATGTATGGCGAGAGCGTGGTCATGCGTATTCTGGACAAGAGCAACACCCAGATCTACGATCTCGAGAAACTTGGTTTTTCCGCGGCCATGTTCGACCGGTTCGAAGATCTCATCAAGCGTCCCTACGGAATTATCCTGGTTACAGGGCCCACTGGCAGCGGGAAGACGACCACTCTGTATGGGGCGCTCAACAAGATCAATTTGCCCGACAAGAAGATCATCACGATCGAGGATCCGGTCGAGTACCAGATTACGGGAATCAACCAGATCCACGTCAATCCTCAGATAGGTCTGACCTTCGCCGCCGGTTTGCGATCGATCGTCCGTCAGGATCCAGACGTGATCATGGTGGGTGAGATTCGGGATCTCGAGACGGCGGAGATTGCCATCCGAGCGGCTTTGACGGGACACCTAGTTTTCAGCACGCTCCATACGAACGATGCTCCCAGCGCCATTGCCCGATTGGTAGATATGGGAGCAGAGGACTATTTATTGTCATCCTCCATCCTGGGGATTCTGGCGCAGCGCCTGGTAAGGGTGATCTGCTCGGAGTGTCGCGAGGCGCAGCCGTTCGAGCCCGGCTCCTTGGGGGATCTTGGGTCGGTGCTGGGCGACCAGGATCAGGTTTTTCAGGGCAAAGGATGCAAGGCATGTGGCAATACCGGCTATCGAGGTCGGCTCGGCATCTTTGAGTTCATGTTGATGGAGGATTCGATTCGTCGCTTGACTATCACCAATTCTGATGCGACCCAGGTTCGGAGGGCCGCTGTCGAAAATGGTATGATCACCTTACGCCAGGATGGTTTCCAGAAGATCAAGCAGGGTGTCACTACCATCTCAGAGGTCTTGCGCGTAACGCAGGACTTGTAGGGTATCCTGAGAGAACTGGCTGGGCCATCCGTCTGGCCTCAATCTTAGCGCACTCGTCGCCATGGCCTTCTTCGAATACAAAGCAGTCACCGCCGACGGAAAGATCATAGAGGGGACTCTGGAGGCCGCCGATGAGCGGACCGCGGTTGCCCGCCTGGGGGAACAGGGTCAGTTCCCGATCAAGTTGGTCTCGCCGGACTCGTCTGCACTGTTGGGCCGCGAGATTACGCTTCCCTGGCAGCGCAAGGGGGTTCCCCAGAAAGACCTCATGGTCTTTACCCAAGAGTTGTCCACTCTGATAAAGGCGGGTTTACCCCTGGATCGAAGCCTGGTCATCCTGTCCGACTTGACGGAGAACCCGTACTTAAGAGAGATCGTTCAGGACCTCTTGAAGGACATCAAAGGGGGCAAGTCCCTCTCCGAGGCCATGAGCGTCTATCCGCACGTCTTCCCGAAGATCTTTGTCAACATGATCAAAGCTGGCGAAGCGGGAGGCGCCCTGGATGAAATCCTGGAGCGCCTGGTTGAGTATCTGGAGAATTCGGAGGAGTTGCGAGACTATATCGTTTCCTCGCTGATCTACCCTTGCATTCTGGGCCTGGTTGGAGCCGCTTCGATCATCGTGATGCTTACTTTCGTGATCCCTAAGTTTGCTGTCATCTTCGAGAATGCTGGGGCTCCGGTTCCGCTTCCGATGAAGGTGATGTTGGCTGTCAGCGGGATCCTTGCGGGCTATTGGTGGCTGATCCTCCTGAGTGGTATCGGGGGATGGTTCGGTTGGCGTCGTTATCTAGGCTCCGAGGCTGGAAGGCTGCGTTGGGATCGGGCCCTCCTGAAGCTACCGGTTCTGGGCAGTGTGGTGCAGAGGATGGAGGTGAGCCGATTCAGTCGAACGTTGGGGACATTGCTCAAGAGCGCGGTCCCATTGATACAGTCCATCAATATTGTGAAGGATGTCGTCGGGAATCAGGCGATCGCCACGGCTATGGAACCCATCAAGTCGGGAGTCAAGAAGGGCGATGGGCTAACCCGGCCTATGCGTGAGGCCAAAATCTTCCCGGACTTTGCTCTACATCTTTTAGCGGTGGGTGAAGAGACGGGGCGCTTGGATGTGATGCTGCTCCAGGTTGCCGATACGTACGATCGGGAGCTCCGGACGGCCGTGAAGCGACTGGTTGCTATGTTCGAGCCACTCATCATTCTGGCTATGGGGCTGGTGATCGGGACCATGGTGGTTTCGATGCTTTACTCGATCTTTAGCATCAATGATGTGCCCTTGTAGCTTTGGAGTCTGGGCTAGTCCAGCTGTTGGATATGGAATAGAGGATTAGGGGAGAGTCATGAAGGAAAAAGAAAGGAAAAGACGCACCGAGGTAGAAACAGGTTTTTCTCTCATCGAGCTCATCGTGGTCCTGGTCATACTGGGACTGCTGGCCACCGTGGTTGGGCCAAGAGTGATGGATCGTCTGGGAAAGGGAAAAAGTGAGATTGCGAAACTCCAGATTGACCAGTTAGAGGGAGCTCTAGGGCTTTTTCGGTTCGACGTAGGTCGGTATCCGACTACAAACGAGGGCTTACATGGGCTCATTGAGACCGCCGGAGTACAGAATTGGAGTGGTCCCTATCTGGACAAGAGGACCCTTCCCAAGGATCCATGGGGACGGGAGTACCAGTACCGAGCTCCAGGTCAGTATGGTGATTTCGACCTTTGGAGTTGGGGGGCCGACGGAACCCAAGGTGGCGAAGACGACAATGCCGACGTCGCTTCCTGGTGATTTCCGCGTACGTTCCAGAGTACTAAGCTCGGGTTTCACGCTCCTCGAATTGATCGTCGTCTTGATTCTAATGGCGGCGTCCGCAGCCGTGATTCTTCCTTCCTTTACGAGTGGTTTGCAAGGGTTGGAGCTGGAGACTTCGAGCCGGGACCTGGTGACGCGGATGAGACGAGCTCGGTCTGATGCCATTGGCACTCAGAAGGTCCTCCGTATCATCCTCTATCAACCTGCTCAAGCTCCTCCCTACTATGTTTTAACCAACGATTACGAGGAGGAGATTGGGCGCTATCCATTCGCAGGGGGGACCCTGATCGAAATTCCGCCCAGTCAATCCTTTCCGATGAAGGTCAGCTTTTACCCGAACGGAAGAAGTTCTGGAGGAAATTTCCTCATCGCCAACAAACAGGGGAAGAAGTTATACGTGATGGTCGATCCCATTACTGGCATTGGTCGGGTCGCCCGCGAACTGGATGAGGAGATCAAGTGGCGTTGAAGGATCGAGGGTTCACTCTTCTGGAGATCATCGTGGCGGTTTCGGTTCTGGGAGTCGCAGTGGCAGTTGCCATGCAGATTTTCGCGGGCGGGTTGAAGAACATTCGGCGTATCGATCTGGCGCATCAAGCCATGGAGCATGCCGAAAACGTGATGAGCCAAATCCTTAGTGATGAGGACCTCCGGGAGCCGGCCGAACTCGCAGGGGAGTTGGATGATGAGTTTAGCTACAGCGCGGTTGTCGACTATTGGGATCCCTTAGGAGAGGAGGACCTACTGCTGGAAGTAGCGAAACCAAGAGTGACTTTGATGAAGGTCCACGTCAAGATTCATTTCAGGAAGAATCGACATGGGAAGCGTTATGAGGCGAATTGTCTCAAACTGGTGCCGAACGAAATGGCCGGGGGAGTCCAGGGCGGTGCTAGCGACCCGCTACAGCAGCTTCTGGGAAGGTAGCCGTGAGGATTTTCAGATCACCCTACGGATCGGCAGCCTCCGAAGTTTCAGGTGGAATCAGGCCTACCGCCTTCTCCTCTACCAGTCCGATGCGGGGCGGTCAGCGACGCCCGGAGACTGGGAGAAAGGGATTCACGCTGCTGGAATTGGTGATCGCGCTCACAATTATGGGACTCATGGCGGGAATAGTCTTTTCCTCGTTTCGACTTGCACTGAATAGCTATGTGAAGAGCCAGGCCGAGATGGAACGTGGAGCATCACGGCGGATTCTGAAAGGGCAGATCAGGCGCCAGGTGGGTTCCTTGTTTCCTTTGCGGCCGGTGGCTTCTTTCAATAAGTCGGGATCTGAGTCTGAGCTACTGGGGGCGGACCCTACTCGAGCCTTCGCTCCTCTATTCTATGGGGCGCCCGATTCAGTCACCTTCATCACAGTGACGCCTCTCCTTGATTTCGACAAACCCGGGCTGACCGTAGTCAGGTATGGGCCCGCTCAAGACGAATATGGGGACTTCTATCTCGGTTCTATGGAGACCTCGTTTGTTGGTCTCGACGGCTTCGTTGGGATGGTGCAGGTTCCTAAGGGCAAGCCCCTTCCCCTGATCGAAGGCGTCTCACAGATTGAATTCGAGTATTACGGTTACGATCCGGAGAGACAGACCTTTGACTGGTTTAGTGAATGGTTCGGAGATGAGCGCAGAGCCGTTCCCACGGCGATCCGAATCGTTTACGACAAGGGTGAGATCTTGGCTATTGTAAACGCAAGCTTCTTTGGAGGCAGGGTTCAGTCCGGTGTCAGGAATCTCCTTGGAAGAACCAACTAGAAGCCCGTGCCGGGCAAGCAAGGCTGTGTCAGGTCGCATCACGGAGGCCAGGGGCGAAGTGGCTCTGAAGAGGGTTGTGATTTGTCCTGGTTGGGGGCAGGAAGCCAGCCCCAACCATCGGGGGGCGGTCCTCCTCGTAGTTTTATGGGTGATGCTGGCCATGAGCTTACTTGCCCTCAGCTTCTCGGCTTCCATTCGGACTGAGGTCGAGGCCGCCAGGAATGTCGTAACCCAGAAGCAATGCTTTTATCTGGCCCGCGCCGGAATCGAGTACGCTGTTTACAAGATCCTGGAATCCCAGCTGGCCTTTGCGCAGACCCAGCAGCTCATCGAGGAAGGACTCGAATCGATTCCTCAGGTACTGACGGGGACGGTCAGTCTGGAACTGGAGGGACACGGCGCTGATGTGGAGGTTATCGACGAAACGGGTAAGATCAGCCTCAATGCAGCGCCCTCCCATCTGATCTATAACCTCCTGATTACGGTGGGAGTTGAGGGACCAGAGGCCGACATCATTACAGATTCGATCGAGGACTGGCGTGATCCAGATGAGTTCTATCATGACAATGGAGCGGAAAGTGACTGGTATCAATCTCTACCTGAGCCCTACTGGGCCAAGAACGGCCCCTTCGACGTGCCCGAGGAGCTGATGCTTGTCCGCGGCGTTACGCCCGAGGTCTATTACGGACGTAAAGGCCTGACACCGGGTGGGGAGAGAGTCCAGTACTATGGACTGCAGAATTACTTCACGGTTTTCACGAAGGTGAATCGGATCAATGTAAACTCGGCTCCCCTGCCAGTGTTGGCATCTATACCTGGACTGGAATACGAAGATGCCATGCAGCTTGTTGCTTTGCGTGAACAGATGCCCATCGGTGACGTCACTCAAATAATGGAAATGCTCCCAGGACTACCGACGGACGCCACCAGCTACCTCTCGACGCTGCGCTCAAGTGTGTATACTTTGATTAGTACAGGACGTATTCGGGACTCCGAGATAGTGAGCCGAATCCGGGCGGTAGTACGGGTTGGCACGGGGTATAAGGGCTACGGGATACTCTACTGGAACGAGATGAACTTTGAATTATGAGATCGGCACGCGTCTCTGGCTGGAGGGCTGCCGTCGGTGTCATGCACCGATCTGGTTCTGGAGCGGAGAGCTTCAAGTTGGGCCGTTCTCTTGTTGAAAAACAGGAATCGAGTGCCCTCTCAACTTGGAGAGAGTGCTAGAGAGTGCTTAGGTTACTTATAAGAACATGTTTGCAATAGGTTCAGCTCTCGGCGTCGAGTTCCGTGGT
>JAKZYH010000513.1:0-3799 GCA_047514575.1 Acidobacteriota bacterium | reverse complement strand
GAGCTCTACCTGGACGGGAAGCTCGCTATTGTCCAGGCGACAGGACTGAGCATTGCCACCCGCAGCCACTTTGACGCCATGGAGTCTATTGAGTTGGGAACCCCCGGCAGCACCTCGGGCTCCAACGGATGGCTCAGCCGTCATCTGTCGAGCGTCTCCTCCGGCTCCCTCTTGTCCTCGGCCGCTATAGGCAGTCTTCAGCCTACCTCTCTTTCCGGTGATCGGGAGACCCTGGTTCTTGACGATGCCGGCTCCTTTCGATTGGATACGACGGCTTTCTTGTGGCGGGATCCCCAAAGGCTTGCCCTGCGACAGCTCTACGAATCGGGCGATACGGTCGTCCACCACTCCGGTGTGCAGGCGCTGGAGACCGTGGACGTGATTGACGCTTTCGTCACCGACGAATACGAGCCGGCCAACGGGGCGACCTATCCCCGCGGGCAATTCGGCGAACAGCTGAGCCTCATCGCACAGCTGATCAAGCTGGATATGGGCCTCAGCGTCGCCACCATCGACCTGGGTGGCTGGGACACCCACGAAAATCAGGGAAACCAACAGACGGGCTACTTCGGAAACCTGGTGGGGCAGCTGGCAGAAGGCTTGGCGGCCCTCTACACGGACGTGGATTCTGGAGGTGCCAGCAACCTCGGAGACCGGCTTACCATCGTCGTTCAGAGCGAGTTTGGGCGTAGGCTACGGGAGAAACGCCAATCGCGGGACGGACCACGGCCGCGGAAATCCCATGCTGGTGTTGGGCGGGGAGGTCAACGGAGGATTCTATGGGCAGTGGCCAGGACTGGCCGCGGACCAGCTCTTCGATGGCGCCGACCTCGAGGTGACCACGGATTTCCGTCAAGTCCTGAGCGAAATCTTGATTCGCCGGCTGGGCAACCCCCGGCTAGGAGAAGTCTTCCCCGGCTACACGGACTACCTTCCCTTGGGCATCGTCCAAGGAGAAGACCTTCTCCCAGACTTCACAAACGGGGGTACCACCGGCACCCCCAGCTCCGGAGGCATCCTTCTAAAGTAGAGCAAGCGTGACCTGCGCGCTCTATGGCAGCACTACCTAGTGGACTGTCGAGCCCGATCTCTGCGTTGCGCTCCGCCCTGGCCTAGATCGATTTGGATGCTGCTATACTCGTGATACCGGTAGAGGTGGCTAGCGGCTATGCGTACAGCGTAGCCGAATCACAGGAAGGTCCTGGGCACCACATCGTGCTACCCTTCGTGAAAAGATCAGGCTGGAGGAGAATCAACATGAGCAAGATGCAATTACGTTTTTCTGCTGCAATCATGTTTTGTGCCCTGGGTTGCCTCCCGGTATCGGGCCAAAATGCGGATCCGAGAATGGGATTCTTCATCGTTAGCTCCGGGCCCGGGAATGGCGCCGATCTGGGTGGGCTGGCCGGCGCCGACCGACGGTGCCAGATGCTGGCCCGAGCTGTGGGCTCGGGCAACCGCACCTGGCGCGCTTATCTGAGTTCCACCGCCCCGAGTGGACAGGCGGCCGTCAACGCCCGGGACCGAATCGGGGCTGGCCCCTGGCACAACTCCAAGGGAGTCCAGATTGCCCGAGATGCCGACGATCTGCACTCAGACAAAAACAATCTCACCAAGGAAACACAGCTGAACGAGCTGGGCCATAGGGTCAACGGCCGGGGGGACAGCCCGAACCGCCACGATATCCTGACCGGTTCGCAGCTGGACGGAACAGCCTCTTCAGGCAGCGAGGACACAACCTGCAAAAATTGGACGAGCCACGGAGAAGGCAGTGCCAGGGTCGGTCATCACGACCGCACCGGCGGAGGTCAGAATCCCACTTCGTGGAACTCGGCACATGGCTCCAAAGGCTGCAGTCAGGAGAACCTGCAAGGCACCGGAGGAGACGGCCTGTTCTACTGCTTTGCCAGCGATTGACGCCGCGAACCTCTCATCCAAGTGCTTTAACGATTTGAACCCATTGGATTCCATGTCCATGGGAAGGCGCTTTCAGAAAGGGATTGCGCTGGGCTTTGCCCCTGTTCTCTGCCTGTTCGCTCTCGACTGGGCGGCGGCGGCAACGGAGGTGTACCTTCCCCAGGCCCTCCGCGGCAATTCCCAGAACACGACGAGGATCCTCGTCTGCAATACGAGCACGACAGCGGCTAGCGTCACCATTGAGTTTTTCAATCAATCCGGGACCAGACAGGAGACTCAGAGGCGGACCCTTGGGCCAGATGCAACCGAAGAAGTCATCCTGGGAGAGTCAACCGTCGGAGAGTCACCCGTCGCCGTGACGGTGGGCTGGGTCAAGGTAACATCAAACCAAGACGTTCAGGTGACTGCTTTCTTCCGCCTCATGGGACTCCCGGAAGTGGGGGTGCTACCGGTCAAGAGAGCCAGCGACTGGAGCGCGGTGGGGGAGGTGTCGGCCACTGGGAAGACAGGGCTCGCCGCAGCCAATCCCGATTCGGTAGCTTCGACATGTGTGATGACGGCCTATCTGGCGAACGGGCAGATGGCTGGCGAGGTCGACCTCCAGACTGAGACCCGGCGAGCAGATCGCTGGATTCCTGGACGAGTTGATCTCAGATCTGCCGACTCCCTTCCAGGGAGGTTTCAGCCTGAAGTGTGAAGGGGGAAATATCGTTCCCCTAGCCCTGCATCAGAGCCCTGACGGGCCCCTTTCCATGGTCGCGATGGACAGCTCCCAGGGATTCAACGAAGTGTATTTCCCCCAGGCTGTTCGGGGTAATTCCCAGAACACGACTCGGGTCCTCATCCGGAACAACGGCAGTGCGGCGGCGAGTGTGACAGTCGCCTTCTCCGATCAGAGTGGAGCCGGCCAGGAAACCTGGGACCGCTCGCTGGGGGTCAACGCCAGCGAGGAAGTAATCCTGGGAGGAGAGAGTGTCTCCGTCACCGCGGGTTCGGTCAAGGTGACATCGAACCAGCCTGTACTTGCGACTGCATTCTTCCGCCTCCAGGCCATACCCGAAGTAGGAGTCCTCCCCGTGACCGAAGCGGGCTCCTGGGCTGGAGTCGGTGAGGTTTCGGAAGTTCTGGACACGGGAGTCGCCGTCGTCAACTCGGGTCTCAGCAGCGCCGTTTGCCAGCTAACTGCATACACCGGCAGCGGGGAAATGGCCGGAATGGCGGACATCTCAGTAGAGCCGGGAAAACAGATCGCGCAGTTCCTGGATGAGTGGATTACAGATCTGACAACGCCCTATCAGGGATGCTTCAGCCTACACTGTGAGGGAGGCAGCGTCGCACCCGTGGCCCTAGTGCAACGCAGAGGCGACGGTGTTTTGGCAACCGTGGCCATGTCTCCCATCCCGGAGAAAGAGTCCATACAATTCGAAAAAATCGATGGCGCCTTGATCTACGATTACGACTCTTCGACCAAGCTTGGAGATGATGTGTTTGGCACGATCATTGCCGATCTCGAAAACGATGCTCCCGGGAGGTGCTCCCACGGAGGCCCGGTGTGCATGGAGTACCCGAACGGAAACATTGCGGCGTTCTATGCCAACACGAGCGACCACAATATCGATGGTTGGAGCGAGCACGCCCTCAGCAGGGATGGCGGCAGGACCTGGGAAAGATACAACAAGGTTCAGTACTCCTATGACGCCTATACTGAAGTTCCCTCAGACTTTAGCACATAACTGACTGAGTCTACAGGAGATAAGTGTGGTTTCTTGCTGTATTATGTAGGCATGTAATAGTTGTGTTTAGTTCGGTTTTATTCGTTATATGAAAGGATTATATGGGGTATAATAGTAATCATGTACATTACCGCCGTCCCCAACCGCGG
>JAKZYH010000512.1:0-7195 GCA_047514575.1 Acidobacteriota bacterium | reverse complement strand
TCACACCATCTTCGGCCGCTCCTCAATCGCGAAATCCTCAACGTAGACCTGGCTACGCCTGCGGTTTCGCTCAATCGTTCGCGGCCAAATCTGGTGCAAATCTGAGCGCCAATTCTACCAAGTTATTCTTGCGCAGACCCTTAGGGGTCTTGCGAGTCGGATGGAGGATGAGTGATGGAAGACTTTCCGGCATGGTTGAGTTCGCCGCTTGTATGGTTTGCTCTGGGACTCGTCCTGCTGCTGATGGAGTTTGCGAGTCCCGGATTGATTCTGGGGTTTTTTGCAATTGGTGCCTGGCTGGTCGCGCTGATCTGCCTGGTCGTAGACGTCCCCCTGAACCTGCAACTGGGCATGTTCGTCGTCTTTTCGGTTGTGGGCTTGCTCTTTTTTCGCAGCAGGTTCAAGATGCTTTTCAACCCGGATGAAGAGGTGAGTGACGACGACACCCTGCAGGAGTTCGTCGGTAGACGGGCGGTAGTGACCCGAGAGATTCAGCCCGACATTGCAGGCAAGGTCGACTTTCGTGGCACCTATTGGGGGGCCGAGGCTGATGAAATGATTGCGGTAGGATCGCCAGTTGAAATCGTGGATAGAGAGAATCTTACGTTAAAGGTAAGAGCGTTGTAAGGAGGTCTTCATGGACACCGGTACTCTAATTCTTTTCGGTCTAGTCGCTATTGCTCTGGTCACATTCTTCAAGACCGTCCGAATCGTTCCCCAGAGGTCTGCTTTCATCGTGGAGCGATTGGGCAAGTATCGAGACACTCTCGAAGCTGGCTTCCACGTCCTGTTGCCGTTTCTGGATCGTGTTGCCTATAGACACACGCTGAAGGAGCAGGCTATAGACGTTCCGCCGCAGACCTGCATCACTCAAGATAACATCTCGGTGGAAGTAGACGGGATTCTCTACCTACAGGTCGTCGACGCCGGGAAGGCTTCCTACGGAATCAACAATTACCAGTTCGCGTCCACGCAGCTGGCACAGACGACCATGCGAAGCGTCATCGGCAAGCTCGAGCTGGACCGCACCTTTGAGGAGCGGGAGACGATCAATTCGGCGATCGTCGACGCAGTGGACAAGGCATCTGATTCCTGGGGCGTCAAGGTCACCCGATATGAGGTCAAGAACATCATTCCACCGCAGAGTATCAAAGACGCGATGGAAAAGCAGATGCGAGCCGAGCGTGAGAAGCGTGCAGTGATCGCCGAATCAGAGGGTGCGAAGCAGGCCAAGATCAACGTAGCCGAAGGAGATAAGCAGGAGCTCATCAAGCGCTCCGAGGGCGAGAGGGAGCGCCGAATAAACGAAGCTGTGGGGCAGGCGTCAGAGATCGAAAAGGTAGCCGAGGCCACCGCCAAGGGGATCCGAGAGATTGCCTCCGCGATCAACGAGCAGGGGGGCAAGGATGCGGTTAATCTGCGGGTCGCTGAGCAGTACATCAAGGAGTTCGGAAAGCTGGCCAAGACGAATAACTCTTTGATTATTCCCTCGAACCTTTCTGACATGGCCGGCATGATTGCTTCGGCGATGACGGTGATTCGCGGGAATCGAGATGACGATGAAGCCGCTCCGCTGTGATTGCCGCGATCTCTAGGTTGGGTCCGGCGTAGCGGTGGGCTCCAGGCCGCCGTCCGAGCCAAAGGCTCGAAAGTGGAAGACTTCGGCCTGGAGACCGAACCCACGTTTACTTCCCGAGAGAAGCCTGAAGCGGTGGCCCGGGGTTGCCATCCTACCCTCCAACACGCCGAGCAGATCGCGTTCTTGCTCGACGTTCCGAGGAATCGTTCAAGTTTCCGGTCAGTCGCGGGCCACCGTAAACTGGGTTTCAGTGTAGGCGCCCGGTTTGTAGAAGCGGTCGTAGAATTCAAGGTCCAGGTGGTGCGCCTGGTAGGCGAGGACCGTTCGGAAGGGGCCGCTGTTGGCTGGGAACCGGCCGTACCGATCGTAGATGTACTCACAGTAGGCAATCGTAGCGGAGATGGCCTCGTCGGAGTAGCGGGGGATGTTTGCCTGGACGGCGGCGCCATCCTTCCAGGCCGTCGACTTTCCTCCGTCACGGAAAGTGCCCTCACCCTCGGCAAACTTGTAGTCCACGAAAGCCAGTACCGCTTCTTCCATCGATCGGTAGTAGGGTGGACAGTAGGGTTTGATCAGCACTTCACCGTTGCGCTCCAGTCCCACCGCAGTCGGCACCGGGACCTCCTGCCCGAGGAGTCTGAGCAGGGTCTTCATCAGGAATCCGGCGCCGATGATTCGGGATGAGGGGATGTTCTCCATCCGAAAGCCCAGCGTTTGCATCCAGATGAATGGGTGAGCCGCGAAGTGGACGAAACCACCCAGGCCCAGAGCCTGACTCATCAAGCCCAGGTTCTGAAGCATTTGCCCCTGTTCCAGGGCAGCGAACTCGTAGAGCCATGTCTCTAGCAGGGTCACCGTGGCGACTCGTCCTAGAGTCACATCGTCGCAGAGGTGTCCCCCTTTGGAGCGGGCAAACCTTCTAATTCCAGCTGGCTTGAAGCGATTGTGGTCGTCCAGCAGGAAGTAGGAGAACTCCTCGCTGAAGGCAGTTAGCAAGACGTTGATATAGAAGGCGCTCAATTCGCCTACCGGCAGGAAGTAGCTGGTTCCAGATAGGTTTGCCGACCACTTGTTAAAGGCGGGTACAAAGGGAAGTTCGCGGGGGATATCCACTCGCCGATTCGCAATCCGGACTCGACTCTCTTGGTATAGCTCGACGAACTTGTGCTCGCGTGCGCCTCGGGCCAACTCCGCGATCTGGCTTCGCGGGAAATCCTGGGGTCGTTTCAGCATCCACGCCCCCTCGTCATTGATTAGGAACACGATCCCGGAATGCACCGCATCGCCGCTGGCCACGGTGCGTCCGACCAGGTGGGTCATGATGTTGCCACTACCCGATTCGGGTGCCTCGCCGCTCTGAAAGGGCAATTCTGCCAGTACCGGACCGGTGACACCGCAGGCGGCGAACGCCAGTGCGGACTCCTCTTCGATCGTCAGTGGTTGCGGCTGATGTTGACTGGAATGGGCCAGAGGACCCCCATCGAGCTCCATCGCCTTGGCGAAGCGGCGTGAGCGTCGCTTGATCAAGGACTCGAGTAGGGGATAGCGGTGCCAGGCTTCGGAAGTTCCCGACTGTCCGACATTCGATTTCGCTTCAGTCATTGCTAGTGTACTAGCGCACCGGAAATGGTAGCTGACCAGCGTCAGGGTTCGAAGTCCTACTGCGTGCTGCGGCTGACCCTGGTGGCCGCGTTGTGATCCCAGGGTTGGATCCATTCTTGCCGGATTTCCATGCCGAACCCGGGGGCGTCGGACGGTGTGACGCAACCATCCTTGGGCATGGGCATGCCAGGAATCGGACAGACTTCATCTAGTGGAACGCCTGGATCAGAGCCCATCCAATACTCTGCCATTGGGCTCTCGGGCATGGCGATTGCGAAATGCTGTCCCCACGGTGTGCCGGCCCCCGTGTGGGGGATCGTAACGAGGCCGGCTGATTCTGCAATCGTGTAGATCTTCACTGCTTCCGACAGGCCGCCCGACCATCTCAGATCGGGTTGTAGGATGTCGACTGCGCGGTGCTCAACCAGCTGCCGGAACGCCTGCCTGCCGTGATGGTGTTCACCGGTAGCGATTGGTACCCAGTTGATCGCCTTCTTGAGCTCTACGTAGCCCTCGAGATCGCTGGAGATGAGCGGTTCCTCGAACCACCTCAGTCTGTACGGACGCAGCCTGTCCGCCAGGCGGATAGAGAACTCCACATTGAAGGACATAACCGGGTTGTACATCAGCTCAACCTTGTCTCCGACTTGTTTGCGGGCATCGGCGATGTGCTCTTCCGCCTTGTTTATGCCATCGATCCCATCGCTGTAATGGGACGGATTGCTCATTTTGAACGCCCTGAACCCCAGCTCCTGAGCCCAGTCCAGGTCGTCTGAAGTGCAGTAGAGCTTTACCTTGTCCCTGCAAGGGCCACCCAGGAGGCTGTAAACCGGTGTGTCGAGAAGCTTCCCCTTGAGATCCCAGAGGGCAAGATCAACGCCGGAACGTGCGACCGTCGCGATCCCAGTAGCTCCGTAGCTCTGCACCGACCTCCACATCAGGTCGTTCAGGAATTCGATGGCCAGTGCGTCACGACCCTCGAGCAAGGGAGCATAGTGGTAGTCGATCAGCGCTGCTACGGGTTCGCCGTAGCTACAGGTTCCCAGACCAGAGGTTCCATCCTCTGCAGTCACTTGCACCCAGACATCGGATGCAGCTGCGCCCGGCATCTTTCCAAACCGACGCGTAAACTCGGGGTAGAAATTGATAGGCAGTGCGCGATCTCCAGCGACCTTGTTGGCGTTGGGCCTGCGTGCTGGTGTCCTGGGAGGTTGCTGCGGAATGTCCAGCGTAACCGCTCTTATTTCTTTGATCTTCATAACGGGACGCCGGTTCGAGAAGGTCGATCCCCTGAATTGAGCGTGTGCTCAAGCGCGCTTCACCCGAAATTCTGGGAGTCCACCGGTGAAGTTGTACCCCGAGGCTTCGAGCACCACGATGGTGGGCCGACCATCGTCTGACTTCGTCATGGGGAAGGTCACCGTGTGATGTCGCGGGATGATTACCGGGTCCCGCGAGCGCCGGTTCAGAAACTCATCAACCGGGTCCATGCCACCCCCTTGGGCTCCGCCGAGCGGAGGCAGGTAGTAGTGCATGGGGACGACCCAAGTGGGCTTGACGAAGTCAATCATGCGATCCAACTCCGCATACTTGACGGTATATTTCTGACCCGTGATGACCAGCATCACATCACAGTGACCGACCCACGGCTCCATCTCCTCGTCGCTCAGACCGAATCCGAGATCGCCGAGATGACCGAACCACAGACCGCCGGCCTTGAAGGCATACAAAGCGTTGTCGTCGGTGCCCTCGGGATGATCGGGTATCTCGGCTGCTGGAATCGCATGAATCGGCTCGCCGTTGATCGTGTCTCTGGTCTTGCCCGTAGCCACATCCAGCGCATTGATCACCCGCGGACTACCCTTGACCAGGTCGATATTGTCATGAGCCGGGTCGGTCAGCGAGCTGACGATAACCGTGTCCGCTTCGAGCCGAAAACCGTCGTCCTCCAGGTCGCATTTCTCATGACTGAAGGGGTCCATGACGATGGTTGGGCGTCCACTTTCCCAGATCCTGAAACAGGCATGGCCGACGAACTCGAGTTGTACGGACATAGAAATCTCCCCAGTTTCGAAAGTTCAGTTTCGGAGCACATCTCTGAAGCTTCGCAGCGATTGGGCCAGGATCCCGCGTCTCATCGCTACATCCACACCCACGAAGAACACCCGGGCTCCTAGTGTGCGATAGTACTCGGCCTGTTGGGGACTGCCGGCTCCCATCACGACGATCTTTCCGGCGCTGGCTGCACGAGTCATCACCCGTTCGATCTTTGGGGTGAGATTCGTCTTGGCGTCTTCCCCGAAGAGTCCAAGGCTGATGGCCCAATCGTTGGGACCTACGCCGATCATGTCGATCCCGTCGACCTCGAGGATGTTGTCTAGATCTTCAAAGCCCTCGTCGCTCTCGAAGAGAACCATCAGGTGTGTCGCCCCGTCGACCTGGCGAAGCACTGCTTCCTGCTCTCCGACAAGCTGGAACCCGATGCCGGCGTTGGTGGAAGAGAACCCGCGTTGTCCGGTTGGAGGATACTTGCCCAGCTGAACCAACTCGGCAGCCTGTTTCGCACTTCGAACATCCGGCAGGACGATCACCTGTACGCCTCCATCCAGCAGAGGCTGCACGTTGGTTCGTGAGAGCTCGCGGATGCGCACCAGCGGCACCATGCCCAGATGGGTAATGGTGCGACTGAGTTGAATGGCGTCTGCCGAGGACTGCCAGTTGTGCTCGAGGTCGATCCAGACGATGTGATACTCCTCTTGCGCCATCAGTTCGATGTCGATGAGCGTGACGTCTCGGCAGATAACGCCGTATAGAAGATCATTCTCGCCCAGCAGCTCGCCCAGTCGATCGACGATGGCGTCCATTCAAGACTCCCTTATTCGTGCCGCGAGACCCAATGCAGGGTCCCCTCGGCCTGGGTTCTCAGCACGATCGGCTTGAGGAACTCGACGCTTTTGATGATGCCTTCTGCCGAGCTCATCATCAGATCTTCGTGTTCGATGCTCAAAGTCCCATCGTAACCCACAGCCCGAAGGGCGCTCACGAAGTCTCGCCACCACCCCTCCCCGTGTCCGAAGCCCAACGTTCGATAGCACCACGATCGTTTGGGCATGTCTTTCTCGTGGCGAAGGTCGATGACACCGTTGAGGGCTGTTTCGTGAGGATCGATTCGGGCGTCCTTGGCATGGACGTGGAAGATGAAGTCCTCACCCAGGGCGCGGATGACCAACAGGGGGTCCATGCGCTGGTAGAAAAGATGGCTGGGATCGAAATTGGCGCCCAGGCTGGGTCCGGCGATCTCGCGCAGGCGCAGCATGCTAGCGGTGTTGTACACACACTGGCCTGGATGCATTTCGATTGCCACCCTGATTCCACGGTCCGCTGCGAACTTTGCAGCCGTTTCCCAGAAGGGAGCCATCTCTTCGTTCCACTGCCAAGTGATAATCTGCTTGAACTCCGGCTGCCAGAAGTGGGTGACCCAGTTGGGATAGCTTCCGCCGTCGGGGTCCCCAGGGCAACCACTCATGGTCACGATGGTATTGAGGCCTAGCTTCTCGGCCAGCTCCACGGTCTTGAAATAGACATCCTGTGATGTTTTTCTGCGCTCAGGATGGGGATCGAGGAGGTTGCCATTGCAATTGAGTGCGCTCAGCGTCAGCCCCCTCCCCTCGATCGCCGCAATGAATTCCTTCCTCGCATTCCGGTCGTTGAGCAGCTTATCCAGGTCGCAGTGTCGCGCTGGCGAGAAATTCCCGGTTCCAACTTCCACGGTGTCGATGCCCTGCTCGACTACCCAGTCCAGGGCATCGGTGAAAGGCTGCGGTAGACTGTCTGTATATAGACCGATTTTCATAAGAGATCCTAGCTTAGCTATAGCTAGTGCCCGTCCGGAAACCGGGGTTCCCAGAACTGTAATCTGTTGAATCGGAACCACTTTTTATACCTGAGACTGCTGACAGACCGACTCGACCCAGCTCGATCCAGAGCGAGGACGAGCGAGCGAGGGCGCACGGG
>JAKZYH010000511.1:0-15948 GCA_047514575.1 Acidobacteriota bacterium | reverse complement strand
CGGTCGGTCTTCCGTGTCAGATTGTTCTGCCCCACCCAACTACCCAACCCCAAAATGCCTTCGCCGCTCCCATAGTAAGAGAGGTCCATCTTGCGTTCGACGGCACCAGAATCGCCTGTTCTAAAAGAGCCGCACCCAATCTATTTCAGAAACTCGTGGAGACTCTGCTCTTCTATCATCCCGCCGTCTGGTGGATTTCGCGCCAGATCAGAGTGGAACGCGAGAACTGCTGTGATGATTGGGCGGTCCAAGTGTGTGAAGACGCTGTGGCCTACGCCAGCGCCCTGGCTAAGATCGAAGAGTCACGAACGCCTGCAGTCCTGGCCGTTTCCGCAGGAGGCGGTGTTCTGCTCTGCAGAGTGCGTCGGCTGCTGGGCATCGATCCTCACCCCTGCCGAGAGGTGTCGGGCCTGTTGGTCGCTGGTGCTGTCGTGCTGGCCACGGGGCTGATCACGCTGGGCGCCGGCGCCCTCCATCTGAGTCGTGCTACCGGGATGCAGGTTGCTCCCGAGGAAATCGTTGCGAAAATCAACGACGAGCTGATTACCTGGGCTGACCTGGAAGGAGAAATAGGTCGATTGGAGGCGGGCCTCCACGGACGCATCAAGGACCCAAAGAACTTTGCCGAACGGTTCGACTCCGAAAAACGAGGTTTGCTCAAGAAGATGATCCAGACCAGGCTCCTGATGCAGCAGGCGCAAGAGCTCGAAATTGGGGCCAATGCAGATGCCCAGGTCTACGCTTACTTGGAATATATGCGCAAGCAGGCGGGCATCGCCGATGCGAAGGCATTTGATCAGGTCTTGAGGCGACAGGGATCTTCACTCGGCGAGCTCCGCCGTATATCCAAGGAAAAATACATTGGGGAGACCCTGATCTACGAACTCGTGTATTCCAAGTTGACGGTGCAGGCTCCTGAGATCGAGGAATACTACACTGCGAACACGAACCGCTTTAGGGCTCCCGCCGAAGTTGAATTGGCTGAGATTCTTCTTCTCACGGAAGGCGAAGACACAGCCCGGGCTAGGAACAAGGCCGAGGCAGTTCTAGCTAAACTGCAAGCTGGCGCCTCCTTCGAGCAACTTGCCAAGGAGTCTTCCCAGGGTTCCAGTGCGTCCGAAGGGGGTGCGATCGGAAGCTTCAAGAAAGGCTCTTTGGAGCCCAATCAGGCGGCTATAGCCTTTGCTCTGGGGGAGGGGGAACACAGTCAACTGATCGAAACCGACCAGGGATTTCAGATCCTGAGGCTGCTAAGGAAACACCCTGAACGGCAGAAGTCCCTGGAAGAGGTCCGTTCCGAGATTCAGAACGAACTGCACCGACAAAAAGGCAAGCCCGCGGCGGAGGAGTTTCTGATGAGATTGCACAGGGAGAGCTCGATCTACGTGGCTCCAAGGTACCAGGATGAGTTCGAGCTGCTGGACACTTCGCCGCTACCCTCGTCGAAATCCTCTGAGAAGAGTGTCCTGCTGGAGAACAAGGAGATCGAAGAAGTCAGAATTGTCGGAAACCGCCGAATTCCAGAAAGTACGATTCGTTACTATATCAAGAGTGCACCTGGAGCCATCTTCAGCAGTCGACAGCAGCGTCTAGATTCCTGGTTCTTGCTTGAGACCGGAAGGTTCTCACGAGTAGATACGAATGTCTTCAGCGGTGAGACCGGAGTCATCGTCGTTTACGAAGTCGAAGAACAGCCGTTGGTACGCAGAATCGAATACTCCGGGGCCCCTTTCGACCGTTCCCTGACGGAGAAGGATGCGACTGAGTGGTTCTTGGCTGCCAGGGTAGGATTGGTAGTCGACGGTCCGCTTAATTTGGCGGATCTATCTCGTGCCCGAAATGCGCTCCTGCAACTGCTTTATCAGAAGGGGAGCACCTGGCGAAGGTGGAAACTCAGGTTGAGACCATTGCCCCATCTGCAGTCAGAGTTCTATTCCGGGTTCACGAAGGTCTTTAGAGCCCCTTCCCTTCGATACCCCAGCCCCTATACTTGAGGCCACCCCCGAGGTGGTCGATGAAGCAAATACCAGTGAGCGGCAGCGGCCTCCGAAGTAGGGCGCTGGCTGCGCCTGTATTTCGGTCAGTAGGCCGCTAGCGTGTCCGCCATCACTCTTGTCCTGATTGCGGTTTCTGTTGTTGCCCACGTCGCCTGGAACTTTCTGGGAAAGCGTGGTCAACCTTCGGCCGGATTCTTTCTCCTCGCCAATACTCTTGGGGCTCTCTGCCTGGTTCCCCTTCTCTGGCTACACTTCGATCTGCTCTCCGACGTCCCTCTCGAGGTATGGTTCATCATCCCGATGACCGGGATCTTCCAGGCCCTCTACTTTGTCGGACTAGCTGGAGCCTATCGGAGCGGAGATCTGTCCGTGGCCTATCCGATCGCCCGTTCGTTCCCGGCTGTCCTGGTTGCAATCTCCTCCCCTGTCTTCGGGACCGCTGATAGACTCACTTTGCAGTGCCTGGTCGGGATTGGTCTTGTCGTTCTCGGGGGATTTCTCATCCCGCTGCGGCGCTTTCGTGGCTTAAGCGTTCGAAACTACCTGAATCCGTGCTGTGCTCTGGCACTGTTGGCTGCCCTGGGAACGGCGGGATACTCCCGCCTCGACAGCCAAGCCATTGGTCTTCTGAGTGGCTTGCCCCAGCAACCGCTGGGTTTGATGACGGCAGCCCTGATCTATGCTCCTCTGGAGGGGATCAGTGCCTCATTCTTCCTGGCTGCCTTCGTACTGATCAATAAACGAGAGCGCAGGTCCTGGCTGTCAGCAACCAAGACGAATACCAAGTCCGCCGCCATCGCGGGTATCATGATGTACTTTTCCTACACCCTGGTGTTGATGGCGATGGCATTCGTGAGTGAGGTGAGCTACCTGGTGGCTATTCGGCAGTTGAGCGTCCCGCTAACTGCGGTAGTGGGCGTCGTTCTTCTGAGGGAGCCCGCGAACTCGCCCAAGTTCCTGGGCATCGGCCTCAGTTTTCTCGGCCTGGTGTTGGTGGCGACCGGCTGAGCTGGCGCTGACCGGCGATGCGTACAAGCTGCGCGACGAGACGACATACTCTCTGGCCCGCCCTTTGACTACCCTGAAACTTGGATGCTCGGCAACCAGTTTTGAGAGTAGCCCTGCCCTCGGCTGCGGAGCGCCGGATCGTTCCAGAAAGAAACTGCTGGGTCGAGGGCAGGGGAGATCCTGATGTCGTCCAGCTCTCTCCTCGGAAATTGGCCTCCTAGTACCCTGTCAACTTAGAAATTGTAGGTTCTGGACGGCCCTGGCGGCCGATCTCTGTGTTGCGCGTCCTCGACATAGCCCAGCTATGCCTGTGGCCGCGCGCCTTGACCTCGACCACCATTGCTCGTCCATAACCCACAATCTCTAAATTGACAGGGTACTAGTGCCAACGGGTCAAGTCGTTCGCGGCTCTGTTGGATCGGGGTGCCTGGGCGGAGATAGCAGGTCGTTGGAATTTGGTGCTTGAGATTTGGAGCACCTCGAAAAATGGACATTTCGCGTGTAGACTGGCTTCAGTTCTAGATATCAACGCCCGTCGAGTGGATCTGCCTTACAGGTCGTTATGCATATGCTTCAGTTCCTTGAAGCCTCACATGACCGAACTCTTGCCCTTTCGGGGTCCTATGATGCCGTGCTGGTGGCAGTGTCTGCCTTGATGGCCTCCCTCGCCTCCTATGCAGCATTCGGACTCGCCGGGCGGATTGTTGCGGCCGAGACACGGCGAGCCAAGCGCTTCTGGCTCCTGGCTGGCGCAACGGCGATGGGCGTAGGAATCTGGGCCATGCACTTTATCGGGATGCTAGCCTTCCGTCTGCCCATTCCAGTTGCCTACGACGTCGGTATCACATTGGTCTCCGTCGCGCCCGCTGTGGTTGCCAAGCTACGTCGTCCTCTTCGTGACCGGACGCGCCGTAATCCGACGTCTACAACTGCTCCTGTGTGGGACCCTCATGGGACTGGGCATTGGGACGATGCACTATACCGGCATGGCCGCGATGCGGCTAGAGGCCGCGATGTACTACGACCCGCTTCTTTTCATCGGCTCGATCGTGGTCGCGGTGGTGCTGGCAACCTTGGCTCTATACGCCCATTTTCGGGCAAGCAGCGGGGATGCGGGAAGTGATCCACGTAGACACGCTGCTGCTGCATTGATCATGGGAGTCGCCGTCGCGGGCATGCATTACACCGCCATGGGGGCTGCTTTCTTCTTTCCGGCGGCCCGCTCGGCCACTGTGGGGACTGTCCTGGAACCAATGTTGATGGCTATTCTTGTGAGCCTTGCAGCGGTCATCATCCTGTCCCTGGCGATTTTTGTCGTCCTCGTCGATGCCCGGCTGAAGGCAGCGGCAGTGCTGGTGCGAACCAGCCGCGCGCACATGATTCAAGCCATCGAGAGTGTGTCGGAGGGCTTCTGTCTCTACGATTCTCACGACCGGCTGGTACTCTGCAACAAGCGTTATCGAGAACTACTTCAGCTCGACGAAAGTGAGGACGTCCTCGGCAAGCGCTTCGAGGAGATTATCCGTGGTGCCGCTGAGCGAGGTCTTGTTCCCGAAGCAGAGGGACGAATCGACGAATGGGTCTCCCAGGCGATAGCCGAGCATCGTCAGCCTTCAGGTCCTAGACTCTTCTACCAGCCCAGAAAGGGACAGTGGATTCAGATAAACGAACAGCGAACCGAAGACGGCGGAACCGTTGCGATCGGCACCGATATCACGGCCCTCAAGACGACGGAGATCGAGCTATCAGAAGCTCTCGAGAATCTCAAGAATACACAGTCTCAGTTGATCCAGACCGAGAAGATGGCGGCACTCGGCCAACTGACGGCTGGGATTGCCCACGAGATGAATACCCCGATTGGAGTGGTCAACAGCAGCGCTGACAACTTCGAGCGCTGTGCCAATCGAATCCTCAAAGCGATCGAGCACAGCCAATCGCTGGAGGAAGTCAGATCGGATAGAGGGTTCCAGACATCGATCCAGATCATTCGAGACAACAGCCACGTCATCTCGAAAGCGTGCGAGCGAATCGCCAAGATTGTAGAGGGGCTCAAGGCCTTCTCGGCCGAGGACTCTTCGGAAGAATCGGCCAATCTCCAGGACTGCATCGAAAATACTCTGGCCCTGTTGGACCATCGGGTGCGTGACGGGATGAGCGTTTCGAGAGACTTGACGGAGGGTCTCAGGGTCGCCTGCAGTCCGGCTACGGTGAACCAGGTCTTGATGACCCTACTCACCAATGCGCTGCAAGCGATTGATGGATCAGGGAGAGTCACTGTCGAGACCAGAAAGCAGCAGGACCTCGCTCACGTCCGGATTTCTGACACGGGCGTGGGGATCCCCGAGGACAAGCTGAAAAGCCTCTTTGAATTCGGATTTACGACCAAAGGCACTCGGGTTGGCGTCGATATAGGGCTCGCGAATGCCTACAACGCGCTCCAGAGGCATGGCGGTGAACTGAGGGTTTCGAGCACCGTGGGTCAAGGTTCGGTCTTCACTGCAACCCTTCCCCTTTCGAGAACCGAGTCCGGTAAATAAGGCCAATTGTCATTTGATCCCGCCGGCCAGATACCGAATCGGCTTCGCGCAGACCAGAAAAACGACGGCTGCAACCAGAGAGATAGTGGCGACGGTTAGGAACAGACCGTAGGGCGTCATCGTTTCCAGGCGTCCCGCCATCAAACCCGCAATGAGATTGCCCAGTGCGGCTCCCATGAACCAAGTTCCCATCATCTGCCCCACCAGTCGATCCGGGGACAGTTTGGTAATACTGCTGAGGCCCACCGGACTCAGACAGAGTTCTCCCACCGTGTGAAAGAAATAGGTACTGACGAGCCACTTCGGGCTCACTCGCCCGTCCACGATGTAGTTGGATCCCCACGCCATGACCAGAAAGCCGACGCCCAGGAAAAGAAGTCCCAGCCCGAACTTGACCCCCAAAGACGGGTTTCGCCGTCCCAGCCCGACCCACAGCATCCCCATCAGGGGAGCCAGCAGAACGATCAGGAGGGGATTGACCTGCTGCAGCCAACCTGCCGGGACCTCCCAGGAAAGGATCTCGAGGTTGGTATGATCCTTGGCAAAGAGGTTCATGGTCGAGCCGGCCTGCTCAAAGCCTGACCAGAAGAAGGCGGCACCGACGAAGAGGACGAAAATCAATCCGACCCGCCTTCTCTCCAAACTATCCACGCAGGCAAAGATAATGACGTAGGCAAAGTACACGATCGCGAGTACGCTGATCACATACCAGATCGCTTCCGCGAAACTCGAGATGGTGAAAGAGAGCATTCCACTGAGAGACACCGCCGCCAGGAGTGCGCCCAGCACCACCACTACACCGATTCCCGCCCAAAGCTGACGTCGGGCGCTGGCGAGGGCCTGGGGCTCCTGAGCCTCCGCCTTGAGCAGTCCTGCGGTTCCCAGGTGCTTGGTCCCCAGGACATACTGGATCACCGCGAGGGTCATACCCACACCCGCTACGCCGAAACCGAGATGCCAATCGACCTTCTCACCTAAATACGAGCAGATGCCTGGCCCCATGAAGGCTCCCACATTGATGCCCATATAGAAGATTGAGAAACCAGCGTCCCGCCGCGCATCCTTTTCGGGATACAAACCCGCCACAATGGCGCTAACGTTCGGCTTCAGTAGGCCAGTCCCAGTCGCTACCAGGACCAGACCCAGATAGAACGTCCAATCATCGGGAATGGCGAGAACGTAGTGGCCCAGTGCGATAACGATCCCGCCCGCCAGTACAGCGCGACGCTGCCCCATCAGCCGGTCTGCGATCCAGCCCCCGGGCAACGCCAGCGCATAGACGCCGAAGGTGTAGAGTCCGTAAATGGCACCGGCTCGAGCGGTCCCCATGCCGAGCCCGCCGCTCACAGTGTCGGTCATGTACAGCACTAGCAACGCTCTCATGCCGTAGTAGCTGAAACGCTCCCACATTTCGGTGAAGAAAAGGGTGGAGAGCCCCATGGGGTGGCCGAGGAAGGTTTTCCCCCCAGAAACAGCTGCGTTTGTTGCTCCCATTCACTTCCCCTTCTCTAATAGAGCGGTTCCCAGGTCAACATCACTTTCAGCCAGCGACAGCTTCCGGTAACCTGGTCACTGTCGGGCCGTCGGTTCACGTCCCCGTACAAGAGCTGTTAAGAATGAATAAGGTTCATCGGCAAGTCAACCAAACCCTCAGGCTATGCCTTCTCTTGCTCTGTCTCGGAAGCGCGGGCCTCGCTCAAGACTCTCTGACCACCCCAGAAACTCTGGCTGAGAAGCGCAAGATCCTGGCCCATGAAACGGACTCCCTTCGCAGGTCTCTGGCATCGGCTGATCGCCTCTCCGAAGAACAGGTCGAATCTCTGGCTCGAGAGATCGCGATTCTGGAACAGACAGATCTGGTCTACGCCCAGCTCGAATCGCAGAGACAGCGAATCGAGGCGTTGAAGCTGGCTAGACCTCGCCTGCAGGAAGAGCTGGATCGACTGCGCCAGAGCGGGCCGTCCGAACCTGAGAGGGATACCTTCTCCTTCCTGGAGTCAGTCCGCATCGACCTGTTGCGAGAACGAGCCCGAGCAGCGAAGGCTGCGGCGGCCCAAAGCGTTTCGGAATCGACCCTCGAGAATGCCCGAGATGTTCTGGAAGCCCGGCAGCGAGAACGCCGCAGAATAAAAGAGCTGGTGGAAACGACACCATCCGATGGGAACAGGCTCGATCTTCATTTCGCGGAACGCCGGAGTAGTCTCGCAGCTGAACTGGTCAGTCTGCGTTTGGCCGAAGGCGAAACCCAGTCCCTGACTCAGGAGGCACAGCAACTACGAATTGCCGCCCTTGAGGGAAAGCTCACCTGGACCCAAGAAAGAGTTCTCTTCTCTGCCGAAGATCTACAGCAGCAGCTCGATCGCGTGACTTCCGAGAACGCCGCAGCAAGGGCATCACTGGAGGAAGCCAAGAGCAAGCTGGAAGGCGCCGACCAGAAGCTCTCTCGAGCGAGGATGAGACTGGCCGGCTTGGAAACGCGCCCGCCCCTGATCTTAGAAGAGGTGGAGGCCTTGCGGCTGGCAAGAGAGAGCCTCCAGGTCCAGATGTCACTGTCGCTGGAGCAACTGCAGTGGTTGGTGATGGAGCGGTCTGTTTGGGAGAAGCGCTATCAGCACTCAGCCGGACAAGCGTCAGGAAATTGGACGGAACAGGCTCAAGCAGAACAGCGGCAGCTTCAGGCTTCCTCCCAGCGCCTGAGCGAGGAGCTGAATGCCCTCAGGACGGATCTGGCTTCCCGCCGACAAAGTCTTGAAGGCTTCACCGGACAACGGCGGTTGAGGAGGTGGATGCAGCAGCAGCTAGATCAGCTCCGGAGACAGACAGTTCTGTATGAGTCGGCGCTGCTGGATCTCGATACCCTGCGTGGACTGTACGGGATTTTCCTGTCCGAGCTGGAAACCGAGCCCTCCAGCCTGCTCCAGACCTGGACTGATCTGTGGGATACCCTTACGGCGATCTGGCATTTCGAGATCACTAATATCGACGATCGTCCGATAACCGTCCAAAAGATAGTATTAGGGTTTCTGCTAGTCCTTCTGGGACTTCTCATTTCCAGGGTGCTCAGCGGTGCCTTCGCCAGACGCGTCCTGCCACGACTGGGGATGACCCAGGCAGCTGTCGCAGCCATTCGGTCGGTGGTCTTTTATGTCCTACTCTTCTCATTCACCCTGTTAGCCCTTCGACTCGTAAACGTTCCACTCACAGTCTTCACATTGTTGGGTGGGGCTGCCGCTATCGGACTCGGCTTTGGCAGCCAGAACATCGTCAACAACTTCATCAGCGGCCTCATTCTGCTGGCGGAACGGCCGATACGCATCGGAGATCTGATCGAGGTTGAAGACCTCTACGGGACCGTCGAGGACATTGGAGCCCGGAGCACCCACGTCCGCAGTTCCGAAAATGTCGACATCATCGTGCCCAACAGCTCCTTCTTGGAGAAGAACGTCATCAACTGGACGCTGTCGGATGATCGCTATCGCGCTCAGATCTCTGTAGGAGTCGCCTACGGGTCTCCCACGGAAGAGGTGACTCGTCTGATTCGAAAGGCGGTTGATGAGCACCCCAGGATTCTAAAGCAACCGGACCCCATCATTCTGTTCGCGGATTTTGGCAACAACTCGCTCGATTTCGAGGTACACTTCTGGATCCGCATGAGGCGACTGATGGATCGCCGCATCGTGGCAAGCGACCTCCGCTATCGGGTCGACGAAATGTTCAGAGAGGCCGGTATCGTGATCGCATTCCCGCAACGAGACGTCCACCTGGACAGCTCCAAGCCCCTGGACGTTCGGGTTCTGCAGGAGGGTTGAATGGATCTCGGGTCGAGCGTCTGTACGTCGTGCTGCGGAACCTAAGGGTCTGCGCAAAAATAACTTGGCATTTTGGCATCTCATCTTCACACTATCTTCGGCCGCTCCTCAATCGCGAAATCCTCAACGTAGACCCGGCTACGCCTGCGGGTTCCCTCAATCGTTCTCGGCCAAATCTGGTGCAAATCTGAGCGCCAATTCTACCAAGTTATTCTTGCGCAGACCCTAACCTCCGGCGCTCGCCCTCTGGATCGATCTCGCCTTTCCGCTTTCCTCATCGATGTCCAGGACGACCGAGGAAAGGACAGGAGACTCCTTGGCCGACTCAAATCGGGAGGGAATTCCGGTCAGGAATCGAGAAAGTGAGCCCTCCACTTTCATGCCGATGACGGAGTGATAGGAGCCAGTCATTCCAACATCCGAGATGTAGGCTGTGCCTTTCGGCAGGATGCGTTCATCGGCGGTTGGAATGTGGGTGTGAGTGCCGATTACGGCAGAAACCTTGCCGTCCAAGAACCAGGAAAAGGCCATCTTTTCAGAGGTGGCCTCGGCGTGAAAATCGACAATGATCACCTGAGCTTGCCGCGACAACCTCTCGATCTGGGCCTCAGCTCGTCGAAACGGACAATCGATGATGGGCATGAAGACCCGGCCCTGAAGGTTGAGCACGGCCGCCATGGCACCTACTTGTGTAGGCGCGACGAAGGAGTCTCTGCCGGGTAGCCCGGGAGGATAGTTACCGGGACGAAGTAGGCGCGGCTCCCTCGAAAAGTACTGCATCACCTCTTTCTTATCCCAGATGTGATTTCCTGAGGTCATGACGTCGACGCCATAATCGAGAATGTCCTGAGCGATGTCAGCCGTGATGCCGAAGCCTCCCGCTGCGTTCTCTACGTTGGCAATAGTGAAATCGATCTCATGCTCATGCTGAAGCTGAGACAGGTATCTTCGCAGCACCTTCCTTCCCGCACTTCCGACGATGTCTCCGACGAACAAGACTTTCATTTCGCGTAGTCGACGACTCGCATCTCACGAATCAGGGTCACCTTTACCTGACCCGGGTACTGCATCTCGTTCTCGATCTTCTTGGCGATATCCTTGGTAAGCCAGAAGGCCTGCTCATCTGACACTTCGCTACTTTCCACGATGATTCGAATCTCTCTCCCAGCCTGCAAAGCAAAGGCCTTGGCCACACCAGCGAAGGAGGAGGCGATCGTCTCCAGCGTCTCCAGACGCTTGATGTAGCTTTCCAACATCTCTCGCCGCGCTCCTGGCCGCGCGGCCGAGGTAGCGTCGGCGGCCTGGACCAGAACTGCCTCCAACGTCCGGAACTCAACATCGAAGTGGTGTGCTTCGATGGCATGGATGACTTCCTCACTCTGATGGTGTTTACGGGCTAGCTCGACACCCAACTGGAGGTGCGTGCCTTCCATGTCTCGATCGACGGCCTTTCCGATGTCGTGCATCAAACCGGCTCGCTTGCACACCTCAACATCGGCTCCTACCTCACGGGCCATGATTCCCGCAAGATAGGCCACCTCCCGGCTATGGCTGAGGACGTTCTGGCCATAGCTGGTGCGATATCTGAGTCGTCCGAGATAGCGCAGAATGTCGTCCGGGAGATCGTGTATAGCGAACTCAAAGGCGGCATGCTCACCCTCCTCATGGAGCTTCTTGTCCATCTCCTTCTGGACCTGCCTTACCACCTCTTCGATCCGTGCTGGATGGATTCGACCATCGTTGATCAGGCGTTCGATCGCCATTTTTGCAATCTCGCGTCGAAAGGGATCGAAGGCTGAGAGAATCACCGCTTCCGGAGTGTCATCGACGATCAACTCGACCCCTGTTGCCTGTTCCAGGGCTCGTATGTTGCGGCCTTCCCTCCCGATAATCCGGCCCTTCATGTCGTCGGACGGAAGATCCACAACGGACACAGTTGTGGAGACGACATGTTCGCCCGCACACCGCTGAATGGCCTGAGTGATGATCTTACGGGCCTCTTGTTCCGCTTTCTCTTTCGCCTCCTCCTCAATCCGCCTCGCCAGATGGGCAGAGTCCTTCAGCGCTTCCTGCTCGACCGAGCGAAGCAACGCCTGCTTGGCTTCCTGCGAGCTCATGCCTGCAGCGGTTTCCAATTGCTGCTGGGCTTCCTTCGCCAACTCTTCGACCTTCGCCTCTGCTTCGGAAAGCTTCTGTTCTCGCTGCTGAAACTGTTGAAGTCTCTGCTCCTGATCTCGCTCGCCTCGCCGCAGCCCTTGTTCCCTCCCTTCCAGGTCATCCTCTTTTCGCGACAAGCGGCGCTCGATGACCTGGACCTCTTGTCTACGGCCCTGCATTTCCTTCTCGGCGTCCGAGCGCCAACTGAAAATCTGGTCCTTGGCTTCCAGTAGCCTTTCTTTCTTGAGTCTCTCCGCCTCCTTCTCGGAACCACGCTGTTCTTCCTCTATCCGTTTCCTGGCCTCGGCGGCTTTCCGATCGAGAACCCGTGCTTTCAGGACATACCACAAACCCAGCAGCGCCACCCCAACCAGGGCGAGCGCAATGATGGTAACGTCTGGCATACGATCTACTCCTCCAGGCTGTTGTGGAGTCCAACGAGAGGGACGGGGACTGGGTTTATACCCCCGCTTGGCCGTGTAGTTCGCGAGATTGAACCTGCTTAAAGCAGGTGGGTACCCTACCCCTCACACAGCGCTCTGTCTCCAGGAGCGCCGATGAGGGGACGCGAGTTCCCGTTGTTGAGGTGTTGGCTCAAATCTCACTCACCATCACGAACGTCGCAGGGGCTGTGGAATCTTCACAGAATCACTGTCGGGACCCTTCCCGAGTGAGGTGTGATTCCAGCATTTCAACTAGCTTGGTACTCTTACGGCAGACTTGGTCTTCTGAAACCTCAAGTCTCTTCTGCGTCGAGAAATACTCATCGGCGATGTTCAGCGCTGCTAAAATCGCTATCTTAAGTGTGTCCACCGTAGGGGTCTCGTCGGAGATTCTCATCATCTGCTCGTCCACATGACAAGCCAGCTGATCGAGATACTCAACATCGCCTCCGGTACGCAACTGGTAGGTGCGATGGTAGATCTTGACAGACGTAATGGTTTCCGAATCGATATCCACTCTAAGCCTACAACCCGCCTTCTTCAGCTCTGTTCCAAGGCAGCGACCTTGTGAAGAATCCCTTCTACCCTGGCTCGCATCTTCAGGCGATCCCCTTTCAGACGCTCAATGGCTCCATTCTTTGCCTGAGTCTCTTGTGTCAGCTCCTCCAACCGTTTATGCAACTCTTGGTTCTGGTTTTCAAGCGAGGTATTCTCGGTCTGGACCCGCTCCAGGAGTTCGACCACTTTTACAGCAGACTTCTCGAGACGCGCAAACGCCCGGTCACTCCCCGTCATCGGTGAACTTCAGAGTCAATGAAGCACCCCGCTAGCGTCCCTCCGCCCCAAAGTCTTGCTGCAGGACCGAAAAGACCCTTTGGCTCTGCTGATTGATTTCAGGCAGAGTCAGGGTCCTTTCCGCATCCGCAAAGACCAGACGCAGAGTAAGACTTACCTTCTCTTTGGGAACCTTCGGGCCTTGGTAGAGATCGATGAGCTGGATTCTCCGCAGTTGCGGAAGATCCAGCGAATGAACAACGCTAAGAAGTTTACCGTAATCCTGGTTCTTGTCAATGACAAATGAAAGATCCTGCTCGATTGAGGGCAGTTTCTTCAATTCCACGTAGGTCGGATCGCCCAGACTCGCCGCGTCCAAGAAATCGGACTGCAGCTCCGCCAAGAATACATCCTGACGAAACTTGTAGTGCTCTTGGAGCCGGGGATGGATCTTCCCTAGAAAGCCTATTTTCTGATCACCCAGAAGGAATTCGGCGGCGTAGCCGGGGTGCAGAAACGAGAGAGCTGAAGCCTTTCGAAACTCGACCCTCGGGCCGAAATGCTCAAGCAGACTCTCGATGACACCTTTCAAATGATAAAAATTGAACTCTTCCTCGGAGCTACCCCAAAAGGGTCGATAGAAGTCTCCGGTCGCTGCCAAACCGAGACGCCCCTCCTCCTTCACCTCCTCAGGTTTGCCTGACGCATCGGGGAGGAACACGCTTCCTATCTCATAGAGGCGCACATCCGGGTTACCCTGGTTGAGGTTGCGCTGGATCGACTCAACCAGTCCCGGCACCAGACTGCTGCGTAGGTGGGAATCCTCTTCTGTCAGGGGGTTGGCAATCGGCAAAAGAGCTGGGCCCTCGCCCCAGAATCGAGCCTCCCGCTCTGGGTGGGTGAAGGCGTAATTGATGGCCTCGAAAAAACCGAATCCCTCTAGCGTCGAAGAGAGCAACTGTTCCTTGCGCTGGGAGGATCGAAACGCCCCACTGATCTGCGGAGCGGGATAGCTGCTCGCGATCTGGTCGTAGCCGTGGTGCCGCGCTACTTCTTCGACCAGATCCTCCTCCAGTTCCACATCCCGACGAAAGCCGGGAACCACCACCTGCCAACTATGATTCTTCTGCTCTTCGACTTCGAACTCGAGACGTCCCAATACCCCGGTCACGAAACTCGGGTCGATGGAGATGCCCAGAACCTGGCGAATCCGTTCGGCTCGAAGTTGAACTGTCCTGCGGACCACGGGACTCGGATGCTCGTCAATGACCGGGCCGACACAGGACCCTCCCGTGATTTCTTCAATCAGCCTGCAAGCTCGATTGAGAGCCATCCTGGGCGCTTCCGGATCCGCTCCTCTCTCGAAGCGATAAGAAGCCTCCGTCCGCATCCCAAGCTGCTTGGCGGTGCTGCGAATCGAGGCCGGAGCAAAATAGGCACTTTCCAACAGGATCGTCCGAGTACTCCCTGAGATTTCGCTGTTGCTTCCGCCCATCACCCCGCCCAGAGCCACCGGCTTGACCGCGTCGCATATCATCACCATCGAAGAGTCCAACTCTCGATCAACACCGTCGAGCGTCGTCAGGGCCTCTCCTTCTTTCGGGGTTCGGACAACGATGCGGTTTTCTGCGAGCCTGTCGTAGTCGAAAGCGTGAAGGGGCTGCCCCATTTCGAAGAGCACATAATTCGTGATGTCCACCATGCTATTGATGGGTCTCTGTCCCAGTGCCTCAAGCCGCCGCTGCATCCAAGCCGGAGACTCGCCCATGTTTACATTCTCTATGACCCTTGCGGTGTAACGGGGACAGAGCTCCGGACTCTGGATGGCCACCGTCGCCTCAACGGACTGAGAACCCTGCGCATCGGGTAACTCGGCGAAATCCGGCGGCCGGAGCTTGAGACTGAACTGGGCTGCGATCTCTCTTGCCACACCCAGATGGTTGAGACAATCAGGGCGGTTTGCAGTCACCTCGAGTTCCAGGACACAGTCCTCCTCCTCGCCTTCGATCCCCTCCACCGGTAACCCAATCATCGCTAGGGCATCGGAGAGCTGATCGACGTCGAAAAGGTCGATATCAACGTAATCCTGAAGCCAACGGTAGCTGATCTTCATTTGTGGAACTGGCCTCCAAGCCTGACCTATCCGGGTTAGAACTGGCTCAGAAATCGAATGTCATTCTCGAAGAACAGGCGCACATCGTTGACCTTGTACTTCAACATGGCGATACGATCGATCCCCATTCCCCAAGCGAAACCCGTGTATCGCTCCGGATCGTAGCCCACCCTGCTGAAGATACGAGGGTGCACCATACCGGCTCCCATGAACTCGATCCATCCCGTTCTCTTACACACACTACAGCCTTGACCCGAACAGAAGATGCAGCTGATATCTACTTCGGCGCCGGGTTCGACGAAGGGAAAGTAGCTCGGTCTGAAGCGCACTCCCAGGTCGTGGGAAAATAGTTCGCGAAGAAACCGTTCCAAGGTGCCTCTCAGATCGGCCATCGTGATTCCTTCGCCAACCACCAACGCTTCCATCTGGTGAAACATGGGACTGTGAGTGGCATCCACCGAATCCCGCCGGAAAGCTCGACCCGGCACCACGATACGGATCGGGGGCTGCCGCCCCTCCATAGTCCGGATCTGAACGGGCGAGGTGTGGGTCCTCAGCAGCAGGTTCTCGGTGATGTAAAGGGTGTCCTGAGCGTCCCTCGCCGGATGCCCCTTGGGTAGGTTCAGAGCTTCGAAGTTGTAATAATCCGACTCCAGTTCTGGTCCCGAGAGGACGCTGAAACCCATTCGCACGGCGATCTCTTCCATTTCCTGCTGGACCCGCCGCAAGGGATGCGGACGCCCCTGGCGAGAAGAGTAGCCGGGCAGAGTGACG
This sequence comes from Acidobacteriota bacterium, assembly GCA_047514575.1. Classification (GTDB taxonomy): domain Bacteria; phylum Acidobacteriota; class UBA6911; order RPQK01; family JAJDTT01; genus CAUZIZ01. The sequence continues at coordinate 336 of JAKZYH010000511.1, read as the reverse complement.
TCGATTCCTTCCCCTCCCAAGTCTGCCAATCGCGCCTTCTCTGTGAGCTCCGCCTGAAACCGCTCCAAAGCCCCCTCGACCCGGACCTTGAGGAGATTCAGATTCCTTCCGACTTGGGGGCGCTTCTCGGCTGGCAGGGAGCCCAACTCGCGCAGTTGCAGGGTGAGCAGACCGCGCTGGCGACCCAAGTATTTGTCCCGGATCTGGGACAACTCAGCAACGGAATCCACCGTTGCCAATTCCTTTTGAAACTCCTCCCAGAGAGGAGTTGTGAGATCTCCGGCTGCGCTCATGCTTTCCCCGTTTGGTAGCGCTTCAGCTCACCTACACCGAAGG